>NZ_JAMYOY010000013.1:0-179387 GCF_040320115.1 Mesorhizobium sp. M0802
CCTCCCCCCGGGGGGCGGGTGCTGCCGCCCCCCGCCCGCGGGGGGGGGGGGGGGTGTTGGGGCGTCTCTCGTGGGGGGGGGGGGGGGGGGTCGACGGAGTGGATGTCGACCCTTGGGGCGCAAGGCGAGGTGATGTTTGCCCCTATTGCCCTTCCTATGTCCATCGCGGCGGTTGCCAGGTGGTTCCCCCACTCCGTCTCGGCTTCGCCGAGCCACCTCTCCCCCCTCCGGAGGGAGAGGAAAGTGTGGCGCGCCCCGATCTCTGGGGCGCCCCGGGCGCAGGGAGATACGCCCTATTTCTTGATCACGGCGTTGGCCTTGGCAGCCGCTTCCTTCAAGCCTGCCTCGGGGTCGCCGCCGAGATAGATCTTCTGCATGGCATCCGAGGTGATCTGGGCGACTTCTTCCCAGCCGGGGATGACCGGCGCAAAGCGGGCGTCGGGCAGCAGCGCGGTGAACGCTGCCAGATCGGCATTGTTGACGTAATAGTCCATCTTGGCCTCTTCCTTGTTCACCGGCAGGAAGCCTTCCCCTTGCGTGAACTTGGCGCGCTGTTCGGTGGTGAACAGGAAGTCGAGCAGCTTCCAGGCCTCATCCTTGTTCTTGGAATTCTTGAACATGATGATGGAATCGGTGACGCCGTACGTGCCGCGCGCGCCGGTCGGTCCGGCGGGGATAGCGGCCACGCCGTATTTCAGGTTCGGCGCCTCGTCCTTGATCTGGTTGGACAGGAAGGGCGCGGTGATCATCATGCCGACCTTGCCCTGCTTGAACAGGTTCTGGACGTCCTCGCGGTTGTTGGAGGTGACGCCGGGTTCCGTCAGGCCTTCGTCGATCATCGACTTGTAGAGCTTGGCGGCTTCGAGCGCGCCCGGCGTGCCGAGGCCCGACGTGCCATCCTTGTTGAGAATCTCGGTGCCTTGCGACCACATCGCATAATAATAATAGACGTCGGTCTCGATCTCCTTGCCCTGCAGGCCGAAGCCGAACGTGCCGGTGCCCAGTGCCTTGATCTTGCGCGCATCCTCCTGCAACTCGGTCCAGGTTGCCGGCGGGTTGGCGATTCCGGCCTTCTCGAACAATTCCTTGTTGTAGTACATGGCGCGCGCCGAGGCCGCGATCGGCAGGCCATAGGTCTTGCCCTCCATGATCGACGGCGACAGGAAGGTGTCGATGAAGCGGTCCTTGAAGTCTGGCTTGATGTAGGCGTCGAGCGGCTCGGCGACATCCTGCTGGACGAAATCGATCAGCCAGCGGGTGCCGATGATCGACAGGTCGGCATTGGTACCGGCCGTGATGTCGGTGGTCAGCTTCTGCAGCAGCACGTCCCACGGCACAACTTCGAACTTGACGGTGATACCCGGGTTGGCTGCCTCGAATTCCTTTTTCACCGCTTCGAAATACGGGCCGGTCTTGGCGCTGTATTCGGCGACGGTTACGCGCACCTCGCCGGCATCTGCCTGCGCGGCCAGGGCGAGCAGGCTCATTCCGGCCATCACGCCGACAGTCCATTTTGCAAGCTTCATTCGATCTCTCCCATTTGATTGCGTCTGCACTCTTGCGGCTTTGAGGCGGCCACGGCTTTATGTGACTTTCCTACATTATCCATGATTTCGCGCTGTGCAAGCGGATTATCCTGTTGCTTAATTACATTTCTTAAAATAGCGTTTTCCGATTATCGTAGATCCCAGGGAGGCGCGCAGCGTGGTTTCAACGGCCGAATTCGCAGGCAAGACCGTGCTGGTGACCGGCGCCGGCGGCGGGCTCGGCTCGGCTATTGTGGCGCTGCTGGCCGAACGAGGCGCGCGCGTCGTCGGCTGCGACCAGTCGCAAGACCAGCTCGGCAGTCCGCATCTGGCGTCGCGCCACGTCTTCGACCTTCTCGACCGGATCTCCACCGATGCCGCGATCACGGCGATCCTCGAGAAAGACGGCGTGCCCGACATCCTGATCAACAATGCCGGCTGGACGCGCGCCGAGACTCTTGCAGCGCTGACCCCCGACAAGATCACGCATGAACTCGACCTCAATCTGACCGGGGTGATGCTGTTCGCCGATCCGCTGATCAAGGCAATGGCCGCGCGCGGTTCGGGCAGCGTCGTCTTCATCTCTTCCGTCAACGCCATCGCCCACTTCGGCAACCCGGCCTATGCCGCAGCCAAGGCCGGCATCAATGCCTATGCCAAAGCGATCGCTGTGGAACTCGGCCGCAACGGGCTGCGCGCCAATGTCGTCTGCCCCGGCTCGATCCGCACCGCCGCATGGGACCATCGGCTGGCCAAGAACCCGGATGTTCTCGGCAAGCTCAAGCGGCTCTATCCGCTCGGCCGCATCGTCGACGCCACGGAAGTGGCCGAAGCGGTGGCCTTCCTTGTTTCGGATCGCGCATCGGGGATAACCGGCGCGGTGGTGCCGGTCGACGCCGGACTGACCGCCGGCTTCCTGCCCTTCATCGACGACATATTGGGAGCCTGACCATGACCGATGTCGAGTTCCGCGACCTGTCGAAATCTTTCGGACGCCATAAGATCCTCGAAAACATCAGCCTCGACATCAAGAGCGGCGAGTTCGTCGTGCTGGTCGGCCCTTCCGGCTGCGGCAAGTCGACCTTGCTGCGCATGCTGGCCGGGCTGGAGCCGATCACCTCAGGCGACCTCTTGATCGGCGGCGTGCGCGCCAACGATTTGCCGCCACAGCAGCGTAACATCGCGATGGTCTTCCAGTCCTATGCGCTGTTTCCGCACCTGAAAGCGGCCGACAACATCGGCTTTGGCCCAAAGATCCGCGGCGAAAGCCGCACGGCAATCGACGCCAAGGTGAAAAAGGCCTCTGGCGTCCTCAACCTGTTCTCCTATCTCGACCGCTATCCCCGGGAACTGTCGGGCGGCCAGCGCCAGCGCGTCGCAATGGGCCGCGCCATCGTGCGCGAACCCTCGGTGTTCCTGTTCGACGAGCCGCTCAGCAATCTCGACGCGCAACTGCGCGTGCAGATGCGCACCGAGATCAAGGCGCTGCACCAGCGGCTGAAATCGACCATCGTCTATGTCACCCACGACCAGATCGAGGCCATGACCATGGCCGACCGCATCGTGGTGATGGACCGCGGCAAGATCCAGCAGGTCGGCGCACCGCTGGAACTCTACGACCGTCCCGCCAACAAATTCGTCGCCTCCTTCATCGGCTCGCCGTCGATGAGTTTTGTCTCCGGCGCCCTGAAGACGACGCCCGAGAAAAGCTGGTTCGAATCGGCCGGCGGAGGGCGACTGGCGCTCGGCAGCAAGACGGTGCCGGCTGGCAGCACGGTCGAGGCCGGCATACGGCCCGAACACTTCGTCATCGGCGAGGCTGTCGACGCGATGGCGATCAAGGTCGATGTCGTCGAGCCGACCGGCTCGGAAACCCATGTCTATGGTGCGATCGGTGCCGACACGGTGCGCGCCGTGTTCCGCGACCGGATCCAGGTCAAGCCGGGTGAACTGCTGCCGGTCTCGGTAGCGCCGGGCAACATCCATCTGTTCGACACGGCGACAGGCCTGCCGCTATGAGCGCCGGCATGAAAACGAAAATACCACGATGAAGACGACAACCCAGAAATGAAAACGCCGGCCGACATCATCACGCGCCTGCAGCTGATGTCGCAGGACGGCACCAAATCGGACCGCCGCCTGGCCGGTCTCGTGCTCACAGATCTCGACTTTGCCTCCAAGGCGGCAATCTCGGAAATTGCCGCGCGCGTCGGCGTCAGCGAGCCGACGGTCACCCGTTTCTGCCGCAATCTCGGCTGCGAGGGTCTGCGCGATTTCAAATTCTACCTGGCGCAGGCGATCGCCATTGGCGGCCAGTATCTATCGCCCGAACCGCTGAACCGGGACGCGCGCGAGCAGCGCATTGCGTCGGCCATCACCGAAGCGGCAATCGCCGCCATCCAGCGCGCCAGCGAAAACCTCGACATGAAGACGCTGGTGGGCGTGGCCGCGCGCATCGTCAGTTCGGGCAATGTGCTGTGCATCGGCTCCGGCGGCATTTCCTCGATGATGGCGACCGAGATGCAGAACCGGCTGTTTAGGCTCGGCGTGCCGGTGCTGGCGCAGATCGACGGGCAATTGCAGCGCATGTATGCCGCGGTCGCCACATCGGAGACGACGCTGATCGCGTTCTCGGTGTCCGGCTATGCGCGCTCGGTGATCGACGCCGTGCAGGTGGCCCAGCAATATGGCGCCACCACCATCGCCGTAACCCCGCCGGAATCAGCGCTGGCCAAGGCCGCCGATACCGTCATCCAGTTCCAGTCGCTGGAGGACGGCAACATCTACAAGCCGACCTCGTCGCGCTATGCGCTGCTTTCGATCGTCGACATTATCGTCACCTCGGTGGCCGAGACGCGCGGACCAAGGGTTCTGGAAAACCTGCGCCGCATCAAGCAGAGCGTGAACACGCTGAAGGTCGACGATCCAAAGTTGCCGCTGGGGGATTGAGGACTAACGGCCGAGCGCTTTGATGCTCGTCACCAGCGCCGCCGGATCGCCATTCACGCGTAGCGTCTTCAAGCGAGCGGTAGCGCCAGCAACGACCGACACCGCCGATGCGGGAACTCCCAGCGCCTTGGCGACAAGTCTTTGCAATGCTTGATTGGCCGCGCCATTCTCCGGCACGGCGCGCACGCGCGCCTTCAAATGGCTGCGCCCGTCGGCCATCGTCTCCACGCCTCCGAGCCTGTCCACGGAAGACTTCGGCGTCAGCCGGATAAACAGGTCGATGCCGTCGGCGCGCAAGCGGAATGGCGCGCTCATGCCGCCGTCAGGTTCACAGGACCAGCGGCGCTATCGTGGTGAGAATGAGCTGCCTGAGAAAGAACAGGAGCAGAAGCAGGATGATCGGCGAGATGTCGACGCCGCCAAGGTCGGGCATGAACCGACGGATTGGACGCAGCGCCGGCTCGGTCAGCCGGTAGAGCAGGTTGCCGATGCTGCCGACGAACTGATTGCGCGAGTTGACGACGTTGAACGCATAGAGCCAGGAAAAGATCGCCGAGGCGATGATGACCCACCAGTACAGGTCCAGCGCCATGACGATTGTTTGAATGAGGGCGAGCATGCCGGTCTCCGATTGTTGCCGACATGTAGCCATTGAGCGCGAAACCGGCAAGGGCCGGTCGCCTACAAGCATCGGGCACAAGGGATTTCGGCAAAACCCCGCCTTGACAGGAAACCGCAGCCTTCGATAAATGCGCCATCCGCTGGACGGGGCTGTAGCTCAGCTGGGAGAGCGCGTCGTTCGCAATGACGAGGTCAGGAGTTCGATCCTCCTCAGCTCCACCAGCGGAATTTCCATTTCTTTGCTCGTCCCGAAAATATCTGGACTCTGTGCCTGCTGGAGCAACTTGGGAAAGCGCGAGGCCCTTTCGCTTTGGGAATCGCATCACAGGCCGAGCCTGGGGGCGAGATAAGGCGCGAGCGCAAGCGAATAGGTGGCCGTCAAATGACCGGTGTCGCGCCAGACGATCATATTGCCGACGACCGCCGGGCATAGTTCCGGTCCGCACAAAGCGTCAGTCATATCGACGACGCGCACGTTTTTCTGACCCTCCGCGGCAAGCGCCAACAGGTTGTTGAGCTCGGCGTCGCTTCTTTTGGTGGAGCATTTTGCGGGCGTGGCGCTCAGGCAATCGCCGGGTTCGAATCGCATCAAGGGCGTGTTGCGGATGACGATGATCTGCGAACCTGCCTCGGTCAGTTCGCTCCAGACATTGCGCAGCCCCTCGATCATCAGGTCATCCGGAACCGATCCGGCGTTGGACTGGCTGGTGATGACGGCGAGCGGCCTGAGCTTTAAAACCTCAGCCAGCACTTTCTCCCTCCACTCGTAGCAAGATGGATACGGTTTGCCGTCCGACTTGGTAGGCGCACGCGCGAATGCGCAGGCGGATTTCGAGAAAGAAACCAGTTTGAATTTGCGGTCCCTGGCGATCTTGTTCAAGGCTGGACCCCATTGGGCAGCGTGGGAATCGCCAACGAGGACGATGGTTTTCGGGCCGGCGGGGTCGCCCAGCACGCATCCCACCGGTTTTGCGCCTTTGAGGTTCTGCTGACATCCCGCCGAGAACAACCTCGACACATCCCGCCTTAGCCTGGCCAGCGGCGGCAGGAGGTCAACATCGTCCGGAACCGCGGCGCCGGTCAGCAAGGCGGCAGGCCCGGGATAGGCCGGCGTGCCGATCAGCGTAATGTCGGTGCGTTGCGTCGTCACGAAATGCAGCAGCCCCTCCGATGCCGCCACGCATGCCAGGACAGCGATGGTGCCGTACCCCAGCGGCTTCCACCAGGCACCCCGGGATTGCCGGCAGGGTTGTTCGACATAGCGATAAGACAGGTCCGACAGGACCACGGTCACCGCAATCAGGCCGGCACCACTGGCAAAGGTCAGCGAAAAGCCCTGTCCCAGGAAGAATGTGATCAACGGCCAATGCCAGAGATAGATCGAATAGGACCTATCGCCGATGAACCGAAGCGGCCACAAATCGAGCCCACGAAACCGACCGGCTTGGCCTTCGCCAGCCAGGATGATGAGCACGGTGGCCAGGGTTGGCAGCAACGCACTGAGGCCAGGGAACGGTGTCGCCGCTGAAAACAGAAGAGCGGAGGCAAGGATGCCGGCGGTGCCGGCAAGCGCCATCACCCGGCTTGCACCCGCGCCCAGGCGGAACCGGTGCTCGCCAAGCACCAGCAGGCCGCCCAACGCCAATTCCCACAGGCGTGTATGGCTGACGAAATAGGCCTGTGCCGAATCCGTTTTCGTCAGGATGACCGAGGCGGCCAGCGATGCCAGGAAAACGAGCGACAATGTCGTCGCCAAGCATCGTCGCAAGGAGAGATGCCATCGCCGCGCCAGCCAGATCACGCCGATCATGAGCACCGGCCAGACGATGTAGAACTGCTCTTCTATGGAAAGCGACCAGTAATGCTGCACCGGCGTCGGCAGATTGTCGGCGTCGAGATAGCTGACTGCCTCGTGGGCCAGACGCCAGTTCTCGACATAGAGCGCGCTGGCCAGGATCTGGTTGGCCGTTTCCTCCCAGCGCGCCTTGGAAATGAACAGCAGCGTACCGAGCAGCGTCACCAATAGAACCAGGATCGCTGCTGGCAGGAGCCGGCGGATTCGTCGCGAATAGAATTCGATCAGCGAGACGCGACCGTCGCGCAGCGCCATCTGCGCCAGCAGCCCGGTGATCAGATAGCCAGAGATGACGAAAAAGACGTCGACGCCGATATATCCGCCGGGAAGAGCATGGGGCCACAGGTGAAAGACGACGACCAGAGCGACGGCCAGTCCGCGCAACCCTTGTATTTCGGGTCGAAACCGACGGTTCTGATCGATTGTCACCGGGTATCCCCCAACAGTCTCAGCCGGCCTGGATCAACCGGCAGTTCGCGCCACGATCTTCATAAGGGCAGAGTGCCGTGAGGCAAGAGCCGATCGCAGCAGTTCATTCCCTTTCCGTCTCCAGTCCGCTCACCAGCGTGCCGACGAAACCCAGCAGCTCACTTTCGAGATCGGTGGACGCCAGGCCAATGAAACGGTCTTCGAGCGAGATGGCGACGATCCCATGCACGGCGGAGAACAGCGTGCGCGCGCGGGCCAAAAGCTCCGGCGTTGCCGCCGCCGGGAGCAGCGCCGCCAGCGGCTCGACGAGATGCTGGATCAGCACGGCATGTTCGGCCAGATGCCATCCGGGCACCGCCACGCCTGGCGCCATGCGATGCTCGAACAGCGCCTTCCACGCCATGCGATTGTCGCGCGCGAAAGAGAGATAGGCTTTGGCCAGAGCCCTCAGCTTGGCCCTTGGCTCGGCCGCGCCGGTCGCCTCCTGTTCCAACGCCGCCCCAAGTCTTGCCAGCGTGATCGAGTTGACGTGCAGGATGAGCTCGTCCAGGTCGGCGAAGGCGGTGTAGAGCGCGCCCAGCGCGCAGCCGGCATCGGCCGTGATGTCGCGCGCACGCAGACCGGCGAGCCCCGAGGACTGGATGCGCGCTTGCGCGGCCTCGATCAGCCTGCCTTTGAGGTCCTCGCGTTTGGCGTCCCGTTTTGCGGTCATTAACCTTCTCTTATGCGCAAGTCATGAACAACGTTCATTTTATCCTTGAACGCCGTTCACGGTGTGCTACATTGGGTCGTGAACAACGTTCATAGAGGAGAAACGGAAATGTTGAAACAGTTTTTTGCTCTCGTTCGCGGCCGAAGCTACGAAGCCGCCGAGGCGGTCGTCGACCGCAACGCGCTGATAATCCTGCGCCAGCAGATCCGCGATTGCGCCGACGCTATCGCGGCCGCCCGCCGGGCGGTTGCAATTGCCATCGCCCAGAATGAACAGGAAGTCGCGCAGTACAAGAAGCTTGTCCTCCGCATCGACGATTTGGAGAAGCGCACGATCGCCGCGATCGAGCAGGGACAGAATGAACTGGCCCGCGAAGCCGCCGAAACCATCGCCATGCTGGAAGCCGAACGCGACGCCTCCGCCGAGGCGCAGAAAAGCTTCGGCACCGAGATCGAGCGTCTCAAGCGGATTATCCGCGTCTCCGAAATGCGCCTGCGCGAATTGCAGCGCGGCCAGCGCATCGTTGCCGCGGTCGACTCGACCCAGCGCCTGCGAGAAAGCGCGCCCGGCTCCAGCCTGTCGGCGCTCAGGGACGCCGAGGAGACGCTGCTGCGCCTGCGCACCAGGCAAAAGCAGATCGACGCCACCGCGGCCGCCATGGCCGAGATGGAACAGTCGGGCGATCCTGCCGCGGTCTCAGAGAAGCTTGCGGCCGCCGGCTGCGGCGCGCCGCTGAGAAGCAGCGCCGACGCCGTGCTCGAACGGCTCACGAAGACCATGACCAAGCCGGCCTGATCGTACCCGGCCTGATTGTTATCCAGTCTGATTGTATCCGGCCTGATTGTATCCAGCCTGAAACAGACCCACGCCCAACCAACCTAACCTTGAAACGAAAGGACCATATCGATGACCCCGAACACCTATTCCCCCAAGGACTCAAGCGCCTGGAAGACCTTCACCATGGCCAGTTTCGCCGTTGCCGCCACGATGATGGCCGGCGGCATCTACTTCATGGAGGCGAGCTTCGCCGCCAAGGGGTTTTATGCGATGGCCGCCATCATGCTCGTGCACACCTCGATCACCATCACCAAGACGCTGCGCGACTCGGAAGAGGCAAGCCGCTTCATCAACCGGCTGGAAGACGCCAAGACCGAGAAGTTGCTGATGGAAGTCAGCCGCAGTAACGAAGTGTAACCGGGTTCCCGCTAAACAAGGCTCAACGCGCAAGACCGCTGATCAATCCAGCCAGGATTTTAATCGGTCTTGCCCAATGGAAGTCGCCGCTATGGAAATCGCCCCGATCAACCGACCGACAGCTCATCTGATGACGTCCAGGCGCTTTGCGCCCTTGTTCTGGACGCAGTTCCTGTCCGCCTTCAACGATAATTTCCTCAAGAACACGCTGGTGTTCCTTATTCTGTTCACGCTGGCGGCGGACCAGGCGGCATCACTGGTCACCTTGGCGGGCGCCGTCTTCATGGCCCCCTTCCTGCTCCTGTCGGCGCTCGGCGGCGAGCTCGCCGACCGCTTCGACAAGGCTCTCATAGCCAAGCGTCTGAAATTCGCCGAGATCGCGGCGGCGGGTGTCTCCGTCGTCGGCATCGCCCTGTCGTCCATTCCCGTGCTGATGACGGCGCTGTTGATGTTCGGCGTTATCTCGGCGCTGTTCGGACCGATCAAATACGGAATCCTGCCCGATCACCTCGAACGCAAGGAACTGCCCAAGGCCAACGCCTGGATCGAGTCAGCCACGTTTGCCGCGATTCTCGGCGGCACCATAGCCGGCGGCGTCGTTTCCGCCGATGGTATCGGCGTCGCGGTGTTCGGACCGATCATGATGGCGCTCGCCGTCGGTTGCTGGCTCGTCAGCCGCTATATCCCGTCCACCGGTTCGGCGGCGCCCGACCTTGTCATCGACAAGAACATCTTCCGCTCGACCTGGCGCCAGGTCACCGAATTGCGCACCGACACGCGCATCTGGCGCGCCGGCCTGATGACGTCTTGGTTCTGGCTGATCGGCGCCATCGTGCTCTCGCTCCTGCCGGTGCTGATCAAGGATTCGCTCGGCGGCAACGAAATGGCCGTCACCGTCTACCTCGCCGTGTTCGCCGTCTCGATCGCCATCGGTTCGGCCATCGCCGCCTGGATGTCGCAGGGCCGCATCGTGCTGTTGCCGGCACCGGTCGGCACGGCGCTGCTCGCCCTGTTCGGCCTGCATCTCGCCTGGACCATCTCCGGCATGACGCCGTCGCCCCAGGCGGAAACCCTTGGCGCATTCTTCGCCGGCCCAAACACGATCCGCGTCGCCATCGACCTCGCCGGCATGGCCATTGCAGCCGCTTTCCTGGTGGTGCCGACCTTCGCCGCCGTGCAGGCCTGGTCGCCCGAAGCGCGGCGCGCCCGGGTCGTCGCCGCCGTCAGTATCGTCAATGCCGGCTTCATGACTGGCGGCGGCATCATCATGGCCCTGATCCAGACGAAGGTCTCGACCGGCGGCATCCTGTTCGGCCTCGTCGCGGCCAATGCGATTGCCGCCTGGCTGATGCTGAAATATTTGCCGACGAACCCCTTCCGTGACTTCGTCTCCATCCTGTTCCGCGCTTTCCTGCGCCTCGAAGTCGAGGGTATGGAAAACCTCAAGGCGGCCGGCAAGGCGCCGATCCTGGCGCTCAACCATGTCAGCTTCCTCGACGGTCCGCTCGCCTTGACGCTGACCGATGAGGAGCCGGTCTTCGCCATCGACTACACCATTGCCCAGGCCTGGTGGATGAAGCCGTTCATGAAACTTGCCCGCGCTTTGCCGCTCAACCCGGCCAAGCCGATGTCGACCCGCACGCTGATCAAGATCGTGCAGGGCGGCGATCCGCTGGTGATCTTCCCGGAGGGACGCATCACGGTGACCGGCGGCCTGATGAAGGTCTATGACGGCGCCGCCATGGTTGCCGACAAGACCGGCTCGATGGTTGTGCCGGTGCGCATCGACGGGCTGGAGAAGACCTACTTCTCGCGGTTGAGCTCGCAGCATGTGCGCCGCCGCCTGTTCCCGAAGGTCAAGGTGACCATTCTGGAACCGGTCAAGCTCGAGGTGCCGCAAGAGCTGAAGGGCCGCAAGCGCCGCGCCGCGGCGGGTTCCGCGCTCTACCAGGTGATGTCGGATCTCGTTTTCCGCACCCAGGACATCGACAAGACCGTACTGGAAAAGATCATCGAGACGGCGAACGAACGCGGCATGAATCAGCTCGCAGTTCAGGATCCGGTCACCGGTTCTCTCAGCTACAGCAAGCTGCTCACGGCTGCCGCCGTGCTTGGTGAGAAGTTCCAGAACCTTTATGCCGACCAGCAGACGCTGGGCATCATGCTGCCCAACGCCAACGGCTCTTGCGCGACGCTGCTCGGCGTCATGTCCGCCGGCAAGGTTCCGGCGATGATGAACTTCACCGCAGGTGCTGCCAATATTCTGTCCGCCTGCAAGGCCGCCGAAGTCCGCACCGTGCTGACGTCCCGCGCGTTCGTCGAACAGGCAAAGCTCGGCGCTGTAGTCGAGGAACTCGGTCGCTCGGTCGACATCGTGTGGCTCGACGATCTCAGAAAGGCCATCAGTCTCAAGGATAAGCTGCTCGGCTTGCTGCGCAAGTCGACGCCGCGCGCGAAACGCAAGCCCGGCGATGCGGCGGTGATCTTGTTCACCTCGGGTTCGGAAGGCACGCCGAAGGGCGTCGTTCTGACCCACCGCAACATCCTGGCCAACGCCGCCCAGGCGGCGTCGCGTATCGACTTCCATTCGGGCGACAAGGTGTTCAACGTGCTGCCGATCTTCCACTCCTTCGGCATGACCGCGGGCACGGTGCTGCCGTTGATCTCCGGCGTGCCGGTCTATTTCTACCCCTCGCCGCTGCACTACCGCCTCGTGCCGGAACTGATCTACGGCTCGAACGCGACGATCATCTTCGGCACCGACACCTTCCTCTCCGGCTATGCCCGCACCGCGCACCCCTACGACTTCCGCTCGATACGCTATTGTTTTGCCGGCGCGGAGCCGGTCAAGACAGCGACGCGCATGACCTATATGGAGAAGTTCGGCGTCCGCATACTCGAGGGCTACGGCGTCACCGAGACGGCGCCGGTGATCTCCATCAACACGCCGATGTACAATCGCTCTGGAACCGTCGGCAAGATCATGCCCGGCATGGAATACCGCCTCGATCCGGTCCCCGGCGTCGACGAAGGCGGCCGGCTGTTCGTGCGCGGCCCCAATGTCATGGCCGGTTATCTCCGGGCCGAGAAGCCCGGCGTGCTCGAACCGCTGGAGGACGGCTGGCATGATACGGGCGACGTCGTCGCTATCGACGAAGGCGGCTTCATCACCATTCGCGGCCGCGCCAAGCGCTTCGCCAAGATCGGCGGCGAGATGATCTCGCTCGCCGCTGTCGAAGCGCTGGCCGGCGAATTGTGGAAGGGCTCGCTGTCGGCGGTCGCCACGGTGCCCGACGCGCGCAAGGGCGAAAAGCTGATCCTCATCACTGAGGCATCCGGCGCCACACGAGCGGAATTCCTCGCCTACGCCAAGGCCAACGGCGCCATGGACCTGATGGTCCCGGCCGAAGTGCGGGTGGTCTCAAAGGTACCGGTCCTTGGCTCCGGCAAGCTCGACTTCGCCGCCGTGACAAAAATGGTGCGCGACGAAGAGGCCTTGAAGACCAAGGCCGCCTGACCCGGCTACGGCAACGGGCCGACGCAAGAGCCGGCCCGTTCAGTATGATCAACCCTTCGCATGCCGCTGCGAGATCAGCATCGCCATGCGCTGGACTGCCCGCAACTCCATTTCCACGCCCGGCGACGATGCCAGCGCCGGCATGTTGAGCGCCACCACGGTCAACGGCTCGAGCGTCGCCAGCAGCACATGGGTCGCCTCAAATTTCTCGAACAGCCAGGCCAGCTGCTCGCGTATATCCTGGTCGACTGGCGCCCCCGGCTGCGTATCGGCGAGCGAGCGCACGGGCTCCTGCTCTAGTGCACGGGCCAGCACCTTCAGGTCGAAATCACCGAGGTCGGCTGCCGGCAGGATCAGCGCACCGTCGACAAGAATATGGCTCTGCAGGCCGCGCAGGAAGCGCGCCGAATCGGTGAGGTCGCCCTCGGCCATATGCTTCAGCAACGAGTCGCGGCGCTTCTCCGCGGTGAGGCTGACGCTGTCATTGTAGATGACTGCCAGCAGCGTCGCCGACAGCACGATCACCACGCCCTGCACACTGCCGCGCCAGCCGAGATCGTCGATGCCGCCCAGCGCCAGCCCGGCGAAAACCGAGCTCAGCGTAATCACGGTAAAGGCGCCGATCGTGTCGCGATGGCCGAGGCTCGCGCGTCCAAGGCCGATCGTCAGCCAACACAGGAACAGGATGGCGATGCCGCCAAGCCGAACCGGCACTTCGAACAGGCCGGGCCGGTAGTCGGTGACCATGAACGGAATGATCAACAGCAGCGACAGCGCCATGCGCTCGACCGTGCGGTTTTCGGCCGCCGACAGGCTGTCGCGATCGCGCGTCATCACCAGCCAGCCGATGGCGAGAAAACCTCCGAACTGGAAGGCAAGTAGTACCGCCATCCGCCATGGCTCGGCAAAGCGTTCCGGGATCGGCGCCAGAACGAAGAACAGCAGGGCACCGCCGGCGGCGAACAATTTGAGAGCGAACGGCGCGTGCCGGCGCAGCAGGCCTTCGGTCAGCAGCAGTGCGGCCAGCGGCAGCAGACCCGCCGCCGTGATGGTGACGAAGCGGAAAAAGGCAAGACCCGTGGTCCAGTCGAGGATGCGGCAGGCAAGCAGCACTGCCAGCACCTTGAGGCCGAATAGAAAGCGCTGCGACAGCGGATCGCCCGTGTCGCGCCCGCCTATGATCGATATCACGACAAGCAGGCCAACCAGCGCCGCCAGCGAGGTGATGGTGTCGGCGACGAGCGTGCCGTCGAGGTTCATCATCGGCCGGCTGCCGTCAGCTTGCGGATAAACCGAGACGCCACGAATGAAGCCATCAGCGTGTCCATGGTCTCAGCACATTCCATTGGCGGGTGCTATCGGCCCAGTGAACCACCGGCAAAACCAGCCGCTGCAGCGTGGCCGCCGCACCTGCTACCGCAAGGGCGGCAAGCGAGCCGCGCGGAACGGTGTCGGCGAGATAGGTGCGCGCCGACTGGAAACTCATCTGGCCGATCTGCAGCACATCGTCGCCGCGCCCGTAGTCGAGTTCCTTGCGGCAGAACTCGTTAAAGGTCTCCTCGCGGTGCTTGGCCGTCTCGTCGAAGGTTTTCTTCAGATCGTCCGAGCCGCCCGTATAGGCATTGGTGATGACGAAACGCTCTTCGTCGAAACCCGCTTCGGGGCCGACGCCGAAGACATGGCGGTGCCGCGCCATGATCTGCCGCGCCAGAAGCACATGGGTCAGCGAGCGCCGCGCGCCGGCATGCGGTCCGGGAAACACATTGCTGAACGCCTCCGCGACCATGCCGACGACGGCCGGCACCTGGCTGACGTTGGAGATCCAGATCGGCCTGAACTGGTTGCGCAAAAACATCAGGAAGCAGGTCAGGCCGTAGAGGATCCAGCTGAGACCGCGGCTGCGCTCGTCCGGATCGATCATGACCAGACCGAGGTGCAAGACTTCATAGGGGTTGCCGGCCAGCGAAATCTCCATCAGCGCCAGCGCGTTGAAGGCGATCGGCCGCCCGTCGCTGCGGCGATAGACGATGGTGATGATGGAATGTTCCAGCCGGCTGCGGTCACCGGAAAACACACCGTAGGTCAGGCTGCCGACTTTCAGCGTCTTCGACGCCACCAGCCGCAGATCGCTGCTCAACTGCTCCAGCTCGGCCGCCTTCATCCAGCGCCCGGGCCGCTCCACGACACGCGTCTCGTAGTCGGCGGATACGCGCATGCGCACATCCATGAACCGACCCGGCAGCAGCTGCAGAACCGCCTTGAGCACTGTTTCCCCCAGGGCAAGAACGCCGACCGTATAGTGGCCGTCATCTACCTAAGGCGTGGTAAACCCGAGATGACAAGTCCTGGTTGTGCTTAACAAGGTAAAGCTGCAATCGCCAGCCAGTGCGGCTCAGCTTTCTGCAGCAACCAGATGGCCGTTGCCGACATCGTTCAGAGCCAGCTTCAGCGGCGCCTCGCCGATCCTGCGGGTGGCGCTCGGTATCTCCTGGTCGAGGCGGGCGAAGCGGCTTCTGCGCTGGGCCGGATCGGGCACCGGCACCGCTTCGATCAGCCGCCTCGTATAGGGATGGCGCGGGTTGGAAAACACCTGGTCGCGCGTGCCCATCTCGACGATCTGGCCGAGATACATGACGGCAACGCGGTCGGAAATGTTCTCGACCACCGCCATGTCGTGCGAGATGAAGAGATAGGCGACGCCGAATTCGCGCTGCAATTCCTTCAGCAAATCGAGCACACGCGCC
Organism: Mesorhizobium sp. M0802; assembly: GCF_040320115.1. Taxonomy (NCBI): domain Bacteria; kingdom Pseudomonadati; phylum Pseudomonadota; class Alphaproteobacteria; order Hyphomicrobiales; family Phyllobacteriaceae; genus Mesorhizobium; species Mesorhizobium sp. M0802. Next base: position 15,548 of record NZ_JAMYOY010000013.1, read on the forward strand.
TGCACCGAGACGTCGAGCGCGGAGACGCTTTCGTCAGCGATGATCAGTTTTGGTCGTAGCGCCAGCGCTCGGGCGATGCAGACGCGCTGGCGCTGGCCACCGGAGAATTCGTGCGGGTAAAGCTCCATCTGTTCGGCCGACAGGCCGACACGCTCGAACAGCGCCGCCACCCGTTCCCGGCGCTCGTCCTTGGAGGCGATGCCATGGATCACCAGCGGCTCGGCAACGAGGTCGCCGACGCGCATGCGCGGATCGAGCGAGGCAAAGGGATCCTGGAAAATCATCTGGACGTCACGGCGCACCGCCTTGCGTTCGTCGCGGCCAAGACCGGAGAGATTGCGCCCGCCAATGACGATGTCGCCGCTATACGGCGCCAGTCCGGCCAGCGCCTTGGCGGTCGTCGACTTGCCGCAGCCGGATTCGCCGACCAGAGCAAGCGTTTCGTTGGGCGCGATCGAGAAGCTGACGCCCTCGACGGCGTGGACGCGGCGGGTGACCTGGCCAAAGATGCCGCCACGCAGATCGAAGCGGACATGCAGGTCGTTGACCTCGGCGACATTGGCCGGTTTCAAGACGTCAATCGCATCCCTGGATTTCTGTCGACCGACGCCACTGCCGATGCGCGGCACGGCAGCCAGCAGTTCGCGCGTATAGTCGGCCTGCGGCTGGGCATAAATATCCGATGTCGTGCCTTCTTCGACCATGCGGCCGTCGCGCATGACGATGACCCGGTCGGCCATTTCGGCAACCACGCCCATATCGTGGGTGATCAGGATGACGCTGGTGCCATGCTGGCGCTGCAGGTCGCGCAACAGCTCCAGCACTTCGCCTTGCACGGTGACGTCGAGCGCCGTCGTCGGTTCGTCGGCGATCAGCACGTCGGGCTCGAGCGCCAGCGCCATGGCGATCATCACCCGCTGGCGCATGCCGCCGGAGAGTTCGTGCGGAAACTGCTTTAGCCGGCTTTCGGCCTCCGAAATGCGCACCGCCTTCAACGACTCGACGGCGCGCTGGCGGGCTTGCGCCGCCGACAGGCTGGTATGCGCTTCGATGGATTCGGTCAGTTGCCGGCCGATCGACAGCACCGGATTGAGCGAGGTCATCGGTTCCTGGAAAATCATGGCGATGCGGTCGCCGCGAATGCGCCGCATCTGGCGTTCGTCGAGGGTTGCTAGGTCGGTGTCGCCCCGATTCCCATCCCGAAGACGGATCATGCCTGACGATATGCGCGCCGCCGGCTGCGGCAAAAGCTGCATGATCGCCAGCGCGGTCATCGACTTGCCGGAGCCGGATTCGCCGGCAATGCAGAGCGTCTCGCCGCGCGCCAGCGTCAGCGACAGGTTGGAGACGACATCGCGCTCGCCGTCCTCGCCGCGCACGCTGACGGAGAGGTTGGCGATGGAGAGGACGGGGGTGTCGGCGAGGGTCATTGTGGGTGGAGCCCTGCGACGGATTGGTTCCGTCGCACCATTCGCACAAACCTTGGCGCTGCCCCCCACCCGGACCTCCGGTCCGACCTCCCCACAAGGGGGAGGTAGGGTGGCAGCGCTTTACCCTCCCCCTTGTGGGGAGGGTCGCTGCGAAGCAGCGGGGTGGGGGTGCGGCGCCGACGTACCGTCATTCAAACACGCAACGCGGAAAATAGAACGACACCACCCAGTTCGGCATGTCGACGATCTCGCTGATGCGCAGGTCCCCGCACACCGAGGCCAGCATATAGGCCTCGACCGGATCGATCTGGTAACGCCCAGCGAGCAGATCGACCATCTGCGCCACCGCCTCCTTCGCGCCCGCCATCAGATCCGGCCCAATCCCCGTCGTCACCTCGTAACCCTTGGCGTCGAGATGGCGCGTCACCGGGCCCGGCGTGGTGAAGCGCGGCGTCTTCAGCCTGGCGTCCTTGACAAGGTCGAGCTTGAGCACGACGTCCATCGGGCTCTCGATCGCCGTGCCGCAGACCTCGCCATCGCCTTGTGCGGCGTGCGTATCGCCGACCGAGAACAGCGCGCCGGCCACCTCAACCGGCAGATAGAGCGTCGTGCCGGCAGCGAGATCGCGGATGTCGAGATTGCCGCCGACCCGCCGTGGCGGCACCACCGAGTGAAGCCCCATCTCAGCCGGCGCATTGCCGATGGTGCCGGCGAACGGCTTCAGTGGCACGCGCGCGTTTTTCCCGAACAGCGCCGGTTCGAGCGCGGCTGCATCGTATTTCCAGATGTTCAGCGCCGGTTCCGTGAAGTCGTCGGCGAGCAGGCCGAAACCGGGAATGTTCGCCGTCCAACCGAAGCCGGACGGTTTGAACATCTCGATCGTCACCTTGAGCGCGTCACCCGGCTCGGCGCCCTCGACGAAGATCGGCCCGGTCACCGGGTTGACCCCGGCGAAGTCGAGCTTGACGATTTCGGCGACCGTGCTGTCGGCGTTCAGCTGGCCGCCGGCGGCATCGAGGCACTGGAACTCGATGGTCGCGCCGGGCGCCACCCGCTCGGCCGGGATAAAGGAATTGTCCCAGCCGAAATGGTGATGGCGCCCATGGATGGTGTAGTCGCAGCTATTGCACATCTTTTACGTACACATTGTCATAGTTGATCGGGATATGGACCGGGTCGACATAGAGGTTGTCGGCGCCGCCCATTCGGGCGGATTTCATGGTGAAGCGCTGTTCGTTGAAGACCGGCGCCCAGGGCGCGTCTTCCATCACCTTGTCGTAGATGGCGCTCCACATCTTGTCGCGTTCGCCGGCCTTTGCCGGGTCGACCACAGAATCCGCCTCGGCCGCCTTGGCGTCGAGGTCCTTATTGCAGTACCACGACCAGTTCCAGCCGCCCGGCACCGCGCCGGCGCAGCCGAGGATCGGGCCGTAGAAATTCGACGGATCGGGGAAGTCGGCGATCCAGGCCATGCCGCCCGACCAGATCATCGGCGCGCCGGCCTTGTCACCGCCGGCGGCGATGACATTGGCCTGCGCCAGCGACTGGATGCTGGCCTTGATGCCGATGGCCGCCAGGTCCTGCTGGATCGCCTGGGCAATGCGCGGGTTGGGATCGGTGTTCATGGCGAACAGCTGCGTGTCGAAACCATCGGGATGACCGGCCTCGGCCAGCAGCGCCTTGGCCTTGGCTACGTCATAGGGATAACCTTTGTATTCCTTGTCGTAGCCCGGCATCGACGGCGGCAGCGGCTGGTTGGCCGGCACGGCGCGGCCGTTGATGATCTGGATGATGCGCGCCTTGTTGAGCGCCATGTTGACGGCCTGACGCACCTTAACATTGTCGAACGGCGCCATGGTGGTGTTCATGGTGACGTAGCCGGTGTGCAGCTGACCGCCTTCGACGACACGCGCCTTCTGCTCGGGATCGGCCATCACCTCCTGGAACTTGGCCGGCGGAATGCCGTCGCCGGGAACATCGATCTCGCCCTTCTGCAAGCGCAGCAGCGCCACGATCGGTTCCTGGCCGATCTCGAAGGTGATCTTGTCGAGATGCGGCAGGCCCTTGTGCCAGTAATCCGCATTGCGCTCGAAGACGATGCGTTGGCCGAGTGTCCACTCGGCGAGCTTGAAGGCGCCGGTGCCCACCGGATGCTTGCCGAAATCGGCGCCATATTTCTCGACCTCTTCCTTCGGCACGACATGGGCGAAATTGATGGCCATGACATGCAGGAAGGTGGCGTCGGGCCGGGTCAGCTCGAACTTCACCGTGTAGGGATCGACGACGGTGACGCCGGAAAGGCCTTCGGCCTTGCCGGCGGCGACATCGTCATAGCCCTTGATCGAGCCGAAGAAGCCAGCGCCGGGGCTCTGCGTCTTCGGATTGGTGACGCGGTCAAGCGAATATTTCACGTCGTCGGCCGTCATCTCGCGGCCATTGTGGAATTTCACGCCATGGCGCAGCTTGAAGGTGAAGGTCTGGCCGTCGGGCGAAATCTCGTAGCTTTCGGCGAGGTCGGGCTTCAAATTGGTGGTGCCCGGCTCGTAATCCATCAGCCCATCGAACAGGCTCTTGATCATCGACCAGTTCTGCCAGTCATAGCCGATCGCCGGATCGAGGGTCGCAACATCGTCCTTGTAGGTGATGGTGATGGCGCCGCCTTGCTTGGCGTTGGGATCGACCGTGTCTTCGGCGCGGACGCTTGTCATGCCGAGCATGAGGGCCAAGGCGGATGCCGCGACTGTGGATGCGAGAAACTTTTTCATTGTTGTGTTCCCTTTCTCTGTTTCATTTTCATCTGAGCTTGATGCGGGGATCGATGAACGGCGCGATGATGTCGGCGAGCAGATTGCCGAGCACGATGGCGAAGGCCGACACCAGCGTGACGCCCATGATGATCGGAATGTCGACGCGCTGGATCGCCTGCCACGCCAGCTGACCGATGCCGGGCCAGCCGAACACGCTTTCGACGACGACGATGCCGCCCATGAAGATGCCGATGTCGATGCCGATCATGGCGATGACCGGCAGGATGGCATTCGGCAGTGCGTGGCGGAATATGATGGCGCTGCGCGCCAGGCCCTTGGCCCGCGCCGTGCGGACATAATCCTGGCGCAGGACGTCTATCATCGACGAGCGCATCATGCGCGCATACCAGCCGGCGCCGAGTACGCCCATGGTCAACGACGGCAGCACCAGATGGCGCCATGTGCCGTAGCCGCCGATCGGAAACCAGCTTAGCCGCACGGCAAAGACGTAGAGCAGCAACAGGCCAACCACGAATTGCGGCGCCGAGACGCCGACGAAGGAGGCGACCATCAGCGTCTGGTCGGTGGCGGTGCCGCGCTTGACGGCCGCGATCAGGCCCATCGAGAGCCCGATCAGCAATTCGCAAAGGATGGCGCCGACCATCAAAAGCAGGCTGGCCGGCAGCCGCGAGACGATGAGTTCGGTGACCTCCGAGCGCTGGATGTAGGAGCGGCCGAGATCGCCGCTGAGTAGCTTCGTCAGATAGTGCCAGTACTGGACCACGAAAGGCTGGTCGAGGCCGAGTTGCTGGCGGATGTTTTCCACCGTCTGCGGCGTGGCACTGCGGCCGGCGATCTGCCGCACCGGGTCGGCCGGCAAGAGGTAGAGCAGCGCAAAAGTGATCAGCGAGACGCCAAGCAGGATGAGCAGCGACTGGATCAGCCGGCGGCCGAGATAGGCGATCATGACCGGCCCCCCATTATTCCCGGCCCCTTTGCGTCGGATCGAGGATGTCGCGCAACGCGTCGCCGATCAGATTGAAGGCCAGCGCCAACGCGAGGATTGCGGCGCCGGGGAAGAACACCAGCCAGGGCGCGGCCTGGAAATAGGTCTGGTTCTCGAAAATGATGTTGCCCCACGACGCGGTCGGCGGCTGCACACCGATGCCGAGGAAGGAAAGCGTCGCCTCGAGCAGAACCGTGGTCGAGATGCCGAGCGTGCCCCAGACGATGATGGTCGGCAGCAGATGCGGCAGGATGTGGCGAAATAGGATGCGCGGCGCACTCGCCCCGATGCTGCGCTCGGCATCGATGAACTCGCGCTCGGCCAGCGATGAGGTCTCGGTGTAGATGACACGCGCCGTCTGCACCCAGTTGACCAGCGCGATGACCATGGCGACGATCCACAGACTCGGCTGAAACACTGCCGCCAGGCAGATGGCGAGCAGCAGCGCCGGGAACGCCATCATCAGATCGGTGAAGCGCATCAGCGCACTGCCGATCCAGCCGCGGAAATAGCCTGCGGTGACGCCCACCAAAGTGCCGATCAAGAGCGCCACGCCATTGGCGACGATGCCGATGATCAGCGAGGTGCGGGCGCCGTAGAGGATGCGGGTCAAGAGGTCACGTCCGAGCAGGTCGGTGCCGAGCCAATACTGGGCGCTGGGCGGCAGCGGCGAGCCCTCGATGGTCAGGCCGTCGAACATCTGCTCGTTGGGATCGTAGCCGGTCAGCCGGGGCGCCAGCACAGCGCCGGCGACAACAATGGCGACGATGACCAGCCCGAGCAGCGCCAGGCGGCGTTTGACCAGCCGACGCCAGACGCCGGCGCGCGGTTTTGCCGGCATGCGTACCGGGAGATCAGGCGCGATGGGACTGGTCATCGCCGCCTTCCTCATCCGTCATTGCCACGATCCTGCGCGCGGCATCCTCGACGCTGATCTGCCAGCTCATCGCCAGCGATCGCAGTTGTGCATAGGCACGCTCGTCATCGCTGCCTTTCGACAGCGCCGTCACCGCGCGCACAATGGTCTGGCGCTCGGCGACGCGCTGGCGCAGCGACGCTATCTCGCCGGCTAAATGCTTGCGTGCCTCGAAGCTCTGCCTTGCGATCAGCAATGCGCTGTACACACCGGCATTGCCGACCGGCTTCAGCAGCTGCGCATCGGCCTTGTGCGACAGCGCCCATTCGATACGCCCCGGCGCCTCGGAACCGATCAGCGCCACCAGCGGCATCGGCGCCTCGCCCGGCTTCCACGGGAATTGCTCGTCAAAGCCGAGATCGGCATCGAAGAAAACGAAATCGGCGGCGAGAGCTTCCGGCGGCAATTCCGGCCAGCAGTCGATCGTAGCCAGGCCGATGGCCGACAATTGCCTGGTGATGGCCTGCACCGTCGGATGCGGGCGATGCAGGATGAAAGCCCGCGCGCCGCCGAGATTGGGGATGCGCGTCCGGGTCATGACACCACCCTCAGGCGCGGACGGCCGAATGTCTTGGCGGGGTCGTAGCGCGACAGATAGGGATCCGGCGCGACCTCATCCTCCTGGCTGACGACCTCGAAGAAGCCATCGGCGATCCGGCCGATGATCACCGGCAGCGTCGCGTGCTGGGAGTGGGCGTCGATGGCGATCGGCCCGAGCCGGGTGGAGAAGCGTCGCTCGGCGAAGGCTTTGGAAAATTCCGCCGGGCCGGCATCAGTGTCGCGCGACAGCACGTCGGCCATCACCTGCACCGAGGCATAGGCGGAGGCCTCGAAGGACGAAGCGAAGGCAGCCGGCCGGGGCGCGAAATAGGGCCCGACCGACAGATGCCCTTTCCCTGTCTCGCCGATCGCCGGCAACTCGCCTTCGGTGAGGTTGCAGGAGATGACGGGGCAGTTTTCCGGCCTGAATGCCGCATCCTCATCGCCCAGCTCGCGGTAAGCCGCCAGGAAGGCGTAGGATGAGGTGCCGATCAGATTGTTGAGGATGAAGCTCGGCCGCGTCGCCCGGACCTCGGCGATCAGCCGCGACACGTCGGTCTCGCCGATGCGCAGATAGCGCTCGCCCAGCACTTTGCCGCCGGCATCCGCGATCAGGTCGCGCGCCACGCGGTTCATCTCCCAGCCCCAAATGTAGTTCGAGCCGAGCAGGAAGCCGTTGGCGCCGAAACGCGGCACGACATGCGCCATCAGCGGAACCAGATGCTGGTTGGGGCAGGCGTGCATGTAGACGACATGCTCGTTGGCCTCGAACCCTTCATAGGGGCAGGCATACCAGAGCATGCCGCCGGCCTTCTCCAGCACTGGGATGGTTTCCTTGCGGCTCCACGAGGTGACGCAACCGACGACATGGCGCGCGCTGCTGGTCCTGAAAATGTCCTCGCACAAAGTCGCGTAGCGATCGGCATTACTTTGCGGATCGCGCTCGACCGGAACCACTTCGATGCCATAGCTCCGATCGGCATTGATGTCGGCGATGGCGCGCATGGCGCCCATCCGGCACGCATCGGAGACCAGCTGGTAGCTGCCCGAGCGGGAATACAGGATGCCGATCTCGATACGCCGTTTCAAACCGATCCTCAGAAATGACAATGCCCCGCAGCCAGCGCCGGAGGGCGAGGCATGCGAGGCATATTTGCCGCCCGGCGACCAAGGCCGGTATTTTGCGCTAGCGTATTCGGTCCGGCGGGTCAGTCAAGCGGGAAAGTACGTGGTCATGGGATCGGCCTTGTCCGGCTGCTTCTAGTTCCGCAGCGTGAACATCAAAGGCGCCACGACAGCCGTACCGGCCTTCTCAGGCGGTGGCGCGGGCACCGTCGCACCCTGCAGAATGCCGAGCGCGGCGCGATCGAGATCGGCGTCCCCCGAAGATCGTGTCAGCCGGACGGAGGTCACCTTGCCCGAAGCGCTGACGACGAAGGTCACATTTGCGGTACCCACGGCGCGCCGAGACCTTGCCGCGCTCGGGTAGCGCTTGTGCCGATTGATCCATCCGATCAGCTGGGAGTTCCATTTGCTTGCATTGACTGATGATCCACTCGATTGCGAAGCCTTCGGCGCCGACGCCTTCGCCGCTGCCTTTTGATCGACACTGGCGGTCACGACCGCTTTCGCCGGCGCGGCCTTTTCCTTCTTCTCTTTCTTTGCTTTCGGCTTGGGTTTTTCGGCAGCCTTCTTCGCCTTCTCGATCGGCTTGTCCTCCACCGGCTTGTCCTCCGTCGGCTTGGTCTCCACCGGCCTGGTCTGCAGCGGAATGACCACATCCGGCGCTATGGTCGGGACGATGTCGGGCACCACCTCATCCAGCGGCGGCGATTGATCGGGCTGCTCGACCGCTGCCGTCTCGATCGGAGCGGCGGGTTGAACCGCTTCCGTCTTCTCGGTGACCGGCTCCGGCTGACCGGGCTCGGGCTCCACGACCGGCTTGAGTTCGGCAACCGCCTCCTCGATCTGGTTCGGCGGCTCGGGCGTCACCACGTCGGCCGCTGAGTCCACCCGCACCGCCGGCGCCACCATCATCGGCGACAGCTCGATAGCCACAGCCGGCGGGCCGCCATCGGCCATGTTGGCTAGGCTGAAGCTCTGCACGGCATAGGCGATCGCGACATGCGCGCCGACAATGACAATGGCCGCAGCCGCCCACAAACCGATCTCGCGCGCGCCGGCGCCCGGCGGGTCGGCGGTGGGAACGGCCGCGGCCAGTTGCGTCATGGGGCGGCGCCCGGGTGCGGCGGGGATGCGTCCGCTGGCACCCTCTCCAGCCCGACCAGCGCGATCTTCAGATAACCGGCGCCGCGCAGCAGGTTCATCACCTCCATCAACTCGCCATAGCCGACCGCCTTGTCGGCACGCAGGAAGATGCGGGTCTGCTTGTCGCCCTTGGTTCTGCCGTCGAGCACGGAGGCAAAAGCCTGGCGCGGCACGCTGTCATTGCCGATCGCCAGCGTCAGATCGTCCTTCAGCGTCAGGAACAGCGGCGTTTCCGGCCGCGGCGCCGGTGTCGCGGTCGAACCCGGCAGATCGACATTGACGTCGACTGTCGCCAACGGGGCAGCGACCATGAAGATGATCAGCAGCACCAGGATGACGTCGATGAACGGCGTCACGTTGATCTCGTAGCTTTCCTCGAGATCGCCGTCGATAGTCTCGCGAATTCTAGCCGCCATGGCCCATCACTCCGCCGCCAGCGCGGGCGCCTGCGGCACCGTGCGGAAATCGAGATCGCGGCTGACCAGCCGTTCGACCCCGGCCGAGGCATCGGCAAGGAGCTGCCGGTAGCCGGCTATCGACCGCGCAAAGACGTTGTAGATGACCACGGCGGGAATGGCCGCGACCAGGCCCATCGCCGTGGCGAGCAGCGCCTCGGCGATGCCGGGCGCGACGACCGCGAGGTTGGTGGTCTGCGCCTGCGAGATGCCGATGAAGGCGTTCATGATGCCCCAGACGGTGCCGAACAAGCCCACGAAGGGCGCCGTCGAGCCGATCGTCGCCAGCACGCCGGTGCCGCGCGACATGCGCCGCGCCGCCGCCGCTTCGATGCGCGACAGGCGCGACGTCACGCGTTCCTTCAGCCCGTCGCCGGTGACATGGCCGAGCGCACCGGCCGAAAGGGCAGTCTCTTCCTCGGCCGCCCGCACCAAAAGCGCACCGGGGCCGCCACTGTTGCCAAGCGCGCGCCCGGCCTGGCGCAGCGTGGCGGCATTGCCGATGGCGCGCGCAGCGCGACGGGCGCCGAGCTTGCCGAAGAGAATCTCCAGCGATTTGGCCAGCCACACCGTCCAGGTGACGAGCGAGGCGAAGGCCAACCCGATCATCACCGCCTTGACGATGATGTCGGCGGCCATGAACATGCCCCAGGGCGACAGATCGTGCGGCAGCGTCAGCGATATTGCCGAAGGCTCGGCCTGCGCGGATGCACCGGGCTGGGTTGCCGGCCGTAGCGCGGTCGGCGCCGCCTGCCCGGCAGCTGGCGAAGCCGGCGCGACAGGCGCAGCCGGTGCGGGCTGTTCGACTACGGTTCGCGCCGACTGGGGAGCTGCAGCGGGCACCGTCGTCACCCTGGGCTGCGTGTTTGGCTGCTCTTGCGCAGCAGCGCTGCCGGCCGACAGCATGACCGCGGCCAGCGCCGCCAACAAACCATTTCTGGACACGCTTCGTCCTCGCTTCGTCATTGCACGTACCGATCGGCTGGTCGGTGACGGGATGCGGGAACACCCCGATCTCGACCCCGAAAACTCCAGCCACGGATTCTGGCTTCTCTCAAACGCGGCACAGCCGCTGGAAACAATTCAGGCGGCCGAGTGCCCCTGCTTGACTATAAAACATGAGTTTAGTAGTCAACAAACAAGATGGCTTTTTTGGCCAACGATTGTGGGCGCGATGTCTCAACGGCACATCGTCCTGGCATCGGTCTACCTGGTGTCGTCGCACTGAGGGATGGACGGCCGCAGGGTTGCTGGGCCACGATACCGGGCAGCAATTGAGGCAGGCTGCGATGATCAAGGCGATACCGTTCGATTTCCCCTATGACGGCCGGCTGGTGCCAGCAAACACCGCGCTGCTGGTCATCGACCTGCAGGAGGATTTCCTTTCGCCGACCGGCTATTTCGCCAGGAAGGGTTATGACCCCGCGCCGCTGCGCGCCATCCTGCCGACAGTTAACCGACTGATATCAGCGGCACGTGCGGCCGGCCTCACCATCATTTACACCAGGCAGGGATATCGCGGCGACATGGCCGACATGACGCCGTACGAGAGATGGCGCCGCAAGCGGGCGGGTCTCGAAGGCACCGACGTGCTGCTGCGCTCCGGCCCGGGCTTTCAGATCGTCGCCGAGATCGACGTCGCGCCGCACGACATCATCGTCGACAAGACCTGCAACAGCGCCTTCACCTATACGGATCTGGAGCTTGTGCTGCGCGCACGCGGCATCACCCATCTGATCTTTTCCGGCTGCACGACCGATGTCTGCGTGCACACGACGCTGCGCGAGGCCTGCGACCGCAATTTCCAGTGCCTGACCATCGCCGATGCCTGCGCCAGTGGCGACCAATACGCGCATGACGCGGCGCTGCATATGGTGACGGTGGAGGACGGGGTATTTGGTACGCTGACGGAATCTGGCGCGGTGCTGGAGGCGCTGGCAGTGCTGAGTGGTGATTAGACGCTGGCGGGACAGCACCCCTCTGCCCTGCCGGGCATCCCCCGCAAGGAGGGCGATCAGACATCACGTCGGCTTTCGCCAATTACCAACGTTGAGAGCCGGCGCTCAAGCTGCCAATCTTCCCCTTTGAGGGGGAGATGTCCGGCAGGACAGAGGGGGGTGCTGTCCCCGCCGGCGTTCCCGATCGCGATCTCGCTACCCAGCTGCGTGAATATCCGACCCGCCCCGCGAGGCAAACGCGCCGGGCTGCGGCACCTCCGCCTCCCGGCGTGCCAGCGAGTTGCGCAAGAGCGCGATCGTCTCGCGGCCGACGCTGGCGATCTCGCGCGGCCGGTCGACACCGACGATCATGAACTCGCTGATGCCCAGCGCCGCATAGGGCAGCAGCGACAGGGCGATCTGCGCCGGTGGTCCGGAAAGTTCGACCGCCTTGTGGCCGACGGTAGAGGCGCCACCCTCCGAGCGGACCCGGACCGGAAGCGCAAAACGCAGCTTGCCGGCGCGGCCATGCTCGGCGGCGGCGCTGCGCGCCCGTTCCATCAGCTGGCGGATCTCGTCGAGCGAACCAGCCGTGAGTTCAAACACGTCGGCATGGCGGCCGGCGACCTTGAGCGCGGTGCCGGACTGGCCACCCATGCGGATGATCACGTCGACGCCATGCGGCCCCTTGCGCGGCACATAGCCACCCTTGATGCTGTAGAATGCACCTTCATGGTCGAAGGGCCGGTCGTTCGACCACAGCCGCTTCAGCAGCACCAGATATTCGTCGATGCGCTGCCAGACCACGGTGTGGCCGACCGGACGCGTCTCGGCATCGTCGTCATCCAGCGGCTCGCTCAGCATCCTCAGCGCCAGCCGGCCGCCGCTCCTGGCGTCGAGCGCCGCCAGTTGCCGCGCCGCAACCGCAGGCGCGATCACGCCGGCCCAGTGCGTCAGCACCACTTCCAGCGACGAGGTGCGGTCCAGCGCCTGGGCGGCGATGTCCATATTGGTCAACAGCCCGGCCGGGTCGTCGACGACGATGTTCTGGAAGCCGGAATCCTCGATCAGCGACAGCTTTGTCGCCGTCTCGACGAAATCATAGAAGAACGGAACGGCCGAACCGGCGTCGGCGGCATGCGTTTTACCGGGAACATGCGTGAACTCGATCGGCATTGCCATCTCCTCCATCACGTTGGATGTATGTCGCCCAAAAGTGGCCCCGGTTTTTGAGACGACGACATGCGTAAAAACAAGCGGTCAGCGCCAAAGCGCATCCGCATTCGGTTCATCAACTCCGGTCACTCACTGAAAGCGATAGGTCGCCACCCTTCGGCCTGAACGGGTCAGGGAATCAAGCCGAGCACGACTGCCCCGGTGAACACGAACGCAAGGGCAAAGACGAGATAGGCGAAGGCGCCGGCATAGGCCGGGCGGAAAGCCTGGCTATTGGCCAGCCTCTGGCTGGTGCGGTCCGTCTCGGCGTTCTGGATATAGGACATATCGACCTCCGTCTTGCGGATTAATCTATAAAATCAGTAGACTTTGTCGAGTGCTATTTTTTGGCGATATGTAGAACGATTTTCTCAGTATGCCTTATTATTTGGTTTTGGATTGCTGGGGGACCCCTGCTGGCGACAAGCGAGCGACAAGCTTGGCCGACGTCTGCATAGGCGATAGCATCGCCATTCCGGCATAAATGCGGATCATTTCGATCGGGAACGGGAACAGAACATGGGTACAAGACTAGCCGGCAAGATTGCAATCATCTCGGGCGGCGCGACCGGAATGGGCGGAGCGGCCTCGGAATTGTTCGCCGCCGAAGGCGCCAAGGTGGCGATCATCGACCGCAATGGCGAGGCGGCGGCAGCCACTGCGGCGGCGATACGCGCGCGGGGACATATCGCCGAACACTGGGTGGCCGACGTCTCGGACGAGGCGCAGGTCGAGGCCGCAGTGAAGGCGGCGACTGCCAGGCTCGGCCCGGCCACGGTGTTGTTCAACCATGCCGGCACCATCGTGATAAAGCCGTTCCTGGAGACGACAGTGCAGGAATGGGACTGGCTGCATGCGGTCAATGTCCGCTCGATGTTCCTGATGACGCGCGCCGTGTTGCCGGGCATGATCGCTGCCGGTGGCGGTTCGATCGTCTGCACCTCGTCGATCTCGGCTGTGGCGGCCACACCCATGGAGGTGCTCTACGACACCACCAAGGGCGCCTGCCACATGTTCGCGCGCGCCATCGCAGTCGAATTCCGCGACCGCAACATACGCTGCAACGCCGTCTGTCCCGGCTTCATCCGCACGCCGCACGGCCTGCGCGAGGTCGCCGATCTCGGCAAGCTCGGCGTCGACGTGTCGGACGCCGCATTGGCCGCACAGCAGGGCCGCATCGGTGAGCCGGAGGAAGTGGCCAAGGCAGCGCTGTACCTCGCCAGCGATGAGTCCAGCTTCGTCAATGGCACGCATCTGTTTGTCGATAATGGTTTTACGGCGATGTGAGTATCCCAGGCTTGGCGCCCTTCCTCTCCCCCGTCGATCGGGGGAGAGGTGTCGAGCGCAACTCGACGGAGTGGGGGTCGACCCTTGGCGCAAGGAAGATTCATGCGCACCCGTTGGCAACAGTGGCGAGGTGGTTCCCCGCTCCGTCGCTGCTTCGCAGCGCCACCTCTTCCCCCGGAGGGAGAGGAAGGGCGCCAAGTCCTACTCGCCTTACCGCTCTTCTCGTCGAAACGGCTTCAGCAGCGCCGACGGCGCAACCGCGTTGCGTGACATCACGGCCATCGCGACGATGGTGAAAATGAAGGGCAGCATCAAGAACGCCTCATAGGGAATATGCCCGAGGCCGCTCGCCTGCATGCGCAATTGTAGCGCATCGACGAAGGCGAACAGCAGCGCCGCGCCCGCAGAGCGCCACGGGTCCCAGCGGCCGAACACGACCAGCGCGATCGCCACCCAGCCACGGCCCGACACCACACCAAAGGTGAAGGCGTTGAACTGTGCCATGGTGAGGAAGGCGCCCGCAAGCCCCATCAGCGCACCGCCGAGGATGACCGCCTGGAAGCGCGTGGCGATGATGCTGACCCCAGCGGAATCAGCGGCGCGCGGGTTCTCGCCGACCATCCGCACCGACAGCCCCCAAGGCGTGCGGTAGAGCACGAAAGCAGCGAGCGGGATGGCAATGATTGCCAAGTAGACCAGCGCAAACTGGTTGAAAACCGCTGACCCCAGAACCGGAATATCCGACAGCAGCGGGATCGGCACCGTCTGAAAACCCTTGATGCTGGGCGGCACCGATTGCTGGCCGAAGGTCAGACGGTAGAGGAAATAGGCAAGGCCGGACGAGAACAAAGTAACGCCGATGCCGCAGACATGCTGGCTGAGGCCGAGCGCCACCGTGAACAGCGCATGCAGCGCGCTCATCGCCATGCCGGTCAACACCGCGGCCAGCACGCCGAGCCACAGGCTGCCGCTGAGGCTGGCGGCGGTGAAGCCGGTCATCGCGCAGAGCAGCATGATGCCTTCGATACCGAGATTGAGCACGCCGGCCCGCTCGGAGAACATCTCGCCCAGCGTGGCAAATGCCAGCGGCGTGGCGATGCGGATAATGGCGGCGAGGAAGCCGACCTGAAAGATCTGTTCGAACACCGCGCTCATAAGGCGCCGACGCGGCGGATGCGATAGGCCGTGAACAGCAGCGCCACCAGCATGGCGAGCAGCGCCGTGCCCTGGATGACATCGCTGAGGAACGCCGGCACGCCGGTGGCGCGCGACATCGCTTCGGCGCCGGTCATCACGGCGGCCAGGAAGATCGCCGCCGGTACGACGCCGAGCGGATTGAGCCTGGCCAGCATGGCAACGACGATGCCGGAATAGCCATAGCCCGGCGAAATGTCGCTCATCACCTGGAAATGCACGCCGCCGACCTCGCCGACGCCGGCAAGCCCGGCCAGCGCGCCCGACAGCAGCGCCGTCGAGATCAGCACCCGCTCGACGTGGATGCCGCCATAGCGGGCGGCTTCCGGGCTTTCGCCGGTGACCCTGATCCGGAAGCCGAGCGTGGTCCGCACGATCAGGAACCAGATCAACGGTGCTGCGATCAACGCGGCGATGACACCCAGATGCAGCCTTGTGCCTTCGAGCAGCACCGGGAAATTCGCCGAATCCTCGATCGGCGGCGAGATCGGATAGCCACTGAACGAGTCCTTCCACGGCCCCTCGATCAGCGCCATCAGCGCATAGTAGATGACCGAGTTGAGCAGCAGCGAGCTGACGACGTCATCCACCTTGAATTTGACCCTGAGCGTCGCGGGCACCAGCGCTACCGCGGCACCGGCAGCAGCCCCCGCCAGCGCCATCGACAGGATCGCCAGCGCGCCCGGCATTGGGATGGCGCCGACGAAGCAGCTGGCCACGGCGCCGGCCAGCAATTGGCCCTCGGCGCCGATGTTCCAGAATTTGGCCCGGAAGGCGACGGCCACAGCCAGCCCGGTGAAGATCATCGGGGCGGCGCGCACCAGCGTTTCGGTGATGGCATAGCTGTCGCCGAACGAGGCCGACAGCATCACGCCATAGGCCTCAAGCACGCCGGCGCCGGCCAGCGCGATGAGGCCGCTGCACAGGACCAGCGCTGCGCCGATGGCCAGCAGCGGCAAAGCGAGATTGAACCAGGCGGGGGTGGAACTGCGGGCTTCGAGGCGGAACATCAGCTATGCCCCTCCGCCGCCCAGACGGTCGCGCCGCCCTTCATCCGCCTGCCGGCACCTTCTCCCCGTATAGACACGGGGAGAAGGGATCCGGGCCCTATGCAACTCCCCTCTTGCAGCTGTGGTGATTGGCGAAACCATGGGTGAGAGCCCCTCTCCCCGTCTCTATACGGGGAGAGGATGCCGGCAGGCAGGTGAGGGGCAGCGCTGACGCTTAAAGTCAGCCAAAAGCGGGCAGTATTATTTGAGGTTTCTGCGAGGAACCGAGTGAGAAAGTCCATCTAGGCTCTGCCCTCCGCCCGGGTCATCAGCAGCCCAAGCCGCGCGATGGTCGCATCGGCGCTGTCCAGCGTGCCGGCGATGCGGCCCTCATACATCACCGCGATGCGGTCGCAGAGCACCAGCAGCTCTTCGAGATCCTCGCCGATGACGATGATCCCGCAGCCCTTGGCACGCATGTCGAGGAATTTTTCGTGGATGAAGCGGGCGGCACCGATGTCGAGGCCGCGCGTCGGCTGCGAGACGATCAGCACCTTCGGGTCGAAAGCCAGTTCGCGCGCCAGCAGCGCCTTCTGCAGATTGCCGCCCGACAGCGCGCCGGCGCGGGTCATCGGCCCGGGGCACCTAATGTCATAGGCCTTGATCTGTTCTTCGGCGAAGGCGCGGATCGCATCTGGCTTGAGCAGGCCCCGGCTGCTGAAAGCCGCAGTACCAATGCGCGGCAACACCATGGAATCGGCGAGCGGCAGATTGGTGACCAGCCCGGTCGTCATACGGTCTTCCGGGATGCGGCCAAGGCCGAGCGCCTGCACCTCGCGCGGCGAGAACCGCGTAACAGGTTTGCCGGCTATCGTCATCGCGCCGGCGTCGGGCGCGCGCGTGCCGGAAATCACCTCGGCCAGCGCCCGCTGGCCATTGCCGGAGACCCCGGCAATGCCGAGGATTTCGCCGGCGCGAACGGCAAGCGATACATCGCGCAGCGGCGTCCCCGAATGCCGTGAGGTGGAAATACCGTCGAGCGTCAGCACCGCCGCGCCTGGGGTCGAAGGTCCTCTTGCCGGCGGCACGATCTCATGGCCGCACATCAGCTGCGCCATTTCTGCCGATGTCGTGTTCGCCGGATCGTCGACACGGCCGGCGACGCGGCCGTGCCGCAATACGGTGCAGCGATGGGTGAGCGCCCGCACCTCGTTCAATTTATGCGAGATGAAGATGATTCCGAGCCCCTGCGCCGCCATCGAGCGCAGCGCCGAAAACAGCCCGTCGACCTCGCCCGGCGCCAACACCGCCGTCGGCTCGTCGAGGATTAACAGGCTGGCGCCGCGAAACAGCGCCTTGACGATTTCGAGCCGCTGCTGCTCGCCGACCGACAGCGCGGAGACAGGCAGGTTGGGGTCCAGCGTCAGCCCATGCCGACGGCTGATGTCGGACAACCGGGCAAGTCCGCCGGCGCGGTCGATGCGGCCGGATTTGCCGGGAATGCCAATCAGAAGGTTTTCCAGGACCGTCAGCCTTGGCGCCAAATGAAAATGCTGGTGCACCATGCCGATGCCGGCGGCCAGCGCATCGGCCGAACTGGTGATCCGCACGGTCTTGCCCTGGATAAGAATTTCGCCGGCATCCGGCGCATAGGCGCCGAACAGCACATTCATCAGCGTCGTCTTGCCGGCGCCGTTTTCGCCCAGCAGGCCGAGGATCTCACCTGGGGCGACGCTTAGATCGACAGCCTCATTCGCCTTGACGGCGCCGAAGCTCTTGGTGATGCCGCGCATTTCGATGAGAGGGGCGGACAAGGATGCTCCTGCGGAGATACCCCTCCCCCTCGAGGGGAGGGTGCCGAGCGAAGCGAGGCGGGTGGGGTCACCTCAACTGCCTCAACCCATGACTTAGCAGGATGGAGCACTTCGCGGAGGACCCCACCCGGCCCTGCGGGCCACCCTCCCCTCAAGGGGGAGGGTACGCCGAGCTAATCCGAAACCGGCGTGTTCTCGTCCACATCCACCCGGAAATTGCCTTCCAGGATCTCGGCCTTCTTCTTCTCGACCAGATCCTTCACATCCGCCGGCAGCGTCTTGTCGAATTTATGGTAGGGCGCCAGGAACGACCCGCCCTTGGCCATGCGCGAGAAATCGCCATAATCCTGCGCGGTGAAGACACCGGCCTTGACCAGCTTGATCGCCTGCTCGACCGTCGGATACATGTCCCAGACCGGCCCGGTTATGACCGTGTCGGGGCCGAGGCTCGACTGGTCGGACATGTTGGAGATGGCGAGGATCTTCTTGTCCACCGCCGCCTCGATGACGCCGAAGCGCTCGGCATAGATGACATCGACGCCGGCATCGATCTGGGCGACCGCCGCTTCCTTGGCCTTGGGCGGATCGAAGAACGAGCCAATGAAGGCGACCTTCTTCTTGATGTTGGGATTGACCTCCTTGGCGCCGGCAAAGAAGGCGTTGACCAGCCGGTTCACTTCCGGAATGCCCATGGCCGCCACCGCGCCGATCGTGCCCGACTTCGACATCTTGCCGGCGATCATGCCGGACAGATAGGCCGGCTCGTGGATCCAGTTGTCGAAGACGCCGAAATTGGGCTCGGCCGGGCCGGCGCCCGAGCCGAACAGCCATGCCGTCTTCGGGAACTGCTTTGCCGTGCGGCGCGATTCACGCTCGGCGGCGAAGGCGTCGCCCAGCACCAGCTGGTACCCGCCTTGCGCATATTCGCGCATGACGCGGCTGAAATCGGCGGTCTGCACCTTTTCCGACCATTTGTATTCGATGCCGAGTTCCTTCTCGGCCTTCTGCAGGGCGACGTGGATCTGGTTGTCCCACGGCTCCTCGATCGGCGTGGCGAAGATCGCCGCCACCTTCAGCTTCTTGTCCTTGGCGAGGGCTGCACCCGGCAGCATGGCTGCGGCCAGGCCAAGTGCGCCGAGTTCCAGCACGTCGCGCCGCGACAGGCCGGTCGATTGCGATTTGTTTTTCCGGTTTTCCATCTAGTGCCCCTCTGTTTGACAGCCGTGTCGAGCCGACTGTTCCGAAATCAGACGCGGAACTATGGAACGGGTGCGGACTTTTGTCCACATGGTCAAATTTGGCGGGACTGCTGCCGGGCTCACGCCTTTTAGCGCAGCGCTTTCTCGCCGCCGGCTACGGTGATGACGCCGACGATGATCAGCCCGGTCAGCAACAGCCGAACGCCGGCGCTGACGCCGAACGTGTTGAGCATGGTCAGAAGCAGCACCAGGAACAGCGCCGCGCCCCAGACACCGGGAACATTGGCCTTGCCACCGGCGACCGAGGTGCCGCCGATGACGACGACGGCGATCGAGGCCAGCAGGTACTCGTTGCCGATATCGACATTGGCGCCGCGGAAATAGCCGGCGAGCAGCGCCCCGTCCATGCCGCCGAGCGCGCCCGACAGCGTGTAAGTGAGGAAGCGGGTGCGGCCGACATTGACGCCGGCGAGCCACGCGGCGCGGATGTTCTGGCCGACCGCCAGCACCGAGCGGCCATAGATCATGCGCTGCAAGGCGATGGCCGCACCGATGGTGAACAATACGGTAAGGATCGCCAGCACCGGAATGCCCAGGATTTGCCAGTTGGCAAAATCGGCAAAGCCGGGCGGCGGCTTGATCTGCAGGCCACGCCCATAGCTGATGTCGATCGACTGGATGATGAAGCTGGCCGACAGAGTGGCGATGATCGGCGGGATCCTCAGCGCCCAGATCAGGAGATAGTTGACGGCACCGATGGCAGCGCCGCAGGCGAGCGCGGCGAGCAGCCCGACCACGATCATGGAATCGCTGCCGCCCATGACCTTCATGGCGACGGCACTGGCGAGCCCGATATTGGCCGGTAGCGACAGGTCGACATTGCCTGGCCCGAGCGTGATGACGAACATTTGGCCGACGCCGACGATGACGGTGAACACGGCAAGCGAAAGTGCCGCCGTGACCATGCCGCCGCCGCCATAGCCGCCGGTGAAAGCGATGGTCGCCAGCCAGACGAACATCGCGCCGATGAACGACCATATCCAGGGTTTGGCGACAAGCGATTTCACAAATGTCATCGCTACCTCTCCCTGCGGCTGATCAGGACGCGGGCCGCCAGCACGATGATCAGGATGGCGCCGTTGGCCGCGACCTGCCAATCCGGCGGGATGTGCATGAAGGTGAGCAGAGGCGATGCCGCCAGCGCCAGTGTCAGCGCGCCGAGCACGGCCCCTATGGGCGATACCCGGCCGCCGACGAACTCGCCGCCGCCGAGGATGACGCCGGCGATCGCCAGCAGCGTGTAGCCATTGCCGATATTGGCGTCGGCCGAGGTGGTGATGCCGATCAGCGCCATGCCGGACAGAACGCCGAACAGGCCGGTCAGCGCAAACAGCACGATCTTGGTGCGCAGCAGCGACCAGCCAGCGCGCCTGAGCGCCGCCGGATTGCCGCCGGATCCCCGCAGGATAACGCCATAGGAGGTGCGCATCAGCCCAAAATGCACCACCGCTGCGATCGCCAGCGCGGCGATGATAGGGAACGGAATGAAGGGCGGCTTGAAGGCCATCAGCGACAAGAGCCAGTCCGGCGCCTTGCCACCGGGCTTGGGCAGCACCAGAATGGCAAGCCCCTGCCAGACGAAGCTCATGCCCAGCGTCACCACGATCGACGGCAGATTGCGCAGATGGATCAATGCGCCCAGCAGTGCATAGACCCCGATGGCGCCGAGCAGGATGACCACGCCGAGCAGCGGCGCGTCCTTCAGCCAGGTCGCGGTGACGCAGCCGACAAAGCCGACAAAGGTGCCGATCGACAGATCGAGCTCATTGCCGGCGATGACGAACATCTGGGCGATCGTCGCCAGCGCGATCGGGATCGCCAGGTTGAGCATCAGGCTGAAGCCGAAATAGCTGATGGCGCGTGGGTTGAGCCAGGCGATGGCGATAACCACCAGCGCCAGCGACAGCGCCGGCAACAGGCTGCGCAACAGGCGCGCGCGGGCGGCACTGCTGCGCGGCGAGGTCGTCGGGCCGGGAGCGATTGCCGTCATCTCAGGCCGCATCGCCGAATGAGGACTGGATGATCTTTTCCTCCGTCAGCTCGTCGCGCGTGAGATTGGCGACGATGCGGCCGTTCTTGAAGACATGGATGTGGTCGCAATTGTCGAGCTCTTCGGTCTCGGTGGTGTACCAGAGGAAGGTCCGGCCCTTGGCCGCCTCCTCGCGCACGAGATCGTAGACCTCAAGCTTGGTGCCGATGTCCACGCCGCGCATCGGATCGTCCATCAGCACGATCTGCGCATCGGAACCCAGTGCGCGGGCAAACAGCGCCTTCTGCTGGTTGCCGCCGGACAGCGAGAAGATGTTGTTGGTCATGTCAGGCGTGCGGATGCCGATCTTCTGCTTCCAAAACTCAGCAAGCTCGGCCTCGCGCTGCGGCGAGATCAGCAACCCTTTGCGCAGCCGCGCCAGCGAGCGGATGCCGATGTTTTCGGCAATAGACCATTGCGGGAAAATGCCGTCCGATTGGCGGTCTCCGGCCACCAGCGCCACCGGGGCGGTCACCTCGATATCAAGCCTTCTACGCGTCGCGGCGGCAAAGATCGCCAGCAACAGGTCGGTCTGGCCATGGCCGGCAAGCCCGGCAAGCCCGATGATCTCGCCGGCGCGAGCGACAAGCTCCTTGCCGTCCTGCTGCCGCTCGGGCCGCGCCCGCACCCTGAGCGGGCCCGCCGCCGGCCTGGCGGCGATCTCCGCCGCGATCTTCTCGCGCGCTTCCGCGCCGCCCATGGTGGCCACCAGCCGGTCGCGGTCGAACGCTTTTGCAACGTCCGTGGCGACCACCTTGCCGTCGCGCATGACCACGATGCGGTCGGCATTCTGCAGCACCTCGCCCAGCACATGCGAGATCAGGATGCAGCTGCCCCCGGTGGCTACGAAACGGCGCACGAAGGCAAGCAGCTGGCCCGCAGTATGCGCGTCCAGCGAAGAGGTCGGCTCGTCGAGAATGACCAAGTCGAGCGGATCGCGCGTCACCGTGAAGGCGCGCGCCACCTCGACCATCTGCCGCCGGCCGATGGAGAGATCGCCGGCAATGTCGTCTGCCGAGATGCCGTGATCCGGAAAGATTTCGTCCAGCTTGGCGGCAATGAGAGCAGCCGCCTTGCGTCGCCAGCCGAAGCCGGTGAGCGCCGGATGGTTGATGCGCGTATTCTCCGCGATACTGAGGTTAGGGCAGAGCGACAGTTCCTGGAACACGCAGCGTATGCCGAGTTTCAGCGCGCGCGCCACCGAGTAGTCGGTTTCGGCATTGCCACGCACCGCGATCTCACCGCCATCGGGCTGCAGCGTACCGGCCACCATATGCATCAGCGTCGATTTGCCGGCTCCGTTGTGGCCGACCAGCCCGACGCATTCGCCTGATACAACATGGAAGTCGACGCCGTTAAGCGCCCGAACGGCGCCGAAATGTTTTTCGGCGCCGTTCAGCCTGATGATGTCCAAATGGGCGGCGCCGAAATGTTTTTCGGCGCCGCCCAGTCTGATGATGTCCGTATTGGCCTCAGGCATGCTCAACGATATCCGGTCGGTCATGCCGCTGGCAATGAATGCAATGCATCACTTGATATTGGCTTTGATCGCCGCGATTGCGTCTTCCTGGCTGTATTCGTGGGTGGCGACGCCGCCCTCCTTGATTTTCGGCAGCTCGGTCTCGAAATTGTCCTGGGTAAAGGCGAGATACGGCACCAAAAGGTCATGCGGAATGTCGGTGCGGCCGTCGAGCACCTGCTGCGCCACCCAGAAGGCCAGCGACGACACGCCGGGCGCGATCGAGGCCGACCAGGTCTGGTAGCCATCCTTGTCCTTCTGCTCCTTCCACCATTTCAGCTCGTCCTGGCGGTTGCCCATGATGATGGTCGGACGCGGCTTGCCTGCGGCGGCAAAGGCTTGTGCCGCGCCATAACCGTCACCGCCCTGGTCGACGATGCCGACGATGTCGGGCAACGAAGGCAGGATCGTCGCGACCGCCTTCTGCGCCGTCGTCTGGTCCCAGTCGCCGGTCACCGAACCGACGATCTTGAACTCGGGATGGGCGGCGACGCCTTCCAAGATACCGGCATGGATGGCATCGTCGATCGAGGTGCCGGCAAGGCCGCGGATTTCCAGCAAATTGCCGCCCTTGGGCTGGAACTTGGCCATCTGCTCGACTTCCTGCTTGCCCATGTCCTTGAAGTCGACGACGACGCGGTAGGCGCAAGGTTCGGTGACCGTCCCGTCGAAGGAGACGACGACGATGCCGGCATCGCAGGCCTGCTTGATGGCGCCGTTCAGCGCATCCGGCGATGCGGCATTGATGACGATGGCGTCATAACCCTGCAGGATCAGGTTCTGCACCTGGGCAGCCTGCGTCGGCACTTCCTTGTCGGCGGTGGTGAAGATGTCGGCGGCGCCGACGATCTTGTCCTCCACCGCCTTCTTGGTGACGATGCCGTAGCTGTCGAGCATCGCCTGGCGCCACGAATTGCCGGCGTAATTGTTGGAGAAGGCGATCTTCTTGCCGCTGGTGTCGGCAAGCGCCGTGCCCGAGGCGAGCATCGCCGCCAGAGCGCTCAGGACGAGCAGTTTCTTCATGTCATAATCCTCCCATGGATTGTCGGCCCCGCCGACTGTTGCTGATGGTTTTGGCGTTGGCTGCCTGTTTTTTATCTATTGTCAGACAAATGCAGATGAGCTCGCTTGTCAACTGCGATCGGTTACGCTTTGGCGATCAACTTCAGGTGCGATGATTGAAAAGCCTTCGCCTGCTGGTCTAGGGAAGGGCCCAGGAGACCATGCATGGCAGCGACGCCGCCGACCCTTCCCCCCAGTGCACCCAAAAGAATGGGCGCGCCCGGAATTCCGGCGCGCTGGACGTCAAGCGCCAAGAGCGGCGTAGGTGCCGCGCTTTCGACGGCGAGCCGCGTCTGGTTCACGCTCAGCCATGGCATCGTCAATGAAGTCTACTATCCCGGCCTCGACAGCGCCTGCACGCGCGACATGGGACTGCTGGTCACCGGTCCCGGCGGCTGGTTTTCCGAGGAGAAGCGTGACGCCACACATGCCATCGAGCCGTTCGAGGACGGCGTGCCCGCCTACCGGCTGATCAACGCGACGGCGCGTTACCAGATCGAAAAGCGCATCCTGGCGGATCCGGCGCGCCCGGCCTTGCTGCAGGAAACCAGCTTCACGGCACTCGAGGGCGTGGCCACGGACTACCGCGTCTACGCCCTGCTGGCGCCGCATCTGGTCAATGCCGGCATGGGCAACACCGCCTGGACCGACGAGCACAAGGGGAGGCCGATGCTGTTCGCGTCCGGGCGCGGCACCTGCCTGGCGCTTGCATCCTCGCTGCCCTGGGGTGATTGCTCGGCCGGCTATGCAGGCTTTTCCGACGGCTGGCAGCAACTCAGCCGCGCCGGCCGGCTCAATCCGGCCTGCCAAAGGGCGGAGGACGGCAATGTCGCGCTGACCGGCGAGATCGGCTTTTCCTTACGCAACAGCAAAGCCTTGCTTGCGCTTGGGTTTGGGGCAACGCCGGATGAAGCGGCCGAAAACGCCGCCGCCAGCCTGAAACGCGGGTTTGAGCCGGCGGCAAAGGTCTATGTCGCGAAATGGCGGAAATGGCAGGCAGGCCTGACGGCGCTCGACCACCATGATGCATCCGGCCTCAACACCTACCGCGTCAGCACAGCGGTGCTGGCGACACACCTGTCGCTGGCGAGGCCCGGTGCGGCCGTCGCCAGCCTGTCGATCCCCTGGGGGTTCAGCAAGGGCGACGACGACCTTGGCGGATATCATCTGGTCTGGCCGCGCGACCTCGTCGAAATTGCGGGCGGCTTCCTCGCCGCCGGCGATCCGGCGCAGGCGCTTGAGATCCTCGCCTATCTCCGTTCCATCCAGCAGCCGGACGGCCACTGGCCACAAAATGTGTGGCTCGACGGCTCGCTCTATTGGCCGGGCATCCAGATGGACGAATGCGCCTTCCCGCTGCTGCTTGCCGATGCGCTCCACCGCGCCGGCCACCTGCCGCGCGCAAAGCTCGCCGCCTTCATGCCGATGGTCGAGAAAGCAGCGTCCTATGTCGTGCGCAATGGCCCCGTCACCGGGCAGGACCGCTGGGAAGAGGACGCGGGCTACAGCCCATTCACGCTCGCCGTCGAAATATCGGCACTGCTTGGCGCCGCCGATCTGTTCGACGTCAACGGCAAACCCGAGCCGGCTAACTATTTGCGCGAGGTCGCAGATTGCTGGAACGACCAGATCGAGCGCTGGACCTATGTCAGCGGCACACCGGAGTGCCACGAGGCTGGCGTCGACGGGTACTACATCCGCATCGCGCCGGCCGACGCTTCAGGCGCCGCATCGCCGAAGGACGGCTTCGTACCGATCAAGAACCGTCCGCCGGGCGATACCGACAAGCCGGCCGAAGCGATTGTCAGCCCGGACGCGCTGGCGCTGGTCCGCTTCGGCCTCAGGGCCGCGGACGATCCGCGCATCGTCGGCACGGTCAAGATCATCGACGCGCAACTGCGCTGCGACCTGCCGCAAGGGCCTCTATGGTACCGCTACACCAGCGACGGTTATGGCGAACACGCCGACGGCGCCCCCTTCGACGGCAACGGCCAGGGCCGACCCTGGCCGTTGCTGGCCGGCGAACGCGCCCACTACGAGCTGGCCGCCGGCCGCAAGGACAAGGCGGCAAGCCTGCTCGACACATTCGAGGCTTCGGCTGGGGTGGGCGGTCTGCTGCCGGAACAGGTCTGGGACGGCGCCGACATACCGGAGCGCGAATTGTGGCTGGGCAAGCCGTCGGGCAGCGCCATGCCGCTGGTCTGGGCGCATTCGGAACACATCAAGCTGTTGCGCTCGCTCCGCGACGGCGCCGTCTTCGACATGCCGCCGCAAGGCGTCAAGCGCTATGTCAGGGACAAGACCGGCTCGCCGCTGAGGATATGGCGCTTCAACAACAGGCTGCGCACCATGGAAGCCGGCAAGACGCTGCGGGTTGAACTGCTGCAGCCGGCACTGATCCGCTGGAGCGGCGACCAGTGGCAGACCAGCCATGAAATCAACACGTCCGTGAATGTCTTTGGCGTCCATATGGCGGATCTGCCGGTGACCGATATTCCGCGAGGTAATACGATCGTCTTCACTTTTTTCTGGCCCGACGGCGACCGTTGGGAGAATGTCGACTTCACCGTCGGCATTGAGAACTAACTCGCCAGCAATTTCTTTCCTCAAGCGACTAGGACAACACCATGCAGATCGGAATGATGGGACTGGGCAGGATGGGCGCCAACATGGTGCGCCGCCTGATGCGCGACGGCCATCAATGCGTCGTCTACGACATCAACCCGGCAAGCGTTGCCGCCCTGGTTGCCGATGGCGCCATCGGCGCCGCATCGATGGAGGAGTTCGTCGGCAAGCTTTCCAAGCCGCGCAGCGCCTGGCTGATGCTGCCGGCGGCGATCACCGGCAAGATCGCCGACCAGGTGGCAGCATTGATGGAGCCCGGCGACATCATTATCGACGGCGGCAATTCCTATTATCACGACGCTGTCGACCAGGCGGCCGAGCTTGCGGCCAAGGGCCTGCACTATGTCGATGTCGGCACCAGCGGCGGCGTTTGGGGCTTGGAGCGCGGCTACTGCCTGATGATCGGCGGCCCCGATACGGCGGTCAAACACCTCGATCCGATCTTCGCCACGCTGGCGCCCGGCGCCGATGCCGGCGCCACGCCCGACAAGGCGGGCGGGACCGCACCCTTTGGCTACCTGCATTGCGGACCGAGCGGCGCCGGCCATTTCGTCAAGATGATCCACAACGGCATCGAATATGGCGTCATGGCCGCCTACGCCGAAGGCATGAACATCCTGAAATCGGCCAATGCCGGCAAAAGACAGCGCACTGCCGACGCCGAGACCAGCCCTTTGGAAAACCCGCAATACTATCAGTTCGACATCGACCTGCCGCAGGTGGCCGAGGTCTGGCGCCATGGCAGTGTGATCGGCTCCTGGCTGCTCGACCTCACCGCCGGCGCTCTGAAGAGCGACCCGGCATTGGCCCAGTTCGGCGGCCGCGTCTCCGATTCCGGTGAAGGCCGCTGGACGCTGAAGGCGGCGATCGACACCGGCGTGCCGGCGCCGGTTCTGTCCTCGGCTTTGTTCGACCGCTTCTCCTCGCAGGGCGAATCCGAATTCGCCGACAAGCTGCTGTCGGCCATGCGCTATGCCTTTGGCGGCCATGTCGAAAAGCCGAAGGCCGGCAAGTGAAGGCCGCAGGGGAGACGCGCAAGATGAGCCCGGAACGGTCCGACACGCTGGTGCTCTTCGGAGCAACCGGCGACCTTGCCCACAAGAAGATATTTCCGGCCCTCTACCAGATGGTAGCCAAGGGGACGCTGACCGAGCCGGTGATCGGCGTCGCCTTCGATGCCTGGGACATCAACCAATTGCAGGCGCGGGCCCGCGACGGCATCGTCAACGCTCTCGGCAAGATCGACGAAAAGATCTTCGCCAAATTCGCCAGTCTGCTGCGCTATGTCAGCGGCGACTACCGCGACGGCGCGACCTTCGAGAAGCTGAAGACGGCGCTCGGCTCGGCGCAGCGGCCGCTGCACTATATGGCGGTGCCGCCGACCATGTTCGAGACCGTTGTCCAGGGGCTGGAGCAATCCGGTACCGCGCATGGCGCGCGGCTGATGGTGGAAAAGCCGTTCGGCCACGATCTCCAATCGGCGCGCTGGCTGAACCGCGTGCTGCATCTGGTGTTCGAAGAGCAGTCGATCTTCCGCATCGACCACTATCTCGGCAAGGAGGCGATCCAGAACCTGCTCTATTTCCGCTTTGCCAATTCCTTTCTCGAGCCGATCTGGAACCGCAACTTCGTCGAAAGCGTACAGATCACCATGGCCGAGGACTTCGGCGTCGAAGGCCGTGGCAAATTCTATGACGATGTCGGCGCTATCCGCGATGTGATCGAGAACCATCTGCTCAACATCCTTTTGCTGCTCGCCATGGAACCGCCGGTCGGCCGCTCGGCCGACGATCTGATCGACGAGAAGGTGCAGGTGCTGCGCGCCATCCGCACGCTGACCAAGGACGACGTCGTGCGCGGCCAGTTCACCGGCTACCTCGCTGAACCCGGCGTGAAGCCGAACTCGCCGGTCGAAACCTTTGCTGCCGTGCGCTTCATGGTCGACACCTGGCGCTGGCAGGACGTGCCGTTCTTCATCCGCACCGGCAAGAACATGCCGGTGCATGTGACCGAAGTGATCGTGCGGCTGAAGCGGCCGCCGCTCGACGTCTTCGATCCGATCAAGCCCAGCGACGCAAATTACGTGCGCTTCCGCATCGACCCGCAGGTGGCGATCTCGATCGGCGCGCAACGCAAGGCGCCCGGCGACGATATGGTCGGCGAGCAGGTCGAGCTCACCGCGCTCGACGATTCGAAGGGCGACATGCCGCCCTATGAGCGGCTGATCGGCGATGCCATGAACGGCAATGGCCAATTGTTCACCCGCCAGGATGCCAGCGAGCTTGCCTGGCGCATTGTCGGCCCGGTGCTCGGCGACACCACGCCGCCGCATATGTATGAGCCGAAGACCTGGGGGCCGGCCGACGCCATGGCCAGCTTCGGGCCGCCCAACGGCTGGATCAATCCGAGTTGAGCAATTCAGGAAGGTGCGAGCGGTTTTTCCGTCCGGAATTGCGTAAAAACAAAGAGTTGGAGCGTTCCCCCGTTCCCTGAAACGGGGGAATGCGCCAAGTGAGCGGAGGAAACGACATGGCCAAGGCAGCCAGGCCCGCGAAGGCCAAGGCCGAACCGATCGTGCTGACGATCGATGTCGGCGGCTCGCATGTGAAAATCCTCACCAGCGCAGGCGGCGAGATGCGCCGAGCCGATTCCGGACCGGACCTGACACCGCAGCAGATGGTCGCCACGGTGAAGACGCTGGCCGAAGGGCTGGCCTATGACGTGATCTCGATGGGCTATCCCGGCCCGGTCAGGCACAACAGGCCTTCGCTCGATCCCGCCAATCTCGGCAAGGGCTGGGACGGCTACGATTTTGCCGCCGCCTTCGGCAACCCGGTCAAGATCGTCAACGACGCGCTGCTGCAGGCGATCGGCAGCTACGATGGCGGGCGCATGCTATTCCTCGGCCTCGGCACCGGCCTGGGCGCGGCGATGATCCTCAACAATGTCGGCCAGCCGATGGAACTGGCGCATCTGCCGTACCGCAAGGGCGGCAGTTTCGAAGATTATGTCGGCGAGCGCGGCCTGGAGAAATACGGCAAGAAGAAATGGCGCAAATACGTTTTCGACGTCGTCGGGCGGCTGCGTGCGGCGCTGCAGCCGGATTATGTCGTCATCGGCGGCGGCAATGTCGACAGACTGGATGAATTGCCCGCCACATCCAGGCGCGGCGACAATACGCGCGCTTTCGAGGGCGGTTTTCGACTATGGCGCGACAAGGCGCTCATCGTCTGATAGTATTAAAATTCAGTATAGTTGTTCAAAATGACGTGTGGCGCGATACGAAGTCATTGCGTTACGCAGATTTGGCGATTAGATCGGTGGCACCGGATGGAATCATCTGGCGCAACCGCACATATGCGGCAAGACAAATGACTAGAGCGGATTTCCGGCTCCGCTGGGACCACTCTGGGAGTTTCCGCCACCCCCCTAGCGACGGAGAGATAAATTGGCCGACGACAGCAACGACTCTGACAAGGACATCGACCTGCTCGAGCTTACCGCCCATATCGTGTCCGCTTATGTCGAGAAGAACCGCTTGCCCGTTGCCGGCCTGAGCGATCTCATCGCCAGCGTTGCGGCGTCGATCGGCGGGCTCAGCCAGCCGCCGGCCCCAGTGGCGGCGCCGCAGATCCCGGCCGTCAATCCCAAGCGGTCGGTGACGCCGGACTACATCATCTGCCTCGAGGACGGCAAAAAATTCAAATCGCTGAAGCGCCATCTCGGCGTCCATTTCAACCTGACGCCGGAAGCCTATCGTACCAAATGGGGCCTGCCGGCCGACTATCCGATGGTTGCCCCCAACTACGCGGCGTCGCGCTCCGAGCTGGCCAAGTCGATCGGCCTCGGCCGCAAGGCCGCAGTGGCCGCGCCGGCCAAAGCCAAGGGTCGGAAGGCCAAAGTTCCGGCCTGAGTGGGATCAGCGCCTCGGCCCTGAGCCAATCGTTTGGACGACTGGAACAGAAGCCTGCCGGCGAATGAGCCTTGGCAGGCTTCGTGCTTTTATGGCTTGTACCTCCGAGTGTCAGGACTTTGGGGGGAGCAGCCATGAACTACGCCAGAATGGTGATCGAGAAAGAGGCGCCGGAGGAATACGGCTACGATCGCATTCGGTTCAATCTCTCCGAAAGCTCGATCGCCGATCAGAAACTCTCCGACGTCGGCCTGTCGCTGCCGGATCTCACGCTGTTCTACGGCGAGCATCGCGGCGACAAGGAGTTGCGGGCGCTGATCGCGGCGCAGGATTCCGGCATTTCGCCTGACGATGTTCTGGTGACCGCCGGTGCGGCGGGCGCGCTCTTCATCATTTCGACCTCGCTTCTGTCGGAGCGCGACCACCTTGTCGTCGTCCGGCCGAACTACGCCACCAACATCGAGACCCCCAAGGCGATCGGCTGCGCCATCTCCTATGTCGATCTCGATTTCGACGCAGGCTTTGCCATCGATTTCGGCCGCGTCGCCGCCAGCATGCAACCGAACACCAAGCTGATCAGCGTGACCTGCCCGCACAACCCGACCGGCACGATGATGGGCCGGGCCGATCTCGACGCGCTGATTGCGCTGGCCGAAGCGAGCGGCTGCCATCTGCTGGTCGACGAGACCTATCGCGACCTCTCCTATGGACAGCGCCTGCCGGCGGCGGCTTCTCTCAGCCCCAAGGCGATCAGTGTCTCGTCGCTGTCGAAAGCCTTCGGCATTCCCGGCATCCGCATTGGCTGGCTGATCACCAGCGATGCTGAACTGCAGGAGCGCTTCCTCGCCGCCAAGGAGCAGATCGGCATTTGCGGCAGCGTGATCGACGAAGGAATTGCGCGCGGCATGCTGGAGCGCCGCGACGCTTTCTTGGCCGCGCTGCTGCCCGAGATGGCGAAACGCCGCGACATCGTGCAAGCCTGGATCGACCGCGAGCCGCTGGTCGACTGGGTGCGGCCACAAGGCGGCGTCGTTGGATTTCCAAGGCTCGTTGTCAGTCCAGACTTCGACCTCGACCGTTTCTACGTCAATCTGCTGGAAAGCCACGGCACCTATGTCGGTCCCGGCCACTGGTTTGATATGCCCAAGCGCTTCTTCCGCGTCGGTTTCGGCTGGCCGAAAGAGGCGGAATTACAGGGCGGCCTCGACGCCATTTCCGCCGCGCTGAGGCAGTAACGTCCGCGTGCAATCGGGCGAGCGGCTTGAAAACCGCTTGATCCGGGCCCGATTTTCACGCATACGCGCCCCGAACTTTGATAAGTTTCATTGGCCGGAACAGCGCCCATTTCCGGGAAGTGCCCCGCCGGCCAATGCAAGCAACGGGGCCTGTATCCATGACATCCCATTCCCATACACCGCCTGACCGGCGTTACGCCGCCTTCCGCCATCGCTCCTTCCTGAGCTATTGGGCGGCGCGTTTCCTGACCACCTTCGCCACCATGATCGTGTCCGTCGCCGTCGGCTGGCAGATCTATGATCTGACGCGCGATCCCTTCGATCTCGGCGTTGTCGGCATCGTCCAGTTCCTGCCGTCGCTGCTGCTGGTGCTGGTCACCGGCGTTGTCGCCGACCGTTTCGGCCGCCGCCTGATCATGGCGCTGGCGACGGTAGTCGAGGCAGGTTGTGCGCTTGTCCTGTTGTACTTCACGCTGCGCGGTCTCGTCAGCCCGCTGCCGATCTTCATCGTGCTGGCTATGTTCGGCCTGGCGCGCGCTTTTTATGGGCCGGCCTCGTCGTCGCTGTTCGCCAACCTTGTTCCGCCGGAAGATTTCGGCAATGCGATCGCCTGGAACTCGTCCGCCTGGCAAACGGCGACCATTGTCGGCCCGGTCGCCGGCGGCCTGCTCTATGGCGTCTCGGCCGAAGCCGCTTACGCCGTTGCCTCCGTGCTGATGCTGGTGGCCGGTCTGCTGATGTTCACCATTCCGAAACCGGCCCAGCAGAGCGCCACCGACAAGCCGACGATGGAGACGCTGTTTGCCGGCTTCCGATACATCTGGAGCGAGAAGATCGTCCTGGGCGCCATCTCGCTCGACCTCTTCGCCGTGCTTCTGTCCGGTGCCTCGGCGCTGCTGCCGGTCTATGCCCGCGATATTCTGGAACTCGGCCCGTGGGGCCTCGGCCTGCTGCGCTCGGCGCCCGGCATCGGCGCCATCTGTGTCGCGGTCTGGCTTGCCGGGCATCCGCTGCGCGACAATGCCGGCAAGATCATGCTCGGCTTCGTCGCCGGGTTCGGCGCCTTCACCGTGCTGTTCGGCGTCTCGACCATCACCTGGCTGTCGATCCTGGCCCTTGCCGGCCTCGGCGCCACCGATATGTTCAGCGTCTATATCCGGGAGACGCTGATCCAGCTGTGGACACCCGACGAGGTTCGCGGCCGCGTCAACGCCGTCAACCAGGTCTTCGTCGGCGCCTCCAACGAAGTCGGCGAGTTCCGCGCCGGCACCATGGCGGCGCTGATCGGCACCGTGCCGGCGGTGGTGATCGGCGGCGTCGGTGCGATTGCCGTCGCCGGACTGTGGGCGGTGCTGTTTCCGCAACTGCGAAGGGTGCGGCATCTCAACAGCCGCAACTGATCGAGTAAGCCGCAGGATCCGGCGTTCGGTCCAAATCAGCTTGCGCCGATGACGGCTGAGATGGGCCGGAAGCGGATGGGCCGGTTCTGGGCGAACTAGCCAGATGGCGGGGCAGCCACAGGGTGGACATTTCAGTCCGTATGGAAAATGATCATGTTGCCATGCACAATACTGCAGTGCTCTGGTCTCGACGAGAAACCTTAAATATAGAAGAGAACCACCCGACCTCCGGGTCCAGCTAGCGGGGACGCAAATGGACACTTCAGGGAATCGGCAATCGCATCGCGACGCAAGCGGGCGACCCAGCCGATCGGTCGGCTGGCTGGCCCGCTCCGCCGTCCCAGTGGCATTCCTGCTCGGCATGGCTTTCAGCAGCAACGCGTTTGCGCAGGACCAGCAACTGCCGGTGGTGACGGCGGCCAAGCCGGTGGTGCGTGAAATCGTCGAAGACGACGAGTTCGTCGGGCGCTTCGAAGCCGTCGACGAGGTCGCCATCCGTTCGCGCGTCAGCGGCTATCTGGACAAGATCAGCTTCCAGGACGGCGCACTGGTCAACAAGGGCGACCTGCTCTTCACCATCGACCAGCGTCCGTACCAGGCGGCCTACGATGCCGCCAAGTCGCAAGTAGACGTCGCCAAGTCCCTGCTCGAATTCTCCAAGATGCAGCTGGATCGCGCCGATGAACTCGCCAAGACCGGCAATATCTCGGCCGCGACGGTCGACGACCGCCGGCGGGAATACCTTTCGGCGCAGGCGCAGATGCAAGGCGCGACGGCTGCGCTGACGACGGCCAACCTGAACCTGGAGTTCACCGAGATCAAGGCGCCCTTGTCCGGCCGCATCGACCGCCGGCTGGTGTCGGTCGGCAACCTCGTGCAGCCGGATTCCACCTTGCTGACGACCATCGTCACGCGCGATCCGATCGACTTCTATTTCGACGTCGATGAGCGCCTGTATTTCAGCTACGCCCGCGACGCGAAGGAGCGCGGCGGCAGCATGCAGGAAGGCGCCGGCGGGCTCGAGGTGGTGGTTCGCGTCGCCGACCGCGCGGAGGCGGTATTCAAGGGCAAGCTCGATTTTGCCGAGAACCGGATCGACAACGCGACCGGCACCATGCGGGTGCGTGCAAGGTTTGCCAACGCCGACGGCGTTCTCCAGCCAGGCATGTTCGGGCGCATCAACGTGCCGGGGTCGCTGCCGCATAGCGGCGTCCTGGTGCCCGACGAGGCGGTCGGCGCCGATCAGGATCGCCGCATCGTGTACCTGGTGGATGAGGCCGGGATGGTGTCGGCGAAGCCCGTGCGCACCGGCCCGCTTCTCGACGGCTACCGGGTGATCCGCGCGGGCCTGACCGGCGACGAGACGATCATCGTCAACGGGCTGATGCACGCCAGGCCCGGCACCAAGGTGAAAGTCGAGATGGTGACGTTGCCGCCCAAGGTCGAGACCGCCGGGTTGCAGCAATGAGGTTCGCCCATTTCTTCGTCGACCGTCCGATCTTCGCATCGGTGGTTTCGATCGTCCTCCTGATCCTCGGCGGGATTGCTTATACCCAGCTGCCGATCGCGCAATATCCCGAGATCGCGCCGCCGACCATCGTCGTTCGCGCCCAGTACCCGGGCGCCGACGCCGAGACGGTCGCAGCGACGGTGGCAACGCCGATCGAGCAGGAGATCAACGGCGTCGAGGGCATGCTTTACATGTCGTCCTATTCGTCCGGCGACGGAGCGATGGCGCTGACCATCACCTTCAAGCTAGGCACCGATCTCGACCAGGCGCAGGTGCTGGTACAGAACCGCGTCTCGGTCGCCGAGCCGCGCCTGCCCGAAGAAGTCCGCCGCCTCGGCATCACCACCATCAAGAGCTCGCCCGACCTGATGATGGTCGTGCACATGCTGTCGCCCGACAATACCTACGACCAGCTCTACGTCTCGAACTACGCCCGCTCGCGGGTGCGCGACATATTGCTCAGGTTGGACGGCGTTGGCGACCTCATCATCTTTGGCGAACGCGAATATTCGCTGCGCATCTGGCTCGATCCGGAAAAACTGTCCGCCCTGGGGATGACCTCGGGCGATGTGGTGCAGGCGCTGCGCGACCAGAACGTCCAGGTGTCGGGCGGCTCCATCGGCGCGCCGCCGACCAATACCGGCACGGCGTTCCAGTACACGGTCACCACGCAAGGCCGCTTCAACGACGCACGGGACTTCCGATACGTGATCGTCAAATCGGCCGAAGACGGCCGCCTGATCCAGCTGCAGGACGTGGCGCGCATCGAGCTCGGCGCCAAGGATTACGTCACCAACTCCTATCTCAACGGCAAACCGGCGGTGGCGCTCGCCATCTTCCAGCGGCCAGGCACCAATGCGCTCGCCGCAGCCGCGGAGATCCAGGACAAGATGAAGGAGCTTTCCCAGGACTTCCCGAAGGGATTGAGCTACGACATCGTCTACAATCCGACCGAGTTCGTCGCCGAGTCGATCCAGGAGGTCTACAAGACGATCCTCGAGGCGATGGTTCTGGTCATCATCGTCATCATCGTCTTCCTGCAATCGTGGCGCATGGCGATCGTGCCGATCGTGGCGATCCCCGTGTCGCTGATCGGCACGCTGGCGGTGCTTTACGCCGCCGGCTTCTCCCTCAACATGCTGACGCTGTTCGGCCTCGTGCTGGCCATCGGCATCGTCGTCGACGATGCGATCGTCGTGGTCGAGAACGTCGAGCGAAATATCGCCAGCGGGCTGGCGCCCAATCCGGCGTCGCATCTGACCATGGACGAAGTCGGAACGGCGGTCATCGCGATCTCGCTGGTGCTGATAGCGGTGTTCGTGCCGACAGCCTTCATTCCCGGCATTTCCGGGCAGTTCTACCTGCAGTTTGCGATCACCATCGCGGTGTCGACGGCGATCTCGGCATTCAATTCGCTGACGCTCTCGCCGGCCTTGGCCGCGCTGCTGTTCAAGCCGCACCACACTGCTGCCGCGCCGCCGCGCTTTTTCCTGGCGCGGTTCGGACGGGCGCTCGCCGACGGCTTCAATCGCGGCTTCGACAAGGTCGCCCATTGGTATTCGAGCATCGTGCGCGTGTTGGTCGGCTCGCGGATAGCGATCGCCGCCACGCTGGCCGTTTTCGCGGCCCTCATCTACGCCACAGTCTATATGGTTCAGACGGTGCCGCGCGGTTTCATTCCGTCGCTCGACCAGGGCTATGCGATCGTCGTCGTCCAGTTGCCGGACGGCGCCTCGCTATCGCGGACCGATGCCGTCATCCAGCAGGCGTCGCAGATCATCCAGAAAACGCCGGGCGTCGACTACGCGGTCGCCTTCGCCGGCTTCTCCGGTGCCACCTTTACCAATGCCAGCAACGCAGGCGTGATCTTCGCCAGGTTCAAGCCGTTTGACGAGCGACTGGAAGCCGGCCAATCGGCGACCCAGGTCATCGGCAATCTGTTCGGCAGCCTGCAAAGCATCAAGGAAGCCTTCATTATCGCACTGCCGCCGCCGCCGATCCGCGGCGTCGGCAATGCCGGCGGCTTCAAGCTGCAGATCCAGGAGCGCAACAGCGCCGACATGCGGCAGATCCTGGCGCTTGCCTATGAAATTGCCGGCAAGGCCAACAAGACGGCGGGGCTGACCGGCGTGTTCACCACCTTCTCCGCGTCCAGCCCGCAATTCTTCCTGGCGATCGATCGCGACAAGGCGCGCATCCTGAACGTGCCGATCCCCAACATCTTCGAGACGCTGTCGATCAATCTGGGCACCGCCTACGTCAACGACTTCAACGCTTTCGGGCGCGTCTACCAGGTGCGCGCGCAGGCCGACCAGGCGTTCCGCCTCGATCGCGCCGACATCTTGAAACTGAAGGTGCGCTCGGCGACCGGCGCGCTGGTTCCGCTGGGCACGTTGATCGAGATCCGCGACGTCACCGGCCCGGCGCTGGTCCAGCGCTACAACATGTACGTCTCCGTGCCGCTGCAGGGCAACGCCGCGCCCGGTGTTTCCACCGGCGATGCGCTTGCCAAGATGGAAGCAATCACGGCACAGACGTTGCCGGCCGGTACCTCCTACGAATGGACCGAACTCGCCTATCAGGAGCGCAACACCGGCAATGCCGCTGTCTATATCTTCGGACTGTCGGTGCTGTTCGTGTTCCTGGCGCTGGCGGCGCAATATGAAAGCTGGGTGCTGCCGTTCGCCATCGTGCTGGTGGTGCCGCTCGGCGTGCTCGCAGCGTTGCTCGGCGTGTCGTTCCGAGGGCTGGACAACAACATCCTCGTGCAGATCGGCCTCATCGTGCTGATCGGACTTGCCGCCAAGAACGCGATCCTCATCGTCGAATTCGCGCGGCAGGCGCAGGAACGCGGCCTGTCGGCGGCCGAGGCTGCCGTCGAAGCCTGCCGGCTCAGGCTGCGGCCGATCCTGATGACCGCCTTCTCGTTCATCCTCGGCGTCGTGCCGCTGATGATCGCGACGGGCCCGGGCGCCGAAATGCGCCAGTCGCTCGGCACCGCGGTGTTCTCCGGCATGCTCGGCGTCACCTTCGTCGGCCTGTTCCTGACGCCGGTGTTCTACGTCACGCTCAGGTCGCTGTTTTCACGGCGCAATCCGCATGCCGAGGCCGAGCCTTCGGCACCGGCAGAGGTGCCGTCCGAGACGGCCGCCGAGTAGTGTTACACGGGCAGTTCGTGGCGCTGCCGACTATTTCGTTTTGGTGTTGAATTCACGGTTTGCGGCATAGTCGATAGTGAAGGTGCCCGCAGGAGCGCGAACGCCCTGCTTCACGTTGGATATGGTGACTGTCGAGGTAAGGCCCCTCTCGTCAGTCAGGGTCCATCTGCGTAGATCGAGCGATTCCCTGTCAAACACCATAGTGATATTCGAATTGCCGAAGGCCGACTTGTCGGCCAGCCTGATGATCACCTGGGCGCCATCGTCCCTGATACTTTTGAGGCGATTGCCGGAAAAGTTGACCTGATTGTCGAGGAGCAGCTTGAGCGGCGTCTTCGAGAGAGCATAAAGCCGCGATGTCTTGAGCTTCTTGTTATAGACCACCAAGGATTTTCCATCTGCAATTACGCTGACCCCTGATTGGCCTGCATAGTTGAACCGGATCTTGCCCGGCCGCTGGAGGAAAAATTTCCCTTTGGTCCTTTCCGCTCTTGGGCCCGACTGGACAAAGTCCCCGGACATGGACTTTACCGATGAGAAGTGATCGGCAATCGTCTTCGCTTCTACAGGTGCGGCCAAGGCCGCGGTCGAAAGTTCGGCGTTTATCGCGACAGCGCTGACAACGGCTAACCAGAAAGCCAGCAGTCTTTTGCTGTTATATGCCATTCAGTTATCCTACCCCGAGCAGGCGCGTGATCGAAAGAGATCACGCGCCTTTGAGATCAGTAGCCGTCCGGGCACTGAGCAACGTAAACTCGACCGTTCCGACCGCGATATCTGCACTGGCCGGCTTCGCTGGCGTGCCCGATGACCGCCCCGGCCAGCGCTCCGACCGCCCCGCCAACAACCGCCCCTTTTACCGGGTCGCCGGCCACTGCTGCGCCTACAGCTGCGCCACCCAAACCACCGACGGCAGCGCCTTGTTCGGTGCGGGAGCATGCCGCGAGCGGAATGAGTAGGCTCAAAATGAGCAGCGTCTTCTTCATTGGTTCTCTCCTGGGGCCGTTATTAGCCGAAGCTTAAATGCGCCACGGAGTTTTTCGATCCATCGGAGTGTTTGGGGCGCAATCCAAATCTGCGGGAACGGGCTAAGGTCCCGGATCCATCGTACACGCCTCCCAGAGGTAAGTCGTCTT
Organism: Mesorhizobium sp. M0802; assembly: GCF_040320115.1. Lineage (NCBI taxonomy): Bacteria > Pseudomonadati > Pseudomonadota > Alphaproteobacteria > Hyphomicrobiales > Phyllobacteriaceae > Mesorhizobium > Mesorhizobium sp. M0802. The sequence goes on from NZ_JAMYOY010000013.1 coordinate 54,192, forward strand.
TGGGCAAGCTCGGCCGTTCAGAGTAGTTGGATTTTGCTCTATCCCTCAGTAGGCTTGCCGAAGATCAGGCTCAAAAATTCGCTCAGCCAGCGCTTGAGGTGCATATCCCAGATCAGCCGGCCGCCGAGATGGTCGCGGCCGGGCTGCGCGCCGGGCAATTCGAAACGGTGCGCGCCGCGCACCACCCAGCGCTGCATCATCAACCGGGTCAGTTCGCCATGGAACTGGATGCCCCAGGCATTGTCGCCATAGCGAAAAGCCTGGTTGGGGTAGGTTTCCGCCGTCGCCAGCAGCGTCGCATCCCTGGGCAGCGAAAAGCCTTCGCGGTGAAACTGGTAGACCATGTCGGGCCAAGGCAGCAGCTTCTTGCCGGCTTCGGTCGGCTTCAGCGGATACCAGCCGATCTCGACCAGCCCCTCGCCATGCCCCTCGACCTTGCCGCCGAGATGATTGGCCAGCATCTGCGCGCCAAGGCAGATGCCGAGGAAGGGCCGGTTCTCCTTTAGCGGAACATTGAGCCAGTTGGTCTCGCGGCGGACGAACTCATCTTCGTCATTGGCGCTCATCGGCCCGCCGAACACCACGGCGCCGGCGTGTCCCTCCAGCGTCTCCGGCAGGCTGTCGCCGAGAGGCGGCCGGCGGATGTCGAGGTCGAAACCTTCCTCGAGCAGCATGTGGCCAACCCGGCCGGGGCTCGAAGTCTCCTGATGCAGCACGATCAGGATTTTTGGTTTCGAGCTCGGTCTTGGCGGCATGGAAAGGCGGAATCCTATTCGTCGCTCGACGTTCCGCTGGCGTCGGGCGCGGCGGCCGCCGCCTTGCGGCGCGCCTCGACGCGATCCTGGCGCTCGACGCCGATCAGTTCGGCAACGCGCCAGACGGTGTTGTCCTCCAGTTCATGCAGTTCGCCGTCGGCATAGACGATTTCCCACATCAGGCCGATGAAAGCCTTGCGCGCCTCGGCGTCGAGATGGCGCTTCAAGACGCTGGTGAAGGCATAGAGGTCGATCGCCTCATTGTCGGCGCGCTCGCCGGCGGCAGCCAACGCATCGAGTTCGTCGCCGCTGATCGAATAGCTCTGCGCCAGCACCTGCTTGAACCGCTCCCACTCGACATCCTGGCGCACGCCGTCGGCATTCATCACATGATAGAGCAAAGCCGACGCCGCAACGCGCGGATCGTCCGCATTGGCGCGAGCCCCAGCCCCGGAGGGCAGGTCTTTCAGAAAGGCCAGGACGCGTTCGAACATGGTGCTCACTTCACATTATTGGAGCATGATCTTTTCCAAAAACCGGTATCCACTTTTTGGGATCATGCTTCAGGGATCAAAACAGGCGGAAGCGGCGCGGTGACTTCTCCGCTTCGTCATCGGGGTCGACGCCGGGGTCGTCGGGCAGCCGCGCCAGTTCCTCGGCAGGTTCGACGGGTTCGGCGTCGTTTGGTATTGCGGCGAAAGCGGCGGCGGTGACCGGCGTGACCTGGTCATCGCCCACAGCGGGCTTCGGCTCGGTCGGCGCCTCGCTGATCGTCTTGGCAACGGCGGGATGATCGATCACTTCGGCTTCCTTTGTCGGCTTGGCGGGTGCCGCAAGCACCGGCACATCGGCTTCGGACGCTTCTTCATGGCTGTCGATGAGCTGGCCCAGCCGCTCCATCGGTGCGCGCCAGGCGAAAGCGTCGAGCTTGCCGCTGACCGGCGATACCGGCGCCCAGCGTTCGGAGACGACGCCGTCGGCGACCCAGGCCGGATCGCGCGGCGCCCTGACCGCCTTGGACAGCAATTGCCTGATCTTGCCCTGGTCGCCGGTCTCTGCCTCCTCGATATCGGCCAGCAGCAGGTAAGCGCCTTCCCGGCGATCCATGCGGATCGCGGCTTCCGCCTCGCGGCGGGCGGTGGAAAAATCCTGCGCATAGAGCGCGGCGCGCGCCACCGTCATCGACGATTCGGCATTGTTGCGCTTCAGCTCCTGCAGCTTCTTCGCCCGGTTGAGACGATCGACCACGGCATCTCCCGGCCTTGCATGGGTGTAGAGCTCGGCGATCTCGGGATGCGGCTCAGCCTTCCAGGCTGCCTCAAGGATCTTCGAGCCTTTGCGCACATCGTTCTGTTTGAACAGAAGATTGGCGGCTGCAACCGCGGCCGGCGCGAAATCGGGCGCGAGCTTGTTGGCCTCGAGAGCGGCTGCCTTGGCTGCATTGGGGTCGCTGTCGGTCAGCGCCTGCGCCTTGGCGGTCAACAGCACAGCGCGGCGGCGATTGGCGGCGTCGCGTTCGATCTGCCTGGTCGACTTCTGCGCCTCCACCAGCTTCAGCGCGCCGTCCCAGTCGCCGCGCCCGGTCAGATCTTCCAGCGTCGATTCGGCGGCCCAAGCCAGTTGCGGCGCGACGGAAGCGGCGCGCCCGGCATAGTGACGCGCCGCGTTGCGGTCGCCGAGCCGCTCGGCTTCGAGATAGAGCCCGCGCAGGCCGAGCAGCCGCATTTCGGGGTCGTCGAGCATGGCCTCGAATTTTTCGCGCGCGCCCTCATGGTCGCCTTCGAGCAGCGAGGCTTGCGCTTCGAGCAGCTGGATCAGCGGCTCCTGGTCGGAGCGGATCAGTTTGGCGGCTTCCTTGGACTTCTTGCGGGCCAGCGCGCCATCGCCGGCGCCGGCTGCGATCATGCCGGTCGACAGCGCCTGGTAGCCGCGGTCGCGGCGGCGGACGCGGAAATAGCGCGAGATCGTGTACGGGCTGTTCCACAGCGACTTGATCAGCCACCAGACGATCATCACCGCTGCGACGACGGCAACGATCGCCACCGCCGCCACCATCAGGCTGACCTGGTATTGATAACCGTTGAAGGTGACAACCATCTCGCCGGGACGATCGGCCAGCCAGGCAAAGCCGAGACCGAGCGCGAAAACGGCGGCGAGAAAGATGAGAATGCGGATCATCGTGTCGTCCTCATGCCTTCATCGCACCTGCAATCAGCGCGTCGACCTGCGTCTCGACGTCGATGCGCGCCTTCAGTTTGCCGGCAAAGTCGGCGCCGGCAGCCTTGACTGGATCCGGCAGCGTTGCGTATTCGCTGAGCGCCTTGGCGTAGTCGCCCTGATTGACCGCCACTTCGATGCGCGCCACGGTTTCCGGCGCGCCGGCGCCTTCGACGGCGCCGATCGGCCGAACCTTGACCAGCGATTCGGCGCTCGACAAAAGGTTCTGGAAGAAGCCGGCATTTTCATCGACCGGCGTCGCCGCCGCGACCATCGCATTGGCCGCGGCATCGGCCTCGCCGGCGATCTCGGTGCGGGTCGGGACGCCCTTTTCAGCGTAGGGACGCAGCGCCGCAATCTGCGGTGCATCGGGCGAGATCGCTGCGAAGGTCTCCAACTCGGCGGCGAACGGCGCGCCGCGGTCAAGCGCCGCCTTCAAGGCCGAAGCGGCGATGGCCATCGCGATCTTTGGCTGCGAGGCCTGCGCATCGACCTTGCCGGCGAGCTGCGTCACCGACTGCTCCAGCGCGGCGATCTTGCCTTCCTGCGTCTTGGCTGCCTCACCGGCCGATTTCACCAGTGCGTCGAGGCCCGCCAGTCTTTCATTGAGCGGCGCGAGATCGACGGGCGCTGCACCACCGGCCTGGCCAAGGGCGGCAACCGCCGTCTCGATCTGCTTGACCTTGTCGCCAAGCGCTGCAAGCCCGGCATTGTCGCCGGCGCCGCCCTTTTCGACCGCCGATTTCAGCGATGCGACATCGGCCTTGACCTGATCCAGCGCCGAAGACAGCCCGTCGACCTTGGCGGTTGCGGCGCTATTGCCGCTGGCTTCCCTGAGGTCGGCGATTTCGCGCTTCAGCGAAGCGATCTCGCCATTGACGCCGTCGAGCGAGACCGTGCCCGCCCCTGAGCCCGGAGCGCCAAGCATGCCGGCAAACTGCAGCCCGCCGGCGGCAGCCAGCGCGATGACACCGCCGATGATGCCGGCGGCAATGCCGCTCGTGCGCTTCGGTTGCGCGGCCATGGGCTGGTTCCCGGCTGTTCTTGGGGTTTCCTTGGGTGCACCCGGCTTGCGCGAGGCATCCTCGAAATTGTAGTCGGAGGTTCTGGCGCGCGGTGGCGCATCCGAAGCGGTGGGATAAGGCTGCTCCGCCTGGGTGGACGCCTTGGCATCGGCGCTTTCGGGAGCGGCCTGCGCCGCGGCGTCGGAGTGCTCCCACGGCTCGAGATCGGCTTGATCGGCATGAACGGGCTCGTCAGGCGTCTCCGGCTGCGCATTGGCCATGGCAGCCGCATCCTCGGCCGCAACCGATTCTGCCGGGCCCCCGACGTCATCCGAGTTGGCGACATCCGTCTTGGCGGCATCCGCATCGGCAATGCGCGAGACAGCGCCGGGTTCGAGTTCGATGGTCACCGGCTCGCGGCGGCTTTTCGAATGTCGCATCTTCGGCGTCTTGACCATGCCTGGGCTCCGCAATCCTGCTTCGTCTGGGCGCCCGACGGCGCGTGATGGTTTGAAAAATGGTCTAGCACATCATCATCAGGTGAAAAGGGGCGGCGTGATGACACGGGGCTCAGTCGCCGCGGTGCAACAGCTCAAGCAGCGCCTCCTCCTGCGGTTCCCGCGCCATGCGTATTTTTTTGCCGGCGGCATTGTCAAATGCCGCTGCCACGCGCTCGGAGAGCGCAAAAGCCTGCATGTTTTCAAAGAGATCGCGCAGCCCCGCCCGGTTGGTCAAGGCCTGCAACGCTGCCGCCGCCTTGGCTGAATAGAGCAGCACCGCGTCGACCGCCTGATCGGACAGGCGTGCACGGATTTCATCATCGGAATAATCGAGCGAAATCGTGTCGTAGGTTTCGACGGTGCGGACCTCGACGCCGACCTTTCGCAGCCGCGCCTCGAAGGCCGGAAACCGCACGCGCCCTGTGAGATAGACGACCGCCTTGCCGGAAAGGCCGGCAGCAATCGCCTCGGCCAGCCGCTCGGCGTCGCCCGCCCCTTCGCTGACCGACAAGAACCCTGCCGAACGTGCCGCTTCAGCCGTCCTGCGTCCGACGGCATGGCAAGGCAAGGCGGCGAGCGCACGAATGAGTTCTTTCGGCGCATGCCGCACGGCATTGGCGCTGGTCACAGCGACGGCCACGGCATTGTCGCTCGCAGCATCGGCGCCAACCGGCAGTGTCACCGTTTCGGTCAGCGGCAGAAGGAGCGGCTCAAATCCCAATTCCTGCAGCCGCCGCATGGTTCGCGACGCCCCGGGTTGCGGCCGCGTCACCAGGACACGCATATCAGACCCAGCCGTCGAAGAAGGTTTCGCCCGCTTTGACCCGCACCATCCTGGCCGCGTCCGTGCCGATGTCAGCGGCATCCAGCGCCAAGCCTTCGGCCTTGACCTCATGCGATTGCGTGCCATCGGGCGAAATGATCAGCCCGGCGAAAACCAGCCTGCCGCCCGATATCGTCGCATAGCCGGCGATCGGCGTGCGGCAGGAGCCATCGAGCGCCGCCAGGAAGGCGCGCTCACAGGCCAGCGCCTGGCCTGTCGGCACATCATGGATGGCCACCAGCATCTTTTCGACCTCGCTGTCGCCGATGCGGGCTTCGATGCCGATTGCGCCTTGTCCCGGCGCAGGCGGAAAAGCATCGAGCGGCATCAGATCGGTGACGACATGGCCGAGCGCGAGCCGCTTCAGCCCGGCATAAGCGAGGATCGTGCCTTCGGCGACGCCTTCCTCCAGCTTGCGCAGCCTGGTCTGCACATTGCCGCGGAACATGACCACGTCTAGGTCCGGCCGCATGCGCCGGATCAGCGCCTGGCGCCTGAGCGAAGACGACCCGACCTTGGCGCCTTGCGGCAAATCAACAATGCGCTTCACCGCCTTTCCGATGAAGGCGTCCCGCGCATCCTCGCGCGGCAGGAAGGCGGACAGCTCCAGCCCGTCCGGCAGCACTGTCGGCATATCCTTGGAGGAATGCACGGCGATATCGATCGTGCCGGCCAGCAGCGCCTCTTCGATTTCCTTGGTGAACAGGCCCTTGCCGCCGGCTTCCGACAGCGGCCGGTCCTGGATGCGGTCGCCGCTGGTCGAAATGACGACGACCTCGAAGGCTTCCGCCGGCATGCCGTGCGCTTCCATCAGCCGCGCCTGCGTCTCATGCGCCTGGGCGAGCGCCAGCGGGCTGCCGCGTGTTCCTATTTTCAAAGTTTGCATGGCGCGCGGTCCGTGATAACCCCCGGCTGGCTTTGCGTTTCCGGCGCTCTCCCTAGCGAGGCCCGCCTCTACTAACTAGGAAAGTCCGGCGACACAATCTCTGGAGACAGCGACGAATTGATCCGCGTTCTGGGCATTGAGACGAGTTGCGACGAGACCGCCGCCAGCGTGGTGACGCTGGACGGCGATTCCGTGCCGGTGATTGCGTCCAACATCGTGCTCAGCCAGATCGAGGAGCACGCCGCCTTCGGCGGCGTCGTGCCGGAGATCGCCGCGCGTGCCCATGTCGAGGCGCTGGACGGCATTGTCGAGGCCGCTCTTGCGGATTCGGGCGTAGCCCTGGCCGACATCGACGCCATTGCCGCTACTGCCGGCCCCGGCCTGGTCGGCGGGCTGATCGTCGGCCTGATGACGGCCAAGGCGATTGCAGCGGCCGCCGGCAAGCCGCTGATCGCCATCAACCATCTGGAAGGCCACGCACTGACCGCAAGGCTGACCGACGGGCTCGACTTTCCCTATCTGCTGCTGCTGGTTTCCGGCGGCCACACCCAGATCGTCGCCGTGCGCGACGTCGGCGACTACCAACGCTGGGCGACGACCATCGACGACGCGCTCGGCGAAGCTTTCGACAAGACGGCCAAAATGCTCGGCCTGCCCTATCCCGGCGGCCCGAATGTCGAAAAGGCGGCAATCTCGGGCGATGCGACGCGATTTGCCTTTCCACGGCCGATGAAAGGATCTGCGCAGCCCGATTTCTCCTTCTCCGGCCTCAAGACCGCGGTGCGCCAGGCGGCGACCGCCATCCAGCCGCTGAGCGAGCAGGATGTCGCCGACATCTGCGCCTCGTTCCAGGCGGCGGTAGCCGATGCGCTGGGCGACCGCGTGGCCCGCGCGCTTGCCCGCTTCCGTGACGAATTTCCGGACAGGGCCAAGCCGGCGCTGGTCGTTGCCGGTGGCGTCGCCGCCAACAGAGCGATCAAGGCGACGCTGCAGAAGCAGTGCGCCGAGGCCGGCTTCGCCTTTGTCGCGCCGCCGCTGAAGCTTTGCACCGACAATGCGGCGATGATCGCCTGGGCCGGGATCGAGCGGTTGCGGGCAGGCCTGTCGCAAGAGAACGGCTTCGATTTCGTGCCGCGTTCGCGCTGGCCGCTGGACAGCATTTCGGCGCCGATGGTCGGCTCCGGCCGGCGTGGAGCGAAAGCATGAGCGCCGGCAACACAAGCGGCAGGGACAAGACCGGCTGGCGCGTTGCCGTGCTTGGCGGCGGCGCCTGGGGCACGGCGCTGGCGCTGGCCATGCTGCGCGCCGGTCACGATGTCCAGCTCTACGCCCGCGACGAAGAGACTGTTTCCGCGATCCGCCGCGGCGAGAACCCGCGTTATCTCCCCGGCATCGCCATTGAAACAGGCATTGCGGCGACGAGCGATATCGGCACGGCCCTGACCGATGCCGATTGCGCGCTGGCCGTGGCGCCGGCGCAGGCGCTGCGCGCCATGCTGACGACGGCAAAGCCCCATATGCCGAAAGGCATCCCGCTGGTTCTCTGCGCCAAAGGCATTGAGCGCGACACCGGCGCGCTGCTGTCGGCGATCGTTGATGAGATTCTGCCCGAAACTCCGGTTTCGGCCCTGTCCGGTCCCAGCTTTGCCGCCGACGTCGCCAGGGGTCTGCCGACCGCTGTCGTGGTTGCTGCACGCGACGACGCCTTGGCGGCCGAGCTTGCCGCGCGCTTTTCGGCGCAGAATCTGCGCTGCTATTCCAGCGACGATTTGATCGGCGTCGAGATCGGCGGTGCTTTGAAGAATGTGTTCGCCATTGCCGCTGGCGCCGTCACCGGCGCTGGGCTCGGCGCCAGCGCGCAGGCCGCCATGGTGACACGCGGCTTCGTCGAACTGCGCCGCATCGGCGCGTCCTTCGGCGCCAAGCCGGAGACGCTGATGGGGCTTTCCGGCCTCGGCGACCTTTTGCTCACCTGCTCTTCGGCCCAGTCGCGCAATTTCGCCTATGGGCTGGCGCTGGGGCAAGGTAAGCCCTTGTCCGGACTGCCGCTCGCCGAAGGCGTGCCGACGGCGGCGATCGCCGCCCGCATCGCCACCGAGCGCGACATCGACGCGCCTATCATCGCTGCGGTGTCGGCGATACTGGACGGCACGATCACCATTCGGCAGGCTGTCACGGCATTGATGACCCGGCCGCTGAAGACCGAAAGCGGTATTTAATTGTAAACTCCCGTGAACAGCTCGGCATTGTCCCCGCCAGGCACGATGCGGTTTTCATAGTGACCTTCCGGCAGCAGCAGTGCCTCGGCTGGACCGTTGCGCAGGACAACGTCGCTGGTACCTGCCTCCAAGGATAGGGGCGAAGAATGCGAGGTGCCGTTTATCTCGACCTCGCCGTCTGCAAGCTCCCCGCTGGTCGTGTACAGGCTGTATCGTCCGGCGACAGGCACCTTGAAAACGACCGGACGACCGGAATAGAGGCGACGACCAGCCATTCTGATGTTGGGAGCGATCTGGACGTAGCTGTCGCGGATGAGAGGCGCGATCACGGTATCGATCAAATCCATGCGATATGACCAGAGGACCATCTTGGGCGGGGAATCCGAGAGAACTTTGTAGGCTTCCGATTGCCTGCCTTCCTGCAATGTTTTCAAGACATAATGCTGGTCGAGCCAGAGTGTGGAGGGCTCCTGTCGATTGGGCAGCATGGCGATGCCGTCGAAATACTTCTCATCCGGTGCGAGCAAAGATTCCGCGCGCGAGACCAGTTCAAGCTGGGTCTGATTGTTGAGGCGTAGGTAAACGACATTGCTCGCGTAGCTCATGGCGATGGCTGTGATCAGCACCGCGAGGACAGGAACCCGGTAGCGCGCGTGGGTTGCGGTGCTGTCGAGAAGCTCCAACGACCAGAGCGCAACGAACGGCAACGCCATGATGAAGACATAAGGCCAGGGCTGGTCGTGCGTGAATACCAGCACCGTGATGACGAGTGAAAAGATCAGCGCTATTCGCCTTCGACCATCGAGTTTCATGATCCGCATCAGTGACAGGGCCATACCGGAGAAACAGATCCCGTAAAGAAGGGCGTTCCGCGCCAGTGTCTGTAACACGAACTGCCTCAGTCCCCCATAGTCACCGCCTCCACGCCTCGCAATCTCGACCGGGCCAAGTATAAGGTTTTTGGCCGCGAGAACAGGGGCGCCTCCACCGAAGATCAAGCAATAGACGATTATCGGAACGGCCCATCCAAGCACGAGCCACCCTCCGCGAACCGCCCCTGTTGCGTAGCGTCTCATCAAGGCTGCGTCAGCAACAAGGCCGATGCCGAGCGCAACGTTGAAGTAGACCGATTTCTGAGTGATGACGAAGGCAAGGCCACTTAGCATGCCGGCGGCAACAAGCTGCCTCGCCCTCAACCCAGGTGCGCGCAGGACAACCAGCAACGCCGCCACGGCGAAGAACACTGCCGGCGGTTCGGCGATGGTACGAAAGATGCGCTCCATGAAATTCGAAAAGCACAGGAGAACGAGGACGATCGTCAAAGCGCGCACGCGATCCTCGCCCAGAGCGCGAGCGCATGCGTAGATCAAAGAGATCGTCCCGCAGGCCAGCAACGCAGTCTGCATCCGGCCAGCAAGCAGAATCGACGTGGCATTCCAGCCGATCAGATGAGCAATCTCATAAAAAGCCGCATAGCCGACCGCCTTGGGATGCCAGATCGTATCGAACAGGCCGTTGGAGAAATATTTCGCCCATCCGAGTTGGACGAATTCATCCATGACGAAGCGGATGTTCCAAGCCAGAACGAACAGCAAGATGATCTTGAGTGCGATCAGGATATGCAGAAAAGTTGTTGTTGGGCGCTGCCCGAGAGCGAACAGCTTGTTTGGTCCCGGCTCCTGCGTATTCAAGACAACCCCCTCGATCGTGCCCAGGCAGACCAACGCCAGGCGTGCTGCCTCGCTGGGCGCAACGCCCTTCATCCTCAGACAACAACTTCGAGGCCGGCAGCTCCGCTTGGCGAAGCATGGTTCCACCACGGTTAATTTTCCGAGACTGTGCGGAACTGAAGCCGTCGCGCTTCGGATTCTTGCAGCGCTCCGCTCCAGCCTGTCTATACGCAGCGGACTTTAGCCGCTGTTAGCCTTTTGCTTGTTAAGAAGGGTTATGTTCAAACACGGCAGCCAGCCTTCTGCGACAATGCGGAGGCTTGAAAGGACATCGCGTGCTACAACCCAAGATGGCATCGGGCCTCGTCTGCCCAGTCTGCTATTCCAGGCTTGGCACAAGCCCGGTTGCCCTGACCTGCGAATCTTGCCCTGCCCCCTATCCCGTGCACAAAGGCATTCCGTTCTTTGTCGAGTCGCCGGTGAGGGAGGGCTTCGACGCGAGCTTCCATGAAGAGGCGTATGCCGGTACCAGTACGCGCGCCCGTCTCTACAATTCGCTCAAGCAGGTCATCACCAGCGAATATTCACCGCACGACACGCTGAATTCGTTTCTTGCCTCGATACCTCAGGACTCAATGATCGTTGAGTTCGGCTCCGGCGCACGGCGCGTCCGCCCCGATGTTCTCAACATTGACCTGTTCCCCACCCCGAACGTCGATCTGGTCGCGAATATCGAGCACACGCCGCTTGCGAGCGATTCCGTCGACGTCGTCATTCTGGACAGCGTGATCGAGCATGTTCCCAATCCGGTAGCGGTCGTCGATGAAGTGTTCCGTGTCCTGAAGCCGGGTGGGAAGCTGCTCTGCATCAACCCTTTCCTGTTCCCCTATCACGGCTATCCCGCCCACTACTGCAACTTCACAAAGGACGGGATCGAGCAGCTTCTCCAGCGGTTCGCAAGGGTAGAGGTCCAGACGCATCAAGGGCCGACAAGCGCGATCGTCAACATCCTGTCCGAATACATCGGCGTCGTTGTCGGTCGAGAGAACCGAACCCGCTACATGGTAGCGAAAGCCGCGATCCTGACGCTGACATTCCCGTTGAAGTTTATCGACAAATTTCTGGTCGATCGCCCGGAGAGTCACCGGATCGCCAGCATGCTCGGCACCATCGCGACCAAATAGCGTGTCGCTGACCAGCGCTTATCGCCAAGAGCAATTCCAGGAAAGTGTGATCGGTTTTCCCAGGAAAAGCGCGTAGCGCTTTCCCTTGGGAATTGCGCAAAAACAAAGAGATAGAGCGGTTCGCCGTTTCCGTGAAACGGTGAAACGTTCTAGCGACCCGCCAGGATCTACCCATCTGCTACCAGCTGAGCAGTTCACAATAATTCGGCCGGTCCGGTAACGCCGATGCTCTTTTTGCTGTGGGGAAATGCCGTCTTGCCATGGCCGTGAAGTCCGAGCGTGAAAATAGCACGACATGCTTGTCTCCGGTAATGTGCCGGTCCGCAAGAAGCGACAAGGTGGCGCGTATTCCACCAGGCTCGATGTCCTTCAAGATGATCTTCCGGCAGGCCCAGCGTTCGCAACTGTCGGCCAGCGATTTGAAGAATGCGTCGCGCCCATCGACCGGCACATGATGAATGACGTCGGAAATCGTCACAACATCAAAAGATCCCTGCACGCTGGAAAGGTCCGTGGCGGGCAGAAGTTCGACCTTCGCCCGATTTGCGTTGCTTAGAAAGGCACCGATTGAAGGTGCGAGATCGCACATCGTAACCGTTAGGTCGGGGCGCCGATCAAGCAACCGGTCGACGAGCGCTCCATCCCCGCCGCCGATATCCAAAACCCTCGCGCCGTTCGGCAATTCGCGATCGAGAAAATCCGCAATTACATTGAGATTGACGAAAACACGCCGGTAGATGTCTCCGACCGGCTTGAAATGACGGCCAAGAGCCCTGCGCATGATCTGTCCTGGCGGCAACATTCTCATTCCTCGTTTCCCGTGGTTGAGCGAGAGGATGTCGCCGGCAAGGTGACGGGCTTTAGATTGAACCGTGACAAGATAGCAAAATGCGCAACGACAACGTTCCAGATGAGCAACGCAACTGTGGCGATCGGAGACGCAATCGCAACGCCAAGGCCGAGGCATGAACAGAGAAGCACCATCATGGCTACCGAGATCGGATAGGCCGCAGCCACACCTGCCGCAAAACGCGCAAACGCTTTCAAGCGAAGTGGCTTGCCGAAGGTGAACCAGCTGTGCAGAGCGTATCCCGTAGGCATCACAGCCAGGAATGAAATCATGATGCCCAGCAGGTAATGCCCACCCAGCTGATCAACCGCAATCATGATGGCATTGTGCGCAATTGCGCATATCGCTCCCACCACAGTGTACCGCCATCCACGTTCCAAAAGCGGTCTTTCGTGAGCTCCGGCATGGTTGCTCTTGTCCACTTGGTCGTCGGCGATCCTGGCAGAGCTGAACATTGCCTCAGAACGCTCCTGTCAGTTTCGCGCGAAGCCGGCACATGACGCGCTCCAGCAATCGCGAATCGCGCAAGTAGCGCCTTAATCCCGTCGGCCCGAGCGACAGCATGGTGCGAGCCGCTCGAACCAAGGCCTTCAAGTCGCCGCCCGACGCAGCCGCCAGCGACACATTGACGCTGATCGATGCCCGAGCAGCAGATTCAATCTGGCGTCGGCTGCGCGCCGAAAGCCGGTACAGATGGCGCTCTAGGACAGTCTGCATTTGCGAACGGAATTCGTTCGCATCGCGCGATCCGGTTACGGTCAGCGAATCGCCATGAACCCGGAAGGCTGTGGTTATCTCTTTGTGATAAACGACAGATCCGGCAACAGCGAGCTTCGCCCACATATCCCAATCCGCCGTATACCAAAGCATCTCATCCATGCCCCCGCATGCCAGCCAAGCACTCCGACGAAAAATCGGAGCAGGCACAGACACGAAATTCTGTACGAGAAGCCGTTCCAGCAAGAATTCAGATTCGAGCACCTTTTCAGTTGGCAAGGGACAGTTCCAGCATCCCATTCGCCGGCCGTGGCGGTCAACGATCGCAGTCGGGGCTAAATGAAGCGCTGCTTCGGGTGCGTCCGCGAGCCAGCGTCGAGCGGCCTCAATGCGCCCGGGCAACCACAGGTCGTCTTGGTGGAGTATGCAGACATAATCGGCGGCGGCTAGCTCAACGCCCAGGTTGGTCTTCGACTGCCAAGGCCCGAGATCTTTTCGCCGAAGCAGCCGGAACGCCGGCCGGTAGAGGAATCGCTCGACAATGGCAGCTGTGGCGTTCGTCGGGCTGCTGTCGATAATGATTATCTGCAGGTCGCCAGTCAGCTCCGCAGCAAGTGAATCAAGTGTCGCTCCAATCCATGCCGCCCCGTCATGGACAGGCATGACGACCGACAGAAAAGGCTTTTCGGCTGCGCGGCTTACGGCTTGAATTTCCGCTCGCGAGGCTGCTGAAGGGTTAGAACTCATGTCTGGCGCTCAATGTATCAAGCAGCAACTTGAGCACGAAGCCAGATAGCACCATGGACATGCCGGCCACGCAGATAGTGGTGACCACAAAGGTCAGATGCACTGATTGCTCCATGGGGCCACCGACAAAAATCCAATGTAGCGCCAGTGCCACGTCCGCCGCGAAGCCAGCTGCCGCGAGTACGCCACCGGAAAAAACCAGCCATTCCAAAGGGCGACCGCGCGTCAGCCATGACACAATTCGACCGCTGTAGACCGGATGGTAGATGGCGATTGCCACCTTTGCCAGCATACCGAACAGGATCGCTGAAAGGCCAATCAACGTCGCCATAGCCGAGAGCGCGACGAAGTGAATTCCGAAGTACCATCCACCGATGCGAACAGGTCCGGCAGCGAGAACTGCAAGGCCGGCAATGCCAGTGATCAGCAAGGTCAGCCCAGGCACGAGATACATGGTGTCCGGCGCGTGAGCAATAATGAGCCGCAAATGGCGCCAACCGTCGCGGAAGGAACGCAGATGCGGGGCGCGGTTTCGCTTGTCGGGGTAGAGCTTGATCGGCACTTCACGAATGGTGAGCCCAGCGCGATGCGCATTGATGATCATTTCCGAGGCGAATTCCATTCCCGGCGAGCGTGCGCCGATTTTCTGAAATGCCTCTCGAGTGAAGCCGCGCATGCCGCAATGGAAGTCGCGGATCGGAGATTTGTGCAGCCAGCGAGCGATGGTGGACAGGACGGGATTGCCCAGGTAGCGATGCAGTAGCGGCATGGCGCCCGGCTCGATACCGCCGGCGAACCGATTGCCCATGACAAAGTCCGCACCCAATTCCAACGCATCGATGAAATCGCCCAATTGGCTCCAGTCGTAGGAATCATCGGCATCGGCCATGATGAGATATTTGCCCTCGGCCGCTTCAACTGCAGCGCTGATTGCCGCGCCATAGCCCTTTACCGGCTGATGGACGACCCGCGCTCCCAACTGTTGCGCAATCTCCACCGACCTGTCCGTGGAGCCATTATCGCCGACGACGACTTCCCCCTTGACGCCGCGCCTCAAGAAGGCATCGAAGGCTTTGCGAATGCAAATGCCAATCGTCAATTCTTCGTTCAGGCAAGGAATAATTGCAGAGACGAGAACGCGCTCGGTCTCCATGCTGACCGTGAAAGCAGGCGTGGCGTCGTCGATCCTGACTGTCGTGTCCCCCGCGATGCTCTCCATTGCGTCCTCTATTCAGGCGTTCTGGAAGAACCAGCCCATCCCCACAACTGACCCGCTGGGAGCGTATCATATCGAAAATTGATTATCTTTGACTTACGAAATATCCAGTGGCGTCTTTATAAGCAGCAATCGCAAAGGCCAGGCGCTCTTTTTTCGCAATGCAGCGCTGTTGCCTGTGTCTGCTCTTTCGGGCGAAGCGATATCGTCTGTGACTTTCATCAAACTCATGTGGATCCATCATTTCAATGCCTTGGCCTTGAGCGGGGCGGAGATCCATCGCGACAGATCATTTGGCATTGACCCGAAGGCACCATAAAAGCAAAAACGCGGTTTCGGCAGTTCAAGGCGAACTTTAGTCGCAATCCCAACCCGGAGTTTCGAAAGCATGCTGTTTGCGTTGATTTGCAAGGACAAGCCCGGCAGCCTGCAGGTGCGCGTCGACACGCGGCCGGTCCACGTCGCCTTTCTCGAAGGCCTGAACGCCGACAACAAACTGGCCTTTGCCGGCCCGTTCCTCGACGCCGAAGGCAAGCCCAACGGCAGCCTCGTCGTCGTCGAAGCGCCGGATCTGGCCGGTGCGCAGGCGCTGTCGGCTGCCGACCCCTATGCCAAGGCCGGGCTGTTCGAAAGTGTCGAAATCCGCCAGTGGAACTGGACCTTCAACAAGCCGGCGGCTAGTTAGTTCCGGCGGCGCCTAGAGCGATCCCAGGAAAAGTGTGTAACGGTTTTCCGTCCGGAATTGCGCAAAAATAGTAGTTGGAGCAAAGACATGAACTACTGGCTGTTCAAATCCGAACCTTCGGTCTTCTCCTTCGAGGCGCTGAAGGCCAAGGGCAAGGCCGGCACGCAGTGGGACGGCGTGCGCAACTATGCAGCGCGCAACAACATGAAGGCGATGCAGATCGGCGATCTCGGCTTCTTCTATCACTCCAATGAAGGGCTGAACGTCGTCGGCATTGCCGAGGTCTGCAGGCTTGCCCACCCCGACAGCACCACCGACGATCCGCGCTGGGAATGCGTCGACATCCGAGCCTTCAAGGATGTGCCGAACCCGCCGACGCTGGAACAGGTCAAGGCCAATCCGAAACTCGCCGAGATGGCGCTGGTGCGGCTTGGACGGCTTTCCGTACAGCCGGTGACGCCGGCCGAATGGAAGGAAGTCTGCCGCATGGGCGGCCTGACGCCGGCTCCGTGACGGCCCTCATGCCGAACAGCGCGAAAAAGTTCATTCTCGACAACACGGCGCTTATGTCGCCGCCGCATGTGCCGGAGATTGTGCTCAATCTTGCCGACGAAGCGCATGACCTCTGGCAGCGCACGGAGAACGAGCTGATCGAAATCGGCCTGCCGCCGCCGTTTTGGGCCTTTGCCTGGGCCGGCGGTCAGGGCCTTGCCCGTCACGTGCTGGACAATCCGTCGGATGTGCGGGGCAAACGCGTGCTCGACTTCGCCTCCGGCTCCGGCCTTGTCGCCATCGCCGCCGGCAAGGCGGGTGCGGCGCACGTGATCGCCGCCGACATCGACCCGTTCTGCGAAACGGCGGTCCGCCTCAACGCAAAGGCCAATGGCGTTGCCATCGACTTTTGCGGCACGGACTGCATCGGCACCGACGCCGGCTGGGACGTGGTACTGGCCGGCGACGTCTTCTACGACAAATCCTTCGCCGACACGCTGATGCCGTGGTTTTCGACACTGAAGGCGCGCGGCGCTGACATCCTCGTCGGCGATCCGGGCCGCTCCTACATGCCGAAGGCGGGACTGGAGCCGCTCGCCGTCTACGAAGTGGCGGTGACGCAGGCGCTGGAGGACGCCCTGGTCAAGCGCACCACGGTGTGGCGCTTCGCTTGACGGCATTGCCGAACAGGCGTTCCATCGCGCATTTTGAAGAATACGCATGTCGTTATCCCAGAACCGTCAGGCTTTGGGCGGCATGCTTGAGGGGAGGACTTTATGGATTTTTCAGTGGTGAACTGGCTGGCGGTGGTTGTCGCGGCCGTCGCGGCGTGGCTGTTTGGCGCCGTCTGGTACACGGCCCTCAGCAAGCCTTGGATGAGGGCGGCCAGGATCGATCCGTCAACGTCAAAGAAATCAATATTGCCCTTCATCATCTCCTTCATCGCCGAGCTGATCATGGCGCTGGTCTTAGCCTTGGTCGTCGGCGCGATGACCGGCGGCGAGCCGGTCCTTGTCGCAGGGCTGATCTTCGGCTTCGTCCTCTGGCTGGGTTTCGTCGCCACGACGCTGACGGCCAACCATCGCTATGAGAATTTCGGCTGGGACCTGACCCTGATCGACGGCGGCCACTGGCTCGGCGTGCTGTTGATCATCGGCGCGGTGATCGGCTGGTTCGGGACGCCGGTCGCCGGCTGAGGCCTGCAGAAGTCGTCAGGTCTGCGTCCTGGCGACTTCGTCGAGGATCCATTCGCGGAAAGCGATGATGCGCGGATCGTTGGCAGTGCTCTCGGGATAGACCAGGAAGTAGCCGAACTCCGGCCCCACGCGCAGACCGAGTTCAAAGGGCTGCACCAGCCTTCCCTGGGAAAGGTCGTTTGCCACCATGGCGAACTCGGCGAGCGCCACGGCATTGCCGTCGAGCGCCGCCTGCACGGCATCGGTAGAGGTTCCAAACACGATAGTCCGGCTGTCGTCGAAATCGTTGATGCCGGCCGCCGCCATCCACATGCGCCAGTTCGGCCATGTCACGCCTTGGCGCGACCATTCGATATGGGCAAGCGTGTGGTTGAAGAGGTCGCGCGGTTCGCGCAGCGGCGGGCCGGAGGTCAGCAGGCTCGGGCTGCACACCGGAATGAGGATGTTGTCGAACAGGCGATGGGCGCGAAGCCCCGGATACTTGCCGACCCCGAACCGGATGCCGACATCGACGTCGTCGAGTTCGAAATCGCGCACTTCATAGCCGATGTCGAACCTCAGCTCGATACTGGGCTGAAGTTTGCGAAAATCCTCGACGCGCCGCATCAGCCATTTTGACGCGAACTGCGCGTCGAGCGTCACCTTCAGCAATGCCGTGCCGCGCGTCAGCTTGCGCGCCCGCGACACCGCCCGGTTGAGCAGGTCCAGCGCATCGATCGAGGCCTCGAACAGCACCGTACCTGCCTCGGTCAACCGGATGGTACGACTGGTTCGCGTGAACAGCACCAGCCCGAGCTGATCCTCGATTTCCTTGATCTGGTGGCTGACCGCCGCCGGCGTCAGCCCGAGCTCGTCGGCAGCGCGGGTGAAATTGAGGTGGCGGGCGGCGGCTTCCAGAGTCCTCAGCGCGCGCGTTCCGGGCAACAGACGGGACATCAACGTATCCTCAAATAAAACTTGACGATCCGAAAAGAACTACTCGTTTCTCTCATGGATTTCAATGCGGCATGATGCATCCATCGAAACACCATCAAGCCGGATTTGATATCCGGCGGAACACGGGAGCGCATCATGTCCATCTTCGTTTTGAACTCGCCAGCAGCTCGCTCGAACTGGTTGCATGCCGTAACGGACTGGCTTCGCCAGGCGAAAGTCGCCATCAACCTGCCGCGCCAGGACGTGGAGGATCTGTCGGATCGCCAGTTGCGGGACGTCGGCGCGCAGCGCAAGGACGTGACGCGGGCCGTGGACCGGGAACTCGGCCGGCTTGGATTGCTGGACACTGGGTGGCAGAAGCCGAGAAGGCGTTAGGCAATGGTGAGTAGTGAGTAGTGAGTAGTGAGTAGTGAAGGATTGAAACGACGCCGAGACCATCCTACTCCCTACTCCCTACTCCCTACTCCCTACTCCCTACTCCCTACTCCCTACTCCCTACTCCCTACTCCCTACCTCACCACCCTCACCACCGTCCGGTCCGACACCAGCGGCAACAGCCGCGCCATTGTCCGCGCTGTCACCGCCACGCAGCCTTGCGTCGGTGTGAAGCCTGGGCGCGCCAGATGGAAGAAGATGGCGCTGCCGCGGCCGCGCCGGCGCGGCGCCATGTTCCAGTCGAGCACCAGGCAGGCGTCATAGAGGCGGTCGTCGCGCCGCATTCGCTCATGGCTGGCGCCATAAGGGATTTTCACCGGCCGGTTGTAGTTGCGGTCGTCCGGCACCTCGCACCAGCCGAGATCGGCGCCGATCGGCGCCATCGCCAGCCGGGTTTTGCGGCCGGCCGCGAAATGATCGCCCCGAAAATATCCTGACAAAATCCGCATCTCGCCAAGCGGCGTCGCACCGTCGCCTTCGCGCTTATTGGCCGAGATGCCGCCGCGTCCGAGCGCACAGGCAAACACCTTGCTGCCGGCCTGCAATATCCCCTGGCTGGGGTTGCCCGGCCTCGCCCGAACCACCAGCACACGCAGCCCTTTCGGCAAAATTGCGCCGGCTGCATTGCGATCGCGTTTTTTCTTGTATGATCGTGTCACGGAACAAATCACTGTGATCGGACTGTTGCGCCGGTCAGCTTCCGCATAAATGGGGGGCGGTCAACTGAAAATTCTTTTCAAAACAATGGATTGATCCATGACATCACGTACCATTCTGATCGTTGACGACGATGACGACCTGCGCGGAACCCTCGTCGAGCAACTGGCCCTTTACGAAGAATTCGACGTCTTGCAGGAAGCGACCGCCGCCAAAGGCGTCGCCGCGGCGCGCGGCGGGCTCATCGACCTGCTCATCATGGATGTCGGGCTGCCGGACATGGATGGCCGCGAGGCGGTGAAGATCCTGCGCAAGGGCGGCTACAAGGCGCCGATCATCATGCTGACCGGCCACGATACCGATTCCGACACAATTCTGGGCCTCGAGGCCGGCGCCAACGACTATGTCACAAAGCCGTTCCGCTTCGCCGTGCTGCTCGCCCGCATACGCGCACAACTGCGCCAGCACGAGCAGAGCGAGGACGCCACCTTTTCGGTCGGGCCCTACACGTTCAAGCCCAGCCAGAAGCTTCTGATCGACCAGCGCGGCGGCAAGGTGCGGCTGACCGAGAAGGAAGCCTCGATCATCAAATATCTCTATCGAGCCGACCAGAAGGTGGTGACGCGCGACGTCCTGCTTGAGGAAGTGTGGGGCTACAATTCCGGCGTCACCACGCACACGCTGGAAACTCACGTCTACCGGCTGCGCCAGAAGATCGAGCGCGATCCTTCCAATGCTGAAATTCTTGTGACAGAAAGCGGCGGCTACAAGCTGGTTCCTTAAACTTTTCATTGTTCAATAAGCGGTCGGGGCGGGACTGTTTCGGGGAGGATCCGGCTGGGGGAGCCTGGATCGGCCCGCTGCGCAGATTGAAGTGTCAGAGCGTCCTTTGCGCGTCCAATTGGACACGCGGCGCTCTAAGGGAGGGATTGGACTGACCGTTCGGGGACGCAGCTAGAGATGGCGCTGGATGACGACATCCGCATCCTGTCCGCCGTGAAGCTCTTTGAGGGTTTCACGCAGGAACAGCTGCGCCTGCTCGCCTTCGGCGCCGAAGCCACCCATCTGCAGGCCGACCGCAAGCTGTACCGCGAGGATGACGAAGCCGACTCAGCCTATATCGTGGTCAGTGGCCGCATCGTGCTCTACCGCGAGCATGACGGCGACCGCATCCCGATCGGCACCGCCGGCCCCGGCACGATCCTCAGCGACCTGGCGCTGATCGCCGACTCAAGACGGCTGACCAGCGCCTCAGCCGAGACCGATTCGGAAGTGATAAGGTTGAGCCGCAAGATGTTTCGCCGCATCCTGGAGGAATATCCCGAGGTGGCGGTGAAACTGCACCAGCGAATCCTCGATGATTTTCAGGCCATGATCGCCCGCATCGAGAAGCTGGCGCCAAGGTTTGGCGGGTAGGACACGGGCGACTGTAACCCCACATCGACCGTTCAAAATTGGCGCTAAGCCCCCTGACCTTCGTCATCCTAGGGCGAAGCAGGAGCGAAGCGACGTCGCGGAGACCTAGAATCCATTCCGTGATCTCGATCGAAGGATGCCGCGGAGCAGAATTCTTCACCGTTTCAACCCTTACCGTCAGGGCATGCATCCAAGGGTCTGCGCCCCGCTTCGCGTCGCTCCGCCCTAGGATGACGAATTCACGGGCTGCGCCCATCCCCAATTTCCTAATCCAAGTCGAACCGCGCAATCACCGGCACATGGTCCGAGGGCCGCTCCCAGCCACGCGCCTCTCGCAGGATCTCATAGCCGGCAAAGCTCGGCACCAGGTTCGGTGACGACCAGACATGGTCGAGCCGGCGGCCGCGGTTCGAGGCTTCCCAGTCCCGCGCGCGATAGCTCCACCAGGTGTAGAGCTTCTGCTCTGGCGGCACGTCGAGCCGCATCAGGTCGACCCAGTCGCCGGCGATCCGCATCGCGTCGAAATTTTGCGTCTCGACCGGCGTGTGGCTGACGACGTTGAGCAATTGCTTGTGCGACCAGACATCGTGCTCCTGCGGAGCGATGTTGAGGTCGCCGACCAGGATCGAGGCGGACGCCTCGTCATGCGCGGCGCGGATGGCGTTCATCTCGGCAACGAAATCGAGCTTGTGGCGGAACTTGCGGTTGATCTCCGGATCGGGCTCGTCGCCGCCGGCCGGCACGTAGAAATTGTGGACCAGGATTGCCTTGCCGCCGGCCTGCACCTTGACCGACAGGTGCCGGCTGTCATCGATCTCGCAGAAGCGCCGTTTCTCGACAATCTCGATCGGCCGCCGCGCCACCGTCGCAACGCCGTGATAGCCCTTCTGGCCATGGAATGCGATGTGCTCGTAGCCGGCCTTGCGGAACGCCTTTTCCGGAAACAGCTCGTCGGGAACCTTCGTCTCCTGCAGGCAAAGCACATCGGGCGCCTGCTCCGTCAGCAGCCGCTCGACGATCGGCATGCGCAGGCGCACGGAGTTGATGTTCCAGGTGGCGATGGAGAAGGGCATGCGGCGGTCCGAACAAGGTCGCCGATCTACTGCCAGCCGAGCGCCACAAACACAAGCCAGCCTTTGCGGGCGGCGGCGCTGATTCAGGTCAGGCCGAGTCGAAAATGGTGGTCTCCGAGAACCGGAGCGGAGCGTACTTAAACCACGTGAGCACCGGAAGCGCAGGAGATCGCCATTTGCAGCCCGGCCTCACCGGATCTAGCGGTGGTTGGTGTTCAGCTCGCGGTTCGCCGTATAGTCGATGGCGAACGTATCCGCAGGGAAGCTGACGCCTTCCTTGGTGTTGTAGATCATCACCGTGGTGTCCTTGCCCTGCGCGTCGGTGATGGTCCACTGGCGCAGATCATAGGATTTCGGATCGAACATCATGGTGATCTTCGAATTGCCGAACACCGACTTGTCGGCAAGCTGGATGGTGGTGAGGTCGCTCTCTTCCTTGATCGATTTGACGCGGCCGCCCGAGAGGTCGATCTTGGTGTCGAGCAACAGCTTCAGCGGCGTCTTCGACAACGGATAGAGATCGGACGTTTTCAGCCGCTTGTTGAGGATGACCACCGACTTGCCGTCGGAAATCACCCGGAAATTCGACTTGCCGTCATAGTTGAAGCGAATCTTGCCTGGCCGCTCAAGGAAGAACTTGCCGCCGGTCTGCTGGTTGTTGGGGCCGAACTGGACGAACTCGCCGCTCATCGATTTGACCGAGGAGAAATGGTCGGCGATCTTTTGCGCCGTCGGCGGCACCGCCGCCTGCGCCGAGGCCAAGAGCTGGAACCCCGGCACGACGTTGATGGCCGCGGCGCCGGCAAGCATCAGGCCAAGGCCGAGCAACTGGCGACGGTTTGGAGCGAAATCGCTGATCGCGGATAGATCGTTTTTCATGCCGGTCACTCTCGTGTGGTGTGTGTCTCGTTGCAGTCCGTGGACCCCCAGTTAGACTTAAGTTTGGCGGGCCGGACAGCGCTCAGTCGCTGTAACGTGCCAAAAGGTTCAAGGTTGCCGCCGGGCCGTATCGGCTGATCAGAACTTGTCGTCCTCGGTCGGCACCAGGATTTCGCGTTTGCCGGCATGGTTGGCCGGGCCGACAATGCCTTCCTTCTCCATCTTCTCGATGATCGAGGCGGCGCGGTTGTAGCCGATGCCGAGCCGGCGCTGGATATAGCTGGTCGACGCCTTGCCGTCGCGCAGCACGACCGAGACCGCCTGGTCGTAGGGATCGTCGGAATCCTCGAAATTGCTGTTGCCGCCACCACCAGCGCCGCCCTTGCCCGACGGCTCGTCATCGTCCTCGCCGTCATCCTCGGTGATGGCGTCGAGATATTCGGGCACGCCCTGCAGCTTCAGATGGGCGACGATCTTCTCGACCTCCTCGTCGGCGACGAAGGGGCCGTGCACGCGCTGGATGCGGCCGCCCCCGGCCATGTACAGCATGTCGCCCATGCCGAGCAGCTGCTCGGCGCCCTGCTCGCCCAGAATGGTGCGGCTGTCGATCTTCGACGTCACCTGAAAGGAGATACGGGTCGGGAAATTGGCCTTGATGGTGCCGGTGATGACGTCGACCGACGGACGCTGCGTCGCCATGATGACATGGATGCCGGCCGCGCGCGCCATCTGTGCCAGGCGCTGCACCGCGCCTTCGATGTCCTTGCCGGCGACCATCATCAAATCGGCCATCTCGTCGATGATGACGACGATGTAGGGCATCGGCTCGAGATCGAGGTTCTCGGTCTCGTAGATCGCCTCGCCGGTCTGGCGGTCGAAGCCGGTCTGCACGGTGCGCGAGATTTTTTCGCCCTTCTTTTCAGCCAACTGCACGCGCGCGTTGAAGCCGTCGATGTTGCGCACGCCGACCTTGGACATCTTGCGGTAGCGGTCCTCCATCTCGCGCACGGTCCATTTCAACGCCACCACCGCCTTCTTCGGGTCGGTGACCACCGGCGTCAGAAGGTGCGGGATGCCGTCATAGACGGAAAGTTCGAGCATCTTCGGGTCGATCATGATCAGCCGGCAGTCCTGCGGCGTCAGCTTGTAGAGCAGCGACAGGATCATGGTGTTGATGGCGACGGACTTGCCGGAGCCGGTGGTGCCGGCGACCAGCACATGCGGCATCTTGGCGATGTCGACGATCACCGCCTCGCCATTGATGGTCTTGCCCAGCGCCAGCGCCAGCTTGGACTTGGTCGTCTCGAAATCGCGGCTGGCCAGGATCTCCCGGAGATAGACGGTCTCGCGCTTGGCATTCGGCAATTCGATGCCGATGGCGTTGCGGCCGGGCACCACGGCGACGCGGCAGGCAATGGCGCTCATCGAGCGGGCGATGTCGTCGGACAGGCCGATGACGCGCGACGATTTGATGCCGGGCGCCGGCTCCAACTCATAGAGCGTGACCACCGGGCCGGGCCGTACCGCGATAATCTCGCCCTTGACGCCGAAATCCTCCAGAACGCCTTCGAGCAGGCGCGCATTCTGCTCCAGCGCGTCCTTGGACAGGCTGGCGTCGCGCACCACGTTCTTCGGCTCCGACAGGAAATGCAGCGACGGCATTTCGAATGTTTCCGAGCCGATCAGCGAGGTCTGCGCCTCGCGCTGGACGCGCGCGCCGGGAGCGGGACGCGGCGCAGGTGCGGCGACGCGGGTCGCCGCATCTGACCGGAAGTTTTGCACCTTGGCGTTCGGCGCGGCACGGCGCGGGACCGGCTCGTCGTCGAGTTCGACCTCCTCGTCGCCATTGTCGAAACCGGCATCGAGGACGTCGTCATCGTCCGGATCGACGGAAACGCTGCGGTCATTGACCATGGCGGCGAAGAATTCCGGCTCGACGCGGGCGCGGCCATCCGGGCTCATCCGCGCTTCGGCGAATTCCGCCGATTCGACCCGTTCGGCGGCGCGGCGCCATGCGGTGGAGCGCTGCTCCATCTCCGGCTCGAACTCGTCGCGCTCCTGCTGGCGGCGCACAGCCCCGCGATGCATCCAGGCGCGGAAAGACAGCCACCAGTGGGTAACGGCGCCGAGCGCCAGTATCCCTTCGTCGCCCTCGTCGTCGTCTTCGTCGAAGAGCAGGTCGTCCTCTCGGGGATCGGGCTCCGCGGTGCGCTCCATGACGGCAAAGCCGTTCTTGCGCGCAATCAGCGCCGAGCCATAGGCAAACAGCCACAGCGCCGGCGCAATGAGCACCATGGCAATGATGCTGGCAACGATGCCGGTCGGGTAGCCGCCAATGACCAGGCCCGGAATATTGAGCACCATGTCGCCGAACACGCCGCCGAGGCCGGTCGGCAACGGCCAGGTCTTGGGCGGCACCACGCAGCCGGCCATCGCCGCCGCGAGCAGCGCGAAGCCGAACCAGGCAAGGCCGCGCTTCGGCAGCCTGTCGACACCGCGCGCCGAAAACAGGAGAAAGCCCCAGATCACCGCCGGCACCAGGGCGGCGACCGCGGCAAGGCCGAAGAACTGCATGGCGAGGTCGGAGAATACCGCGCCCGCATAGCCCATGGCGTTGGTGACGATGTTGTCGGTGGCGTGCGAGAAGCTGGGATCGGCGACGTTCCAGGTCGCCAGCGCCGCGACGCCAAAGGCGACCAGCGCAAACAGGCCGGCGCCGACCAGCCGCCCGACCTGGCGCCGCGCGAATGCCTGGATGCCGTACCCCGTATCGGTCAGCGCGAGCGGTGCTGAAGCCCCTGAACGCATGCTTCGTTCCCCGTCTGTCATGGACTGGCCGGGCGCATGACGCACTCCGGCAGATTCGGATGTCAGACTATCGGGGGGAAGGTTAAGGCCGCATTAACTATACGGCAGCCGGAGCCACGATCTTGCTCACTCCACTGTAGGCAGCCTCAACAGTTCGGAACCAATCCGGTCGACGTCTCCCCGCCGGCGGCCATCACTAGAACGTGATTGCGCGGGGATCGAGGCCTGCCAGCACGGTTGCCCAAAAAAGAGAGGCCCGGAATGACCCGGGCCTCAAAGCGTGAACTCCTTTCGGGAGCGTCACGACGGGATGGGAGAATGCGGGGCGGCCGAAGCCGCCCCGCGGTGCTTACGAGTGGTAGGCCGCTTCGCCATGCGAAGTCAGGTCGAGGCCTTCGCGCTCGGCGTCGGCTGTCGGACGCAGACCGATGATCAAGTCGACAACCTTGTAGAGGATGGCGCTGCCGATGCCCGACCACAGCAGGGTTACCAGGACGCCTTTGCCCTGCGCCAGGAGCTGCGTGGCCGTGCCGGCATAGCCGGCGGCGAAGTCGGCCGTCGAATAGTCGACGATGCCGGCGCCGCCGAGGGCGGGATTGACCAGAATGCCAGTGCCGAGCGCACCGATGATGCCACCGACGCAGTGGACGCCGAAGACATCGAGGCTGTCATCATAGTCGAATGTGTTCTTCACCACCGAGACGAAGAAGTAGCAGACGAAGGTGGCGACGATGCCAAGCACGATAGCGCCCATCGGGCCGGCAAAACCTGCAGCCGGCGTAATCGCGACGAGGCCGGTGACGGCGCCCGAAACAGCGCCGAGCATGGAGGCTTTGCCGCGCAGCAGCGATTCAAGCACGATCCAGGCCACCGCCGCCGCCGCCGTGGCGACGAAGGTGTTGATCATGGCCAGCACCGCATAGGCGTTCGCTTCGAGGTTCGAACCGGCGTTGAAGCCGAACCAGCCGACCCACAGCAATGAAGCGCCGACCATGGTCAGCGTCATCGAGTGCGGCGCCATGATGTCCTTCTTGTAGCCGATGCGCTTGCCGATCATCAGCGCGCCGACGAGACCGGCAATGCCCGCATTGATGTGAACGACCGTGCCGCCGGCGAAGTCGATGGCGCCGAAGCTGAAGATCAGGCCGGACGGGTCGGCATAGGCGCTCGGGCCGCCCCAGAACCAGACCATGTGCGCGATCGGGAAGTAGATTAACGTCACCCATAGGATAACGAAAAGGATCAACGCGGAGAATTTGACGCGTTCGGCGAATGCGCCGACGATCAGGGCGGGCGTGATGCAGGCGAAGGTCATCTGGAAGACGACGAACACCAGTTCAGGAATGGCGACGCCCTTGCTGAAGGTTTCCGAAAGCGTCGATACGTTGACGCCGGAGAGAAACATCTTCGAAAGGCCGCCGACGAAGGCGTTGCCCGGGGTGAAGGCGAGGCTGTAGCCGTAGAAGACCCAGATGATCATGACCACGCTGGTGATGGTGAAGACCTGCATCAGCACCGACAGCATGTTCTTGGTACGAACCAGGCCGCCGTAGAAAAGCGCAAGGCCGGGAATGGTCATCAACAGCACCAGCACGGTGGAAATCATCATCCACGTGGTGTCGCCCTTGTCGACGGTAAAAGCCGGCGCTGCTGGCGCTGCCGCCGCGACGGCGGGAGCCGCCTCCTGCGCGAAGGCAGCAACCGTGCCCAATGCTCCGAGCGCTAAGGAGCCCAGCAGCGCGGAGCGCGCCACTGACTTCAAGGTGGAAGGTATATTCATTGAACTCTCCATTGGAATACGTGTTCGCCGCTCAAAGTGCGTCGGTGTCTGTTTCGCCGGTACGGATGCGCACCGCCTGATCGATGCCGAAGACGAAGATCTTGCCGTCGCCGATCTGGCCGGTCTTGGCCGCCGCCGTGATGGCTTCGACGGCCTTGTCGACCAGGTCTGTGCTAACCGCGACTTCGATCTTGATTTTCGGCAGGAAACTGACCGCGTATTCCGCCCCGCGATAGATTTCCGTGTGTCCCTTCTGACGCCCGTAGCCTTTGACTTCGGTGACGGTCAGGCCCTGGATGCCGACGGCGGTGAGCGCTTCGCGCACCTCGTCGAGCTTGAACGGCTTGATGATTGCCATCACGATTTTCATAAGGTTTCACCCTTTGCTGTTGCGGTCCCCCGCGTTTGCACACCTTCACCGATCCCAAAAAGCCCGGAGAGTGCCCAACAGGATTCAAGCTCCGTGCCAGTTGCCGAAGCAGGGTGTTAACTCATTGTAAACAAACGGATCGCTCGAGTCCCGGCGCCACGGTGCGCACTGTCAACGGACAGTCACTGATTAAAAAGTAGGCAATTTTTCGAAAATGCCTATTCCGCAGGCGGCCGCTTCAGCCGGATCAGGCCTTCTTGGGCAACCGAGGCGATCAGCGTGCCGTCGCGGGCAAACAGCGAGCCGCGGGTGAAGCCGCGCGACCCCTGCGTCGACGGGCTGTCCTGCGTGTACAGGATCCAGTCATCGAGCGGATGGCTGCGATGGAACCACATCGCATGGTCGAGGCTCGCCGCCTGGATGTCGCGGTCGAAAATGGCGCGGCCGTGCGCAAAGGTCGAGGTGTCGAGCAGCGTCATGTCGGAGAGGTAGGCAAGCACCGCCGCCTGGATGCCGCGGTCGGCCGGCACCGGGCCGGTGGTGCGGATCCAGATGTTCTGCTGCGGCTCCAGCTTTTCGCGGCTGGTGTAATGCTTCAGCATCACCGGCTTCATCTCGATCGGCCGGTCACGCTCCCAGTAGCGCTTGATGCCGTCCGGCACCGCCTCGCCGAACTTGCCCAGCAATTCGCGCTGCGACAACAGGCTGTCGGGCGGCGGCACGTCGCGCGGCATCGGCAGCTGATGCTCAAGGCCAACCTCGTCCTGCTGGAACGAGGCTTCCAGCGAAAAGATCGCCTGGCCGTGCTGGATCGCCACCACGCGCCGCGTGGTGAACGAGCCGCCATCGCGGATGCGGTCGACCTCGTAGACGATCGGCACCTTGGTGTCGCCGGGCCGCATGAAATAGCCGTGCAGCGAATGCACGTGGCGCTCGGGCTCGACGGTGCGCTGCGCGGCGACCAGCGCCTGGGCGATGGTCTGGCCGCCGAAAACGCGCTGCCAGTCGAGCTTGGGGCTGCGACCACGGTACAGATTGTGTTCCAGCTGCTCGAGGTCGAGAATGCTGAGAAGCTCGTCCATGGCCGCCGTCATGCTTCGTGACCTCGCCGTAAGATGCTATGGCGGTTTCCGACAGGAATGGCGGGCAGTCAAGGCCGGAATGCCCCAGTGGGCGGGGATGGTCGAGACTTCGAAAGGAATTGACATGGCGAACCGCAACCCGGACGCAAAAACCCCGCTCGACGTGCTGGTCGCTGGCGCCGGCTATGTCGGCCTCGCCGCCGCCGTGTCGCTGAAACAGGCGCGGCCGGGCCTCGCCGTGGCGGTCGTTGATGCTGCCCCCGCCGGCGTCTGGCAGAAGGACCGCCGCGCCTCGGCGATCGCCGCCGCCGCCTGCCGCATGCTCGACCAGCTCGGCGTCTGGCAGGAAATCGTCGGGCAATCGCAGGCGATCACCGAGATGATCGTCACCGATTCGCGCACCGCCGATCCGGTGCGTCCGGTGTTTCTCACCTTCGATGGCGAGGTCGCGCCGGGCGAACCGTTCGCCCACATGGTCGCCAACAAGGACCTGAACGGCGCCTTGCGCCGCCGCGCGCAAAAGCTAGGCATCGACATCATCGAAGGTGTCGCGGTCGCATCGTTCGACGGCAATGGCGCCGGCATCACCGTGCATCTGGCCGACGGCGCGGCGATTGAGGCGCGGCTGCTGGTCGCCGCCGACGGCGTCAATTCCAAATTGCGCGACATGGCCGGCATCAAGACGGTGAAATGGGAATATGGCCAGTCCGGCATCGTCTGCACGGTGGCGCATGAGCGCCCGCACAATGGCCGCGCCGAAGAGCATTTTCTGCCGGCCGGCCCGTTTGCAACGCTGCCGCTCAAGCCCACCGAGGACGGCACCAACCGCTCGTCGCTGGTCTGGGTCGAACGTTCCGAGGATGCCGAAAAGCTGGTCTCGGGCGACGACCTCGTCTTCGAGCAGGAGCTTGAATTGCGCTTCGGCCTGAAGCTCGGCGAAATCCGCGTCACCGACAAGCCGCGCGCCTGGCCGCTCGGCCTGACCATCGCGCGCGCCTTCGTCGCCCCGCGCGTAGCACTTGCCGGCGACGCCGCGCACGGCATCCACCCGATCGCCGGCCAAGGCCTCAATCTCGGCTTCAAGGATGTGGCGGCCCTTGCCGAAGTGGTGGTCGAGGCCGATCGCTTGGGACAGGATATCGGCGCGCTCGACGTGCTCGAGCGCTACCAGCAATGGCGCCGCTTCGACACGGTGCAGATGGGCGTCACCACAGATGTGCTGAACCGGCTGTTTTCCAACGACATCGGCGCGCTGCGCCAGGTCCGTGACATCGGCCTCGGCCTCGTCGAACGCATGCCCAGGCTGAAGGAGTTCTTCATCCGCCAGGCGTCGGGGTTGTCCAACGGCACACCGCGACTATTGAAGGGGGAGGCGATCTAGCAGCCAGACAAGGTAGTAGAAGACCACAATGGCGACCAGCGTGCCGACCACCAGCCTGCCGGCGCGGGATTTGCGCAATCTGTCACCAAACAGCATGCCGATCAGATCGGCCAATTCCGCAGCCACGTACGCAATTGCTTCCATCTGTGCCTTGACGGTTTGGGGGTACCGTCCCATTGATGTGGGGACGACCGCCTTCCGTTCAAGATCAATGTTGACCGAGGTCAGTTGACCTCAAACCCCAGCTTCTGCCGCAGTCGCAGCATGCGTTGGTCGGCGACCTTGAAACTCTGCTCGCCGCTCTTGGCAACACGATCCAGCATCTGCAGCAGATCTTCGCGCTCGTGGGGATCGAGGCGCTCGCGCAGGAAGGGCGCCAGCTTGTCGATGACGATCGTCGTGTCGTCGATCTGCGCCGCGGCCCATTTGGCGTAGACGACGGCTTCATCGGTCTTCTTCTGGTTGTCCGCAATCTGCGAGATCACCTCGCGGATGACCGTTTCGCGCTTCGGCAGGATCGGGCCGTGCTCCGCTGCCAGTGCGGTGATCAGCGTTGCCGCCGCCACCACAGGATCGTCGATCGCCGTCAGCGGCGACAGCGCCGCCTGCTTGCGCAGCTTCTTGCGCCTTATGTTGCCCTGGACGCGGCCGACGACGTCGGCGACCTCGCGCGCGGCTTCGTTCATGGCCTTCATGCGATACCACCAGAACGCCCCGGCTCCCAGCACGCCGAGAATAGCAATCAGGAAAGGCATGTCCAATTCCCCCGAAAATTGCGGCGACGATAGGAGAACTCCGGCGTTGCTTCAACACGCAAGAATTGTATCTGATGAGAAAACAGAGCTGGCCCCCTAATCATCCAGACGCCGAGATCGGACGTCCTGGGTTCAGGTCGCTCGTCACGGGCACTAATGATGCAACCGCTTGGCGATAACGCCGACTTCGCGTCGAGCGCGGTGCCCATTATGACGATCCGTTCGGCCACTGCAATGCGGCTGTCGGCGCGGTGACGCCGGCCTGGGACGATCCGATGTTCCACCCGTTTCTCTACGGGTCGTGGCAAGGGGCGGAATACCGCGCCGGCTTCTACGGCCTTGCCGGCTGGCACAAGGAAGGCCATATGCTGCGCGCGCTGTTCGAGGGCGTGATGTTCGAGCATAGGCGCCACATCAATGTTCTGAAGGACGCCGGTGTCAGCTTCGACAAGGCGGTCCTGTCCGGCGGCGGCTCGCGCAGCGAGCACTGGCCGCAAATCTTCGCCGACGGGCTTGGGGTGCCGATCACCGTGCCTGAGGCGCGCGAGACCGGCGCGCTTGGCGCGGCAATCGGCGCCGGGGTCGCGGCCGGCCTGTTCGCCGACTATGAGGCCGGCGTCGACGCCATGACCCGGTCAAGCGCCGCCTACCGTCCGAACCCGGCCATGCAGGACCATTACAACAGGCGTTATCGCGCCTATTGCGGCCTTGCCGATACGCTGCGATCGTTCTGGGCCGAACACGCCGCAGAACCGAGTAGAACACCGCCGAGTAAACCACCGCAATGACCCAACGGCTCGATGGCGACTACGACTACATCATTGTCGGCGCAGGCACCGCCGGCTGCGTGCTGGCCAATCGCCTGAGCGAAAACCCGGCGACGCGCGTGCTGCTGCTCGAGGCCGGCGGCAGCGACAATTATCACTGGGTGCATATCCCGGTCGGCTATCTCTATTGCATCGGCAATCCGCGCACCGACTGGATGATGAAGACTGCCCCCGAAGCCGGCCTGAACGGCCGCTCGCTGGTCTATCCCCGCGGCAAGGTGCTGGGCGGCTGCACCTCGGTCAACGGCATGATCTACATGCGCGGCCAGGCGGCGGACTACGATGGCTGGCGGCAGATGGGCAATGTCGGCTGGGGCTGGGACGATGTGCTGCCCTACTTCCTCAAATCCGAGGACCATCATGGCGGCAAGACCGAGCTGCATGGCTCCCGCGGCGAATGGAAAGTGGCGCGGCAACGCCTGTCGTGGCCGATCCTGAACACCGTGCAGGAGGCGGCCAAGGAATTCGGCATCATGCCGCGCGAGGATTTTAACGACGGCGACAATGAGGGGTCCGGCTTCTTCGAAGTCAACCAGAGCAAGGGCGTGCGCTGGAACACAGCCAAGGCATTCTTGCGCCCGGCGCTGCGACGGCCGAACCTCAGGCTGGTCGTCAACGCGCATGTCGAGACGGTGTTGTTCGAGGGCAAGCGTGCTATCGGCGTTTGTTATCGCGTCGGCGGCCAAACCATCGAGGCAAAGGCCAGGAGCGAGGTGCTGCTGACCGCCGGCTCGATCAACACGCCGAAACTGCTGGAGCTTTCCGGGGTCGGCGAGCCGGATCGCCTCGCCGCGCTCGGCATCGATGTGGTTCACGCCAGCCCCGATGTCGGCGAGAACCTTCAGGACCATCTGCAGATCCGCACTGTCTACAAAGTGTCGTCGGCGCTGACGCTCAACACGCTAGCCAACAGCCTGAGCGGCAAGGCGAAGATCGCGCTGCAATATGCCTTTGGCCGCTCGGGACCGATGTCGATGGCGCCGAGCCAGTTCGGCATGTTCTCGAAATCCGATCCGTCGATGGCGACGCCGGACCTGGAGTACCACGTCCAGCCCTTGTCTACCGACCGGCTGGGCGACCCGCTGCACCCGTTCCCGGCAATCACCATGTCGGTCTGCAATCTGCGGCCCGAGAGCGTCGGCTCGGTGCACGCTACGACGCGCGAGCTGGCCGTGCAGCCGGAGATCCGGCTGAACTACCTCTCTACGGCGCGCGACCGCGAGATCGCGCTGCGTTCGGTGCGCCAGGCGCGCAGCATCATGACCGCCAAGGCTCTTGCCGGCTTCCATCCGGAAGAAATCCTGCCTGGTCTCGCCCACCAGTCGGACGAGGACCTGCTGCACCAGATCGGCTCGATCGCCACGACCATCTTCCACCCGGTCGGCACCTGCCGGATGGGCATCGATGACCGCGCCGTCGTCAGCCCGGACCTGCGCGTGACCGGTATCGAGGGGCTGCGGATCATCGACGCGTCGATCATGCCGCGCATCGTCTCCGGCAACACCGCCTCGCCAGTGGTGATGATCGCCGAGAAGGCGGCGGATATGATCCGCCGGCCTGCATGACGTGCGCCGCCGCCTATGACCCCGGCACGTCGTAGATCGCCCTGACTTCGACGGTGCCGATTTCAGCCAGCGGAATTTTGCCGGCGATCTCCAGCGCCTTGTCGAGAGTGTCGGCTTCGATCATGACGAAACCAAGCAACTGCTCCTTGGTTTCGGCAAACGGACCGTCAGTGATCAGCCGCTTGCCTTGGCGCCGCCGCACCGTCTTCGACGTCTTCACCGATTGCAGCGCCTGCGCGATGATCAGCTTGCCTTGCTGGTCCAATGACCGGTCATAGGCCATCGAATCGGCGTCGAGCTTGGCCAGACGCTCCGGCGTCATGGCATGGAGGTCCTTTTCCTCGCCGTAGACCAGACAGACATATTTCATTTCCAGCTCCCTTGCTGTGACGACCCATAGGCGATCACGGTGCCGGCGGCATCCTTGCCGGCAGCAGCGTGGTCGAGCACGCAGACCGCAATGCCGATCACGGCAACCGCAGCAAGCAGCCGGCCGAAGCCGGAAGATCGCGAGCACTCGATCTCGCGTAGACGCGCGCTTTTGTCGGCGTCGTTCCAATGGGCAGAAAACAGATTGTTCATCTTGGATCTCCATCCGCCACGAGAATCCGTGGACGCTCGCAGGACGGCCGGCGCCGATGCAAGTCGACATTTTTGCACGCACATTTTTTCAGAAAAAATTTGCAGGGCACGCCGGCGTCGCATCCGGCCGAAACAGCGCGGTGGTCTTCCCCTGCCGCCGCGCTATAGTTGGAGGGAACGCCGCGTGGCCGGCGCTGTCGCTGTAATCAAGGAGAATTTTATGGACCGCACCGCAAACGCCGTCTGGAAAGGCAATCTGAAGGAAGGCAAGGGCACCCTCGACAGCCAGAGCGGCACCTTGAAGGGCACGCCCTATTCGTTCAAGGCTCGCTTCGAGGACGAGAGCGGCAAATCCGGCACCAATCCCGAAGAGTTGATCGCGGCGGCACACGCCGGCTGCTACGCCATGCAGCTGTCGCATTTCCTGGCCGAGAACGGCACGCCCGCCACTGAACTCGACGCCAAGGCGGTGGTGACGCTGGTCCCCGGCACCGGCATCACCGGCAGCGCCATCACCCTGATCGGCAAGGTACCGGGCATCGATACGGCGAAGTTCAAGGAATTGGCCGAGAAGGCCAAGGCCGAATGCCCGGTTTCGAAGGCGCTCGGCGCCATCAAAGTGTCGCTCGACGCGAAACTGGGGTGATCCGCCGATTTTGCCCGGGGTAGCGATCCTTCGCGCCCCCCTCTGCCCTGCCGGGCATCTCCCGGGGAGATTGGAAGCTCGGTAGCTGGCACTTTCTTTCGACGTTCGTGATTGGCGAAGGCCGGCGTGACATCTGATCTCCCCACTTGAGGGGGAGATGGCCGGCAGGCCAGAGGGGGGTGCTGTCCCACCAACGTCTCGGATAACTATTAAGCGCCCAGCGCATCAAGCCGGGCGCGAAGGGCTGCGACTTCCTGCTCCAGAGCCTCCAATCTCGCTTCCAGGTCGGAAGCAGGCAAGGCCAGCGCGCTCCGCTGCACCGATAACGCGGCGACGTCCACCGGTCCTGCGAGCAGATGCACGTAGCGGTCCTCGCGCTGGCCTGGCCCGCGCGGTATTTCCTGGATCAGCGGCGGTCGGCGGCCGATCAGCATGTCGAGTTCAGCGCGCAGGTCTTCGATCGACGAAAACCGCGCCATGCGCTCAGCTCGCGCCAGCAACTCATGCGCGGTCTGCGGCCCGCGCAGCAAAAGCAGGCCGATCACCGCAGTCTGCGGCCTCGTCAGCGAGAAGCGCTGCGCCATCTGATGCTCATAGCGCTCGACGCGCGAGCCGAACATCTGACGCACCAGCCCCTTCTGCTCGAGCAGCTTCAGCGTCCGATGCACCTCTGTCGGCTCGAGCGCCATCACAGGCTCGCGCGCCGTCTTCTGGTTGGCGGCTGCAAGTGCTGCATTCAGCGTCAGCGGATAGACATCCGGCGTCAGCTCCTTCTTCTCGATCAGGCAGCCGAGCACACGGGCTTCGACCGGATTAAGGATTGGAAGCTCTTCGCTCATTGGGTTGAGTATCCTTTCTAGCGCCGGCGAGACAGCGCCCCCCTCTCTGTCCTACCGGATATCTCCCCACGCGGGGGGAGATCGGCAGCTTCGCCGACAGCGCGCCATCCTTCAACCTTGGAGATTGGCGAAAGCCGCGATGACGGCCAATCTCCCCACCCGTGGGGGAGATGTCCGGCAGGACAGAGGGGGGCGCGAAGGATCGCCGCGTCCGAGATTGCCGCGAGCGAACTCGCCTCAACTAAACCCGCCGCTCCACCATCATCTTTTTGATTTCGGCAATCGCCTTGGCCGGGTTGAGCCCCTTCGGGCAGGTCTGGGCGCAGTTCATGATGGTGTGGCAGCGGTAGAGCCGGAATGGGTCTTCGAGATCGTCGAGCCGTTCGCCCGTGGCTTCGTCGCGGCTGTCGATCAGCCAGCGATAGGCCTGCAGCAGCGTCGCCGGGCCGAGATAGCGGTCGCCGTTCCACCAATAGCTCGGGCACGAGGTCGAGCAGCAGGCGCATAGGATGCACTCGTAGAGCCCGTCGAGCTTTTCGCGGTCCTCATGGCTCTGCAGCCATTCCTTGGCTGGCTCTGGCGACACTGTCTTCAGCCATGGCTGGATCAAGGCGTGCTGGGCGTAGAAATTGGTGAGGTCGGGCACCAGGTCCTTGACCACCTGCATATGCGGCAGCGGGTATACCTTGACGGCGCCGGAAATGTCGTCGCAGCCCTTGGTGCAGGCCAGCGTGTTGGAGCCATCGATGTTCATGGCGCAGGAGCCGCAAATGCCTTCGCGGCAGGAGCGGCGCAACGCCAGCGTCGGATCGATCTTGTTCTTGATCCAGAGCAGCGCATCGAGCACCATCGGCCCACAATCGTCCATGTCGACGAAATAGGTGTCGATGCGCGGGTTCTCGTCATCGTCGGGCGACCAGCGGTAGATGCGGTATTCCCGCAGGTTGGTGGCGCCCTCCGGCTTCGGCCAGGTCTTGCCCGGCTGCACCTTGGAGTTCTTGGGAAGCGTGAGTTCGACCATTACCTCAGGTCCTTTCGGATGACGAGCTTCGGCACCATGGTCAGTACACCCTGGCCTTGGGCGCGATCTTGGCGAGGCTGATGCCGCCGTCCTTTTCCGCCACCAACGGTTCGGTGTGCACCGGACGATAGCTGAGGCTCACCTGGCCGTCCTCGCTTAGCCGGGCCAGCGTATGCTTGCGCCAGATAGTGTCGTCGCGGGCCGAGAAATCTTCGCGCGCATGCGCGCCGCGGCTCTCCTTGCGCGCCTCGGCGCCGTAGACCGTGGTGATGGCGTTGGCCATCAGATTTTCCAGCTCCAGCGTCTCGACCAGATCGGAATTCCAGATCATCGAACGGTCGGAGACTTTCAGGTCCTTGAGCTCGGTCCATATCTGCGAAATGCGCTTGCAGCCGTTTTCGAGTGACTCCTGTGTGCGGAACACGGCCGCGTCTTCCTGCATCGCCTTCTGCATTTTCTCACGCAGAACGGCGGTTGGCGTCGGCCCATTGGCGTGGCGCAGCCGGTCGAAGCGATCCATGATCTTTTCGACCGAGGCTTCGTTGGGCGAAGGGATCGCCGAATTACGGTCGATGACCTGGCCGGCGCGGATTGCGGCGGCGCGGCCGAACACCACCAGATCGATCAACGAGTTCGAGCCCAGCCGGTTGGCGCCGTGCACGGAGGCACAGCCGGCCTCGCCGACCGCCATCAGCCCGGGCGACACCCGGTCAGGATTCTCGACCGTCGGGTTAAGCACCTCGCCCCAGTAATTGGTCGGCACGCCGCCCATATTGTAGTGCACCGTCGGCAGCACCGGGATCGGCTCCTTGGCCAGGTCGACGCCGGCGAAAATCCTGGCCGATTCCGAAATGCCCGGCAGCCGCTCATGCAGCACGGCCGGATCGAGATGATCGAGATGCAGGAAAATATGGTCCTTGTTCTTGCCGACCCCGCGGCCTTCGCGGATCTCCAGCGTCATGCAACGCGAGACGACGTCGCGCGAGGCCAGGTCCTTGGCCGACGGCGCGTAGCGTTCCATGAAGCGCTCGCCCTCGGAATTGACGAGATAGCCGCCCTCGCCGCGCGCGCCTTCGGTGATCAGGCAGCCGGCGCCATAGATGCCGGTCGGATGAAACTGCACGAACTCCATATCCTGCAGCGGGAAGCCGGCCCGTGCCGCCATGCCGCCGCCGTCGCCTGTACAGGTGTGCGCCGACGTCGCCGAGAAATAGGCGCGGCCATATCCGCCGGTCGCCAGCACCACCATCTTGGCGGAGAAGCGATGGATAGTGCCGTCGTCGAGGTTCCAGGCGACGACGCCGGTGCAGGTGCCGTCCGGTTCCATTATCAGGTCGAGCGCAAAATACTCGATGAAGAACTGTGCATTGTTCTTCAGCGACTGGCCGTAGAGCGTGTGCAGGATGGCGTGACCGGTGCGGTCGGCGGCAGCACAGGTGCGCTGCACCGGCGGGCCGTCGCCATAATTCATCATGTGTCCGCCGAACGGCCGCTGGTAGATCTTGCCCTCTTCGGTGCGCGAGAACGGCACGCCGTAATGCTCGAGCTCGTAGACCGCCGCCGGTGCCTCGCGCACCAGATATTCCATGGCGTCGACGTCGCCCAGCCAGTCCGAACCCTTGACGGTGTCGTACATGTGCCACTGCCAGGAGTCCGGACCCATGTTGGACAGCGACGCGGCAATGCCGCCTTGTGCCGCCACCGTGTGCGAGCGGGTCGGGAACACTTTGGTGATGCAGGCCGTGCGCAGGCCCTGCTCGGCCATGCCGAGCGTGGCGCGCAGGCCGGCGCCGCCGGCGCCGACGACCACCACGTCGAACTTGTGGTCGACAAAGGTATAGCCGGTGGCCGATTTCGCGTCCTTGGCCAAATCAGCCTCCGAATGCCAGTTTGAGCAGGGCGAAGATCGAGGCGACGCCGACCGCTATGGTGAAAAACGTGCTGAGTGCGATCAGCGCCAGCTTCATGCCTTCGGCATGCACGTAATCCTCGATAATGACCTGCATGCCGACACGCATATGGGTGAGACCGGAAACGAGCACCAGCGCCAACACCAGCGCCACGAACGGACTGGCGAGCGCCGCTCGCACCTCGGCGAAGCCGGCGCCATTGAGCGCGATCAGGAACCCGACGAAGAACAGTATCAGCGGGATGTTGGCAATGGCCGTCAGCCGCTGTCGCCAGAAATGCCCGGTGCCTTCGCGGGCCGAGCCCAGACCGCGGACCTTGGCCAGCGGCGTGCGCATATCGTTGTTGTTCGTGCCGCTCATCACAAGGTTCCCCGCGCCATGTAGCCGGCGACCCAGATCAGCAGCGTGAGCAGGATGGAACCGGCGAGCGTCGCCCAGGCGATCTTCGATGCCGTGTGTTTCTCCAGCCCGGCGCCGGTGTCCCAGACGAGATGGCGCACGCCGCCCAGCATGTGGTGCATCAGCGCCCAGGTGTAGCCGAACAGGATGAGCCGGCCGAGCCAGGTGCCGAAGGCCCAGTTGATCCAATCGAAAGCGCCTTGCGAACTCGCCGCCGCCATCAGCCACGCGGCGACCAGCAGCGTGCCGAAATACAGCGCCCCGCCAGTGATGCGGTGAATGATCGACATCGTCATGGTGATCGGTGGGCGGTAAATCGTCAGGTGCGGCGAGAGCGGCCGTTCACGTCTGGCGGTTCGGGTGGCTGGTGATTTGCTCATGGCTGCCCCAGTTCGATGTCCGGAGCCGCGGTGGAAAGCGGCACTTACCGCCTCGATATATGACTTCAGACAGCCGGTTTCTAATGCTCTTTTTGCACCGCGTCAAAGCCGGAAAATCGTTTTGAAAACGTCATTTAGTCTGACAAAAGGCTGCTGTTTCGCTTCAATCGATTTGGCCACCGTCGAAAGCCGGCGCACCGTTCGCTGCAGTGCGGCATTTCCTTTGCAATCGACGCCAGGCTATCGTTTGCAGGTCTGTGGTGTCGAGCCCCTCTTCATCACCAGCGCCTCGCGCGCGTCGATCACGATTGCGTCATGCGACGCGGCTTCCTGGTAGCGGCTGGACTGGTTGGCGGGTGATGCGGCAAACTCCTCGGTCGTGCCATCGGGCCTGACAACGCGCAACGCCGGCCCGAGGTTCTGGATGGTGATCATGCCGCCATTGCCGCATCTGTAAGTTGCCGTGCCGACAGCAGACCGCGGCGCGGTAAGGTCGGTGACGATCTTGGCTGAAGGTGCGGCAGGCGCTGTCGGAGCCGTTGCGGAAGCCGGGGGCGCCACAGGTGCGGCGGACTGCTGAGCCGGCACGGGCGCGACAGTGGGTGGTACGGTATTCACCGCCGTCGGCGCGCCGTTCTGCGGCACGCAGGCTGCGGCAGTCAGCAAGGGGATCGACAACAGCGTCACCCGAAACGTCCGGCGTAACGCCATATGCTGTCCTCCTGCGCGGCTAACTAGCCGCGATGTTCCACCAAGATCAAGCTCACCCGACGTCAGCGTAGTTGTGTGCGTCGCGGCCGATGGTGCGGGCAAGCATGGCCGAATGATGACGCCCGGGTTTCCATCCCGTCGGATATTAACCATGTTTGGCGAGAGATCGCCGCCGGATGCGCCTGCCCTCTTAACAAAGGTTAAGAAAAGGTTAATTTCCGATTCGATCGGGTCCACAGCAGAGAGGACACCATGCTTTCGAATTCAGGAAGAGCGCGCCTTGCGGCGCTTGTGCTGGCGACAGCCAGTCTCGGCTTCGCCGCCCCGGCAATGGCCTGGTCGCGCCATCATGACCGCGTCTATTCCGATTCCCTAGGCAATCTCGTCATCGACAGCGCCGCCGGCTACAAGCGCATCATTGTCGGCCAAGGCAGGCTGGCCAAGAAATTGTCCGACTACACCAGCGCCGGGCAGCCGGAAGCGGAACCGGAAGTCCTTTATGAAGACGAGGCGGATCACATCTCCAGGCGTGGCTGCTACCAGCCGCCGGTGTTCGTGAAGGGCCGCTCCTATATGTACGGCCTCTCCGATGGCGAAATGCCCAACCTCAGCCCTTGCCGCTGATGATCCGGCACGGCCGAGAGGCCGTTTAAGCGAGACGCTAACCGACGCTGCCTGTATCCGGGATGAAGACCGTTTCCGCCCGCTCATAGGACAATCGCACGCTGTCGCGGCCGTTCTTCTTGGCCTTGTAGAGCGCTTCGTCGGCGCGCCGCATCAGCGGCTCCAGCCCTTCGTCGCCGGTGCGCGCCGCGACGCCGAAGCTCGCGGTCACCCTGGTGCCCGGCGGCAACCCGTCGACACTGCCGGCCGAATAGTGCGTGCGCACGGCTTCGGCAAACAGCCGCGCCGTGGCAAGATCGCTCAGCGACAGAAGCACAGCGAACTCCTCGCCGCCGATGCGGCCGGCAACCGCACGCGTGCCGGCGGCCGCGCGAAGCTTGGCGGCGAAGTCGGCGATCACCTGGTCGCCCGCGGCATGTCCGTATTTGTCGTTGAGCGCCTTGAAGTGATCGAGATCGGCCAGCACCAGCGCGACCGGCACCTTGGTAACAGCGCAATGCTGCAGCACCAGCAAGGCGCGCTCCTCGAAACCCCTGCGGTTGAGCAGGCCAGACAGCGGATCGGTGTGCGTCTCGGTCTTCAGCGCCTTCATCACGTCGAGCGCAGCTGCCGAGAACAGGCAGAGCGCGATCAGCAACGACAGCAGCGCGTGCGTCAAAAGCGCCGTCGTCCAGTAGGACGAGCCATAAAACCCGTCATAGCTGGTGAACGGCCCGTGCGAGATGACGACGAGCAGCGTGCGGCCGATGAAGTTCAGCCCGGACAGCAGCGACAACACGAACAGGATTTTTTCCGTCGGGCCGTTCTTGCGCACGGCGCGCAGCTCGGCAGCGACCAGCAGGCTGAGGCCGCCAAAGCCGAAATTGATCGACAGGATGCGCCAAGTCAAGTCCGGCTGGACGAACAGGAACCAGCAGAATGCCACCATCCCGCCACCCGCCAGAATGCCGATCGCGATATAGGGCACGCGCCTGC
This sequence comes from Mesorhizobium sp. M0802, assembly GCF_040320115.1. Lineage (NCBI taxonomy): Bacteria > Pseudomonadati > Pseudomonadota > Alphaproteobacteria > Hyphomicrobiales > Phyllobacteriaceae > Mesorhizobium > Mesorhizobium sp. M0802. The sequence goes on from NZ_JAMYOY010000013.1 coordinate 95,404, forward strand.
CGTAGCGTGAGATGATCGCACCGACGAGGCAACAGGCGGCGAGCGTGAAGCAGAGGTTGGAGACCAGCTTGGTCAGCACCATGCCGCCGGGCAGCGTGAAATACTGCAGCAGGAAGCCGGGCGCGGACACGCAATAGCTCGTGCCGAGCACAGCCAGATAGGGCCGGTGGCGCTGATAGAACCACAGCACGAGGAACGCCGCGCCGAGCGCCAGCGCGATCGTCGGATTGAGCAGCGCTATGAACAGGCCGGTGTCCAAAGGACGGTGACTTCCCCGCTTGACGTCAGGGAAGACCTTAGAGCGCAAGCCCCAACAAGCGGTTAAGCCGGGACGAATATGCAAGTCGCCACTCATGAAGCTGGTGCACGGAACCGGGACCTGAGGCCGGCGTTTCCTGACAGCAATCAAGGAGAAGTTGTTCATGGCCGACACGATCACGCTGACCGATCACGAAGCAATTCGCTCATGGGCCGCAGGGCGCGCCGGATTTCCGGCGATCGTCGATGTATCGCCCGAAACCGGAACGCAGCCGTTGCTGAGGCTCGTCTTCGGCCAGCACGCCTATCAGGACCAGGATCAGCCTGAACGCCCGGTCAACGCAGGCGGCTACGAGCTGGTCGAATGGGACGAGTGGTTCAAGATCTTCGACGAGCGCGAACTGGCGCTGGTGGTCGCGGCCGACGAACCCGGCAGCCGGGAGGAATTTCATGAAATCATCCGGCGTGCCGGCTAGGGCATATACCCCAAGGGTCTTAGAGCGGCGCGCATTAAACAAAACCCCGAACGGTTTTGCCGTTCGGGGTTTGCATAAGCTCAGATCAGGCTTGAAACAGTCAGCGCTATTTCCAGTCGCGGATGTCGACGAAATGGCCGGCGATCGCCGCCGCCGCCGCCATCGCCGGCGACACCAGATGGGTGCGGCCCTTGAAGCCTTGCCGGCCCTCGAAATTGCGGTTCGAGGTCGAGGCGCAGCGCTCATGCGGCTTCAGCCGGTCGTCGTTCATGGCCAGGCACATCGAGCAGCCCGGCTCGCGCCAGTCGAAACCGGCGGCAATGAAGATCTTGTCGAGACCCTCGGCCTCCGCCTGTTCCTTGACCAGACCGGAGCCCGGCACGATCATCGCATCGACATGCGCACTCACCGTCTTGCCTTCGACCACCTTGGCCACCGCACGCAGATCCTCGATGCGGCCATTGGTGCAGGAGCCGATGAAGACGCGGTCGAGCGTGATGTCGGTGATCTTCGTGCCCGGCGTCAGCCCCATATAGTCGAGCGCGCGGATCTTTGACGTCCGCTTGTTCTCGTCCGTGATCTCTTCCGGATTGGGAACGACGCCCTGCACCGAAACGACGTCCTCGGGCGAGGAACCCCAGGAGACGATCGGCGGCAGCTTGGCCGCGTCGAGCACGATCACCTTGTCGAAATGCGCGCCCTCGTCGGACTGCAGCGTCTTCCAGTATTCGAGCGCGGCGTCCCACGACGCGCCCTTCGGCGCGCGCGGCTTGCCCTTGACATAGGCGAAGGTGGTTTCGTCGGCCGCGATCAGGCCGGCGCGCGCGCCGCCCTCGATCGACATGTTGCAGATCGTCATGCGGCCTTCCATCGACAGCGCGCGGATCGCCTCACCGGCATATTCGATGACATAGCCGGTGCCGCCGGCGGTGCCGATCTCGCCGATGATGGCGAGGATAATGTCCTTGGCGGTGACGCCTTCCGGTAACTGGCCATCGACACGCACCAGCATGTTCTTGGCCTTGCGCTGGATCAGCGTCTGGGTCGCCAGCACATGCTCGACCTCGGAGGTGCCGATGCCATGTGCCAATGCGCCGAAGGCGCCATGCGTCGAGGTGTGGCTGTCGCCGCAGACGATGGTCATGCCGGGCAGCGTGAAGCCCTGCTCCGGCCCGATGATGTGGACGATGCCCTGGCGGATATCGTTCTCGGAGTAATATTCGACGCCGAAATCCCTAGCGTTCTTGGCCAAGGCCTCGACCTGGATGCGGCTTTCCTCGTTCTTGATGCCGAACTTGCGCTCGGGCGAGGTCGAGACATTGTGATCGACCACGGCCAGCGTCTTTTCCGGATGCCGGACTTTTCTGCCGGTCATGCGCAGACCTTCGAAGGCCTGCGGGCTGGTCACTTCATGGACGAGATGGCGGTCGATGTAGAGCAGACAGGTGCCATCATCCTGGCGGTCGACGACATGGTCGTCGAAAATCTTGTCGTAGAGGGTGCGCGGTGCGCTCATGTGCGTAAATCCGTCGATTTGCAAAAAGGGGAAGGGCAGACGCGCCGAAGCCTTCGGCCCGGCGAAAGCGGCTTAGCTAAGTTGGCTGGTGAGCGCGCCGGAAATGCGCGAAGAGAAACGCGACGGCAGGCGTTTTCTGTCCTGCAGCACGAAACCCTTATAGGCCGGATCGCCAAAAAGCTCTTCCATGGCGTGGCTCATACCAATGTTTTGGCTTTTCGGCAATTGCGGCGTGTTTTCCCTTCTCCCCTTGTTGTGGGAGAAGGCGAAGAGGGCGGCGCTCAAACCACCTCGAATACGAAAGTCTTCACCAGCGCGTCCGCCTCGGCGATCGCATAGCAGCGGAACCATGGGCTTTGCTCGACCGGCTGCCATTTCCCGGCCCGTTCCAACTCATCGAACACGGCCTGGAAGCCACCGCTGTCGAACACCTGGTCGCGCACGGTGAAGATAGCGTGGCCGCCTTTCCTGGTGATGCGGACAAGCTCGTGCAGGCCGGACGCCGGCGCATGGCTGATGGTGAACACGCCAGTCGAGAAGAAGGCGCGGAAGTGGCCGTCTGGCCAGGGCAGCGGCCCGCCGAGCATTGCCTGCTTCAGATCGCCATAGGCATTGCGGCTGCCGGCGATCTTCAGCATGTCGTCGGAGAGGTCGAGCCCGGCAATGTCGTGATAACCCAGCGCCTTCAATGACGGGCCCGACAGGCCGGTGCCGCAGCCGGCGTCGAGCAGCGGGCCTTCACCCACCTTCACATGGCGCGCCACCCAGGCGGTGATCAGGAACGGCAGCAGATAGCCGAGCGAAGCGGTCTCGCCGTCATAGGTCGCGGCCCAGTCTGCATAGGCCTTGGCCAGCCCTTCCGGCGTGTCGGCCGAATAGACGGTACCCAGCGCCGCATTGGCCTTGTCGATCGTCATCGCCTGCATCCTCCGGAATCCTGTCCTCCGCGATCGTAGCCGTGCCCGCGTCGGACTTCTATTCCTGCTGCGCCCGCCGCAGTCGTTGCTCCAGCCCCCGCAGCGCCAGCGACAGGCTGACGGTGAGGATGAGATAGATATAGGCGACGATCGAATAGGTCTCGAAGAAGCGGAACGAGCCGGCGGCGTAGATCTTGCCCATCTGCGTGATGTCGGCGACGCCGAGCACCGAGACCAGCGAGGAATCCTTGACCATGGCGACGAAGTCATTGCCGAGCGGCGGCAGGATGGTGCGGATCGCCTGCGGGAACACGATCAGCCGGAAGCGCTGCGTGCGCGTCAGCCCGAGCGCCTTGGCAGCCTCGATCTGGCCTTTCTCGACCGACTGGATGCCGGCGCGGAAGACCTCGGAGATGAAGGCGGAATAACCGATGGTCAGCGCCATGATTGCACGCCACAACAGCGACACGTCGCGCACCAAAAGCTCGCCGAGATAGCCGGCGTTTTGCAGCGGCGCGGTCAGCGCATTCCACGCAGCCACGAAGGCCGGCGCGCCGGCGAAGGCGATCCAGAACAACAGCACCAGGATCGGCACGCCACGGATGATCTCGACATAGAAACGAGCGATCTGCCTGAGCCAACGCGACCCCGACATCCCCATCAGCGCAATGCCGAGCCCGACGGCGGAAGCCAGCGCGAAGGCGACCACGGTGACAAGAATGGTGATGCCGATGCCTTTGGCGACGGTGGCAAAAACCTGGGCGTAGAGATCGCTGGCGGCAATGGAGAGCGCAGCGACGACGGCGAGCGCGATCGCGGCGGCAAGCCACCAGGGGAAATCGGATTTGAGAGTCGAAGCGGGGGGCGTGGCCATCAGGGCGCTTCACCCTCCCCCTTGTGGGGAGGGTCGGCGAACAAGCTTTGCATCGCAAAGCTGGTGAGCCGGGGGGGGGTCGTGACAAAGCGCCGGCGCTGGCACCCCCACCCCGCTCCGCTTCGCGGATCGACCCTCCCCACAAGGGCGAGGGTAAGGAGTCGGACATCACTGCCCCATCTTGTAGTCGAGAAACCACTTCTTGTTCAGCGCCTCGATCGTGCCGTCGGCCTTCAGCGCCGCGATCGCCGCGTTGACCGGTTTCACCAGGTCCGAGCCTTTCGGGAAGATGAAGCCAAAATCCTCGGTGCCGAGCGGGCCGCCGATCAGCTTGAGCTTGCCGCCGGAGGCATCGACATAGCCTTTGCCGGCGGTGCCGTCGGTCAGGACGACATCGACGTCGCCGGATTTCAGTGCCTGCACCGAAGCGCCGAAGGTCTCGAACTGCTTGATGCGCGGGTTCTGCTCATTGCCGTCGAGCACGCTGTAGACGGCGGTGTAGAACGGCGTCGTTCCGGCCTGCGCGCCGATCAACCCGTCCTTGAAGGCGGCGAAGGTCTTGGCGTCGGTGAAGCGGCTTTCATCGGCGCGCACCAGCATGAACTGCTCCGAACGCATATAGGGGTCGGAGAAATCGACCTTCTCCTTTCGGTCGTCCTTGATGGTGATGCCGGTCATGCCAATGTTGTACTGGTTGTCGGAAACCGCCTGGATCATCGCGTCCCAGGAGGTGTTCTGGTACTCCACCTTGAAGTTCAGCCGCTTGGCGATTTCGTCCATCGCGTCATACTCCCAGCCGATCTGCTTGCCGGTCTTGGCGTCGATGAACTGCAGCGGCGGATAGGCGTTTTCCGTCACCACCACGACCTTCTTGCCGCCGAGATCGGGCAGCGCATCGGCCGCCCATGCAGCGACGGGCGCGAGGAAACAGGCCGCGAGGGCGGCCAGCAGCAGCTTCGATTTGGTCATGACACGCTCCAGGATGAGAAGCCCGCTTGCAGCCGGGCTCGCATGAAATCCAGGCGCGACTTTAGCCGTCCGCAGACGGCTTGCAAGCCGGTCCGGTGCTCAGCGTCCGGTGAAAGCGGATTCCAATGCCTTCAACCAACGCGGTTTTAGAGCGCCCCGTGGTCGGAATTTATTCCGTGATTGCGCCGCCGGCAAACCAGGCCCCTCCTGGACACACGGGAACCCGTCAGATGACGGATCAGGATGGTGACGTAGCGTCACGCAGCTTGGCGACAAATCCGGTCAAGGTCCGGTGCAGCGACTTCAGCTCCTCGACTTCCAGCGGCATGGCGCAGGCAAGGCCTGCGGATACGTCCTTGATGCGGGCGCGCAGCGCCTGGCCCTTGGCAGTCGGTTCGACCAGCACGCGGCGCTCGTCGGCCGGATCGCGACGGCGGGTGACGAGACCAGCCGCTTCCATCCGCTTGAGCAGAGGCGTCAATGTCGCCGAATCCAGCCCCAGCGCCTCGCCGAGTTCGCCGACCGTGCTAGGCGCATGCTGCCACAGCGCCAGCATCGCCAAATATTGCGGATAGGTCAGGCCGAGCGGGTCAAGCAGCGGCCGATAGAGCTTGGTCATCAGCCCGCTCGCCGAATAGAGCGCGAAGCAGAGCTGCTGGTCGAGGCGCGGAACGGCGATCCTCCCGGCGGTGTCCGCCGGGACTTCGCTGGCCCTGGTTTCGGTCTTCGTCGTCATGCTGCCTTTGCCGGAAGCGCCACGGTCGAAAGCGCCACCTCGATATTGCCTTTGATCGCATTGGAATAGGGGCAAATCTGATGCGCTGCCGATACAAGCGCTTCCGCCGCCGCCTGATCAAGGCCTTTGGTCTCCGCGGCCAGTGCGACACCAAGTTTGAAGCCTTCACCATTGGGAAGCAGGCTGACGGTGGCGCTCACCGCCGCATCGTCCAGCGGCAGCTTCTGCTTGCGCGCGACGAAGCGGATGGCGCTTTCGAAGCAGGCGGCATAGCCGACCGCGAACAGCTGCTCGGGATTGGTGGCGCCACCCTGTCCGCCGAGCTCCTTCGGCAAAGCGAGGTCGACCTTCAGCAGGCCGTCGCTGGTCTCGCCGTGGCCGGCGCGGCCGCCGGTGACGCGAGCCTGTGTGGTGTAGAGTGCCATGTCAGTTCTCCATTTGCTTTGTATACGATCATTTAGTGTACAAGATAATTCGAGTCAACAGCCGTGGCGCAACTCTCGGCCGGCAATCGTTCACAGTCTGGTGAAACGAAAAAAGGCGGCCGAAGCCGCCTTCTCAAAATCCTTGGACCAGGTTTATTCGGCCGGGGTCGCTTCCGCCGCCTTTGCAGCCTCGTCGGCGGCGTTGGCGGCTTCGTCGGCGGCCTTCTTCTCGGCAGCTTCCTTGGCGGCCGTCTCGGCGGCCAGCGCCTGGGCAGCGGCAACCTTCTCGGCTTCGATGCGGGCCTTCTCGGCGTTCAGCGCGTCGCGTTCCTCATCGTTGAGCTTGCGGGCGCGCACGCCGGTGTTTTCCGAAATACGGGCCGACTTGCCGCGACGGTCGCGCAGGTAATAGAGCTTGGCGCGGCGCACCTTGCCGCGGCGCACGATCTCGACGCCTTCGACCATCGGCGAGTAGACCGGGAAAACGCGCTCGACGCCTTCGCCGTAGGAGATCTTGCGGACGGTGAAATTTTCCTGGAAGCCGGCGCCGGCGCGGGCGATGACGACGCCCTCATAGGCCTGGACGCGGGTGCGGGTGCCTTCGGTCACGCGGACCTGGACGCGCACGGTGTCGCCGGGCTGAAACTCGGGAAGCTTGCGCTTGGCTTCGATCTTGGCGGCCTGTTCGGCCTCGAGCTGACGGATGATATCCATCTCAATAGTCCACTTCTTGTTCTTCCGACAGTCAGAGCGTCCGACACTCGCCTGGCAGTTCCATTGACCGCTCGGCTATGCCCTTTGTCCCCGAGACATCTTGTCTTCGAAACATTGGGCAGGGGCGACTACACCGTCATTGTTGACGGTCCGGGAGATTTTTCTCGCCAGTACGGGCGGGCACATACAGCTATTTCACTGACTTGTCACGCCTTGGCCCTGTCTTTTTTGGTCGCATGCCACCACGCAATCGTCCAGTGCAGGGTTGCGCCGGCCCTTCAAGCTTCCTAATCCGGGAGCAGCACACTTGTCCGGCGGCCTCACAATGTCTGTTTTCGACGCAGTCCTGCTCTTCCTCGCGGGTTTTCTGTCAGGCGCCGTCAACGCCGTTGCCGGCGGCGGCACCTTCATAACCTTCGGCGCCATGACGCTGGCCGGCCTGCCGCCGATCGTCGCCAACGCCACGTCCTCGGTGACGCAGTTTCCCGGTTACATCACCTCGACGCTGGCTTACTGGACAGACATCAAGCATTTCTGGCGCGGCGCGCTGCTGCTTTGCCTGATCTCGGCTTTGGGCGCGCTGGCTGGTGCGCTCATCCTGCTGGCGCTCTCAAATCCGTCGTTCCGCGCGCTGGTGCCGTGGCTGCTGCTGGCGGCAACCGCCTTGTTCGCCGCCGGGCCGTGGCTCAAACCAACGCCGAAGCCTGGGCATGAAGCCACGGTGGGCTCTCTGACCGGTTCGCTGGCGCAGTTCGCCACCGCCATCTATGGCGGCTTCTTCGGCGCCGGCATGGGCGTCATGATGCTGGCGACGCTCGGCCTGACGCAATCCGGCGACTATCACCGGCTGAACGCGCTGAAGAACATGCTGGCCGTGGTCATCGCCGCCGTTGCCATACTGGTCTTCGTTTCCGGCGGCGTCGTCGCCTGGCCGCAGGCAATCGTCATGATCCCCGGCGGCGCGCTCGGCGGCTATGCCGGCGTCTGGATCGCCAAGCGCGTGCCGCAAAACGCAGTACGCGGCTTCGTCATCGCCGTCGGCCTGTTTCTCGCCGTCTACTATTTTGCCAAGGGCTGAGCGGCGAGAAAATCCGGCTCCAGACCATAGTAAATGTCCAGATCGAGCTTGATGCCACGTTCGCCCAGCATTTGCAGAGTACCCGGGGTAAATCCCAGACCTTGGTTTTCCTCGTCGAGCCAAACGCCGCAAAACATGTCGACCTTGAACCTCCGGACGAGATCGGCCCAGATGCCAAGGTCCGACGTGAGCGTCTTCAAGATGCTTGCAATCTGGTGATCGAGTTGATCGCCTTTGCCGGATTCAGAAGACAGCCTCCACAGCCCTTTCAGCGCGATGCGAGGTGGCTGACTTGGGGGATAGGTATGCAGGTCGCCTTTCCGAACGGCATAGGTCGGTTGGCCAGCCAGAAGCTTCGTGAGTTCGGCTGGATCAAGATCATCGCCGAAGAACCGTAGCGAAGCTGAACTCTGGCTGATCTCAGCCATTCTTGCCGAGCTCATTTAGCAAATCCGGCCGGCGCTCCCTGGTCAGCTTCTCGGACTCCGCACGCCGCCAGGCGGCGATCTTCTTGTGGTTGCCGGAGACCAGCACGTCGGGGATCGGCCTGCCCTCGAACTCCTGTGGCCGCGTGTAATGCGGGTGTTCGAGCAGGCCGTTCTCGAAACTTTCTTCCTCGCCCGACACCGCATTGCCCATGACGCCGGGCAACAGCCGCACCACGGCGTCGAGCAGCACAAGCGCCGCCGGCTCGCCGCCCGACAGGATGAAATCGCCGATGGAGACCTCTTCCAGTCCACGCGCCTCGATCAGCCGCTGGTCGACGCCCTCGAACCGGCCGCAAACGATGACGGCGCCTGGCCCGCCAGCCAGTTCGCGCACGCGCGCCTGCGTCAGCGGCTTTCCACGCGGGCTCATTAGCAAACGCGGCCGCGGATCGCCCGCCGGCGACGTGTGGTCGATCGCCTTGGCCAGCACATCGGCGCGCATCACCATGCCGGCGCCACCGCCGGCCGGGGTGTCGTCGACGGTGTGATGGCGATCGCTGGCGAAGGTGCGGATCTGGATAGCTTCCAGCGACCATGTCCCGACTTCGAGCGCCCGTCCGGCCAGCGACAGGCCTAGCCCGCCCGGAAACATCTCGGGATAGAGCGTCAGCACCGACGCCTTGAACGTCACCGGTTGCCTCCGGCTTCGCGCGGCCCGCGCGGTCGGCCCTTCGCGTCGAAATCTTCTTCGCGCGGCGCGTCGCCATCCTCATCCTCGACAAGGCCGGCGGCTGCCGGGTCGACGCGGAGAAAACCTTCGGCGATCGAAACCTGAGGCACGGCGGCCTGGGTGAACGGGATCAGCACGCCTTTGCGCCCGCCGAGGGTAACGTCGAGAATGTCGCCGCCGCCGAAATTATGCACCGCCACCACCTTGCCGATGACCGCGTCCTTATCGTCGCGGACTTCAAGTCCGACGAGATCGGCGTGGTAGAATTCGTCCTCCTCGCCATCGTCGGGCAGCATCGAGCGGTCGACGAACAGCTCGGTTCCGGCCAGCGCCTCGGCGGCGTTGCGGTCGGCAATGCCCTTGAAGCGCACCACCACGACGGTGTTGGCGGGCCTGATGTCGATGATCTGGAAGGCGCGGCCGTCCTTGGCATAGAGCGGCCCATAATCGGCCAGCGCCATCGGCTCGCCGGTGAAAGTCTTCACCCGCAATTCGCCCTTGATGCCGTGGGCGGCGCCGATCACGGCCATTTGCACGGGGTTCTGGGGCTTCGACATGGCTGATATCCTTTGCCCTGCTCTAGCGCCCTACCGGCGTCATTTCAATGATCGCCCGTGGCCATTTCAATGACAGGTTCTTCACCGCTTCCTAACCCGGCTGCCTGACAATGGCGGCATGCAGGAATTTCTCATCCCGGCAAAACCCGACCTCCAGGCAGCGCGCGAAAGCTGGCTGAAGATGCTGGCGCGCGAGCGCCGGCTGGCGCCGGCGACCGTCGAAGCCTATGAGCGCGACACGCGCCAGTTCCTGCATTTCCTCACAGGGCATTGCGGCGGCTCGCCTGGTCTTTCCGACATCGCCACTCTGCGCCCGGCCGATCTGCGCGGCTTTCTTGCCGCGCGGCGCAACGCCGGCGCCGGCGCCCGCACGCTCGGACGCGGCCTCGCCGGCATCCGCTCGCTGCTGCGCTTCCTCGAACGGCGCGGTCTCGCCAATGCCGCCGGTGCCGCTGCGTTGCGCGCGCCGCGCCAGCCGAAATCGCTGCCCAAGCCGCTGACCGCCAGCGATGCCAAACATGTCGTGTCGGTGGAAGGCCAGCTGGCTGAAGAGCCCTGGATCGCCGCCCGCAACGCCGCCGTGCTGACGCTGCTTTATGGATCGGGCCTGCGCATTTCCGAAGCGCTGGGCCTCAGCGCCGCCGACCTGGCATCGGAAGCCGACACCGTGCTGCGCGTCACCGGCAAGGGTGGCAAGACACGGCTGGTGCCGGTGCTGCCGGTGGCGCTCAGGGCAATCGCCGAATACCGAAAACTGTGTCCCTACCATCTCGATCCCAAGGGCCTGCTGTTTCGCGGCGCCCGGGGCGGGCCGCTCAACCCGGCCATCGTCCAGCGCGACATGGCCAGGCTGCGCTCGGCGCTGAACCTGCCCGACACCGCGACGCCGCACGCGTTGCGCCATTCCTTCGCCACCCATCTGCTCGGGCGCGGCGGCGACCTGCGCACCATCCAGGAACTGCTCGGCCACGCCAGCCTGTCGACGACGCAGGTCTATACCGGCGTCGACACGGCAAGGCTGCTCGAGATTTACGAATCCGCGCATCCCCGCGCGTGACACTGTATAAGTCCAGGACAATTTCCCCACGCCGGTTAACCGTTTCGCCGCTTTTCAGCTCTAGAACCGCAACCATGAAACGCGCCATTGCCATCGCCGACCGCGCCGCCCTTGTGTCGCTGAAGCTGCTCGTCGCGCTCAACGCCCTGTTTTTCCTGTCTTTCCTCATCGTGCTGCTGCTTGCCATGGGCAGGGCGCATGCCGAAGCCCCGGCCTGCGCCGGCGCCGATCTGCTGTCGGCCCTGCAGAAGGAAGACCCCGCCACCTATGCCAGGATCGAGACGGAAGCAGCAGCGACGCTGAACGGCAAGGGCCTGTTGTGGAAGCTGGAGAAATCAGGCGAAAAGCCATCCTTCCTGTTCGGCACCATGCACATGACCGACCCGCGCGTGACCACTCTGCCGCCGGCAGCCAGGAAAGCCTATGACGCTGCCGGCACCATCATCATCGAGACCACCGACGTGCTCGACAAGCAGAAGATGATGGAGGCCATGCTCAAGGAACCCGAGCTGATGATGTTCACCGACAACACGACGTTGTCGTCGCTGTTGTCGCCGGAGGATGCGGCGGTGGTGAACAAAGGGCTCGATGCGCGCGGCATTCCGCCGGCGAGCGTCTCCAAGATGAAGCCGTGGCTGCTGTCGGCCATGGTCGCGCTGCCGGTCTGTGAGGTCGCCCGTCAGGCAGGCGGCGCACCGGTTCTCGACGTCAAGCTGGCGCAGGACGCCAAGGCTAATGGCAAGCCGGTGGAAGGGTTGGAGACCGCAGCCAGCCAGCTGCGCGCCATGGCCTCGCTGCCGCTTGCGTTCCACATCAAGGGGCTGGTCGAGACCCTGAAGCTCGGCGACAAGATAAACGACATCAACGAAACCATGATAGTGCTTTACCAGCGCGGCGACACCGGCACCTTCTGGCCGCTGTTGCGTTCGATCTCGCCCGACGAAGAGGACGCAGGTTACGCCGAATTCGACCGGACGATGATCACCGGCCGCAACAAGGTCATGGCCGACCATGCCGCACCGATCCTGGCCAAGGGCAATGCCTTCATGGCCGTCGGCGCCATGCATCTTCCCGGCCCCGAAGGCCTGGTCGAGGATTTTCGCAAAGCCGGCTATACCGTCACCGCCGTCGACTGAGCAGCGCCCGTCTGAATACCGAATCACGTAAGCCCGGCTCTGTCCGGTGCGCAACTGATTCGCAAAGCGAAGGCGGTTGGCCCTATTTTTGGCGGAAAAGGCCAGCTAAGCTCGTTCTACCTCGTTCGTGATTGATTTTGCGGGGGAAAATACAGGCCAACAAGCGGTTGCGAATCAGAATTTTCCTGCGTTCGTCAATTTGAAGGCCTAGTATGAACCCGTTCAACGGTTGCGCGTTGAGGGGTGTTGATTGATGCTTTTCATCCACGGAGGACACTTTTATGGCGAACCCTAACGATCCAGCGCCCAGGTCGGGTGGTGGCAGCGGCTGGCTGATTGCGCTGGTCGTCGTCATCCTTGCGATTGTCGCGTACTATGTTTTCGGCAGAAGCGGCGAACATCCTGCGCCCGCAGAGCCGCCGGCAGCCAGCACACCGGCGCCCGCACCTGCACCGGCTGAGCCGATGAAGCCCGCCGAACCGGCTCCCGCACCAGCCCCTGCGCCCGCACCGGCTCCTGCGCCAGCTCCGGCACCCGCGCCTGCTCCGGCGCCGAGCCCTTAATCTGGCCAACTGATCTGGCATCTTGTTCCAGCCAAGAACGGCCTGCTGAAAAGCGGGCCGTTTTGTTTGGGGCACCTATCGGCGAGCGTCGCGATTCTTCACCGCCCCCTCTGTCCTGCCGGACATCTCCCCCTCGAGAGGGGAGATCGGCAGTTCACGAACAGCGCCCAATGGGAACGCATAATCTCGAAGGTTGGCGGAGCGTGGGTGCCGGCCAGAGGGTGGTGCTGTCCAGTCGGCGTGTCGCAACTTCCTGCCGGAATCAAATATGGATCGGCTTGAAGAACGTCGCCAGCGCTGCTTCCTTCACCGCTTCCGACATTGTCGGATGCGCGTGGCAGGTGCGGGCGAGGTCTTCGGAAGAGCCGCCGAACTCCATCAGCACCGCCGCCTCATGGATCATCTCGCCGGCGCCGAAGCCGACAATGTGGACGCCGAGCACGCGGTCGCTGGCTTTGTCGGCGAGGATCTTCACGAAGCCGTCTGTGTGCAGCATGGCGCGCGCGCGGCCGTTGGCGGTGAACGGGAATTTGCCCATCTTGTAGTCGATGCCGGCCTTCCTCAGCTCTTCCTCTGTCTTGCCGACCGAAGCGATTTCCGGGCTGGTGTAGACGACGCTCGGAATGACGTCGTAATTCACGTGGCCGGCCTGGCCGGCAATGGTCTCGGCCACCGCCACGCCTTCATCCTCGGCCTTGTGCGCCAGCATCGGCCCGGCGATGACGTCGCCAATGGCGTAGATGCCGGCCACGTTGGTCCTGAGATGCCCGTCGGTCTTGACCCGGCCGCGCTCGTCGACCTCGACGCCGGCTTCTTTCAACCCGAGGCTGTCGGAATAGGCCCGGCGTCCGGTCGAGATCAGCACCGCGTCGGCCTCGATGGTCTCGGCCGCACCACCCTTGACCGGCTCGAAGGTAACGGCGGCGCCCTTTTTGGCCTTGGTCACCCCTGTCACCTTGGAGCCGAGCTTGAACTCGAAACCCTGCTTGGAAAGCAGGCGCTGGAACTGCTTGGAGACCTCGCCGTCCATGCCGCCCAGGATGGTGTCGAGGAATTCGACCACGGTGACCTTGGCGCCGAGCCGTGCCCAGACCGAGCCGAGCTCCAGACCGATGACCCCACCGCCGACCACCACCAGATGTCCCGGCACTTTCTCCAGCGATAGCGCGCCGGTCGACGATACGATCACCTTCTCGTCCATGTCGACCTTGACGCCGGGAATGCCGGCGACATCGGAGCCCGTGGCAATAACGATATTTTTCGTCTCGATCTCCTCGACCTTGCCGTCCTCAGCCGTCACCAACACCTTGCCGGCCGCAACCACCTTCCCGGTGCCGCGGAAACTATCGATCTTGTTTTTCTTGAACAGGAAGGCGACGCCATTGACGTTGGCCGAAACGGTCGCGTCCTTGTGCGCCATCATCTTCTTCAGATTGAGTTTCGGCGCCGGTATCTCGACGCCCAGCGCATCGAAGGAATGGCCGGCCTCGGCAAACATTTCCGAGGCATAAAGCAGCGCCTTGGATGGGATGCAGCCGATGTTCAGGCAGGTGCCGCCGAAAGTGGCGTTCTTCTCGACCACCGCGACCTTGAGCCCGAGCTGTGCCGCCTTGATGGCGCAGACATAGCCGCCCGGTCCCGACCCGATGATAACGACATCATAAGCCATGTTCGTTTCCCTTAGCTTGGGGCTCAGCGGCCGCCGCTTACATTCAGGATTGCGCCCGTCGTGTAGGACGCTTCATCCGACAAAAGATGGAGAACGGCATACGCGACTTCATCGGCCGTGCCGGCTCGTTTCATTGGCAGCATGTCGCGGAACCGCTCGACCCGGTCCGGCTGGCCGCCCGAAGCATGGATCTCGGTGTCGATAATGCCCGGCCGTATCGCATTGACCCGCACGCCTTCGGTCGCGACTTCGCGCGCCAGGCCGAGCGTGAACGTGTCGATCGCCGCCTTGGACGCGGCATAGTCGACATATTCGCCGGCCGAGCCGTGTAGCGACGCCGCCGACGAGATGTTGACGATGGCGCCGCCCTGGCCGCCATGCTTGCTCGACATGCGTTTGACCGCTTCGCGCGCGCACAGGAACGAGCCGATGACATTGATGCGCATCATGCGCTCCAGCCGCGCCAGGCTCATCTCGTCGACGCGCGCCTTGACGTCGACGATTCCGGCATTGTTGACCAGGGCGTCGAGCCGGCCATAGGCGCTATCGACGGCTTCGAACATGGCGACGATGTCAGCCTCGACGCCGACATCGCCCTTGACCGCTATCGCTTCACCGCCGCCGGCCTCGATCTCGGCGACCAGCGCCTGGGCCGCGGCCTCGTTTGCGGCATAGTTGACCGCGACGCGGTAGCCGGCCTTCGCCGCAAGCCGGCAAGTGGCCGCACCAATGCCGCGGCTGCCGCCGGTGACCAGAAGAACTTTCTTCGCCGCGCTCATTCCTGGCAACCTTTCAGCAAAAACACATCCCACGGCAGTTTCGAAAAACCGTTGGAGCCAAAGGCGGACGACATCTGCAACGATGGACCCAGATCGGGGAAGATCAGGCTCTGCGGCGCGTCCGTGCCTTCGGCCGCCAGCAGCGCAATGTTGCCCTTGTCGTCGGCGCTGTAGACCACGCCCTGCCAGACCGTGCAGGCGGCAAGCTCGTCACCGGTGACGTCGCCGGTCGGGCATTTGTACATCAGCGATCCGTGCGGCCGCGAAACGCCCGATGTCCACATGACGATGCCGTCGAGGACGACACCTTTATCGAGCACCATCGTGAAGGAGTTGGTGACGGTGACCGCATCCGTCGTCGGCCGGAAATCGATGCCGGCATCGCTCTCGGCATCGCCATAGACGGCGAGAGCCAGCGGGCAGGCGGCCTGGGCGGGGATCGGCGTCGCCACCGCTGCTGCTAGCGACAGGGCCAGAACACGCTGCGAAATGCGGAAGGACCGGATTGTCATTCGTCGCCCTGAACATCCCGGTCGACAAGGAAGACCGCTGCTAGAAAGTAATCTATCTCAAAGTCAATTTTCGCATCCCCGTCCACCGGAATGGTGTTGATCTCATACTTGAGGGTCAAATAGCGGGAGCCTTCCGACAGTTCGATATAGATGTCGCGCTCATCGCCGCCACCGATTGTCCAATTGAACTCAGGCTTGTTCAGGACCTTCAGCGCTTTCGGCAACGCGTGAAATGCAATCGGGTCGTTGCCAGCCAGAATGGTTGGATGTCTTCCCAGATTGAGTTCGAAATCGCCGCGCCAGGTCGCCATCATGCCATTGAGTGCCAAGGCGGTCTTGGAAGGCTCGACGCTGATCGATCGCAAGCGAAAATCGGGGCTGAAGAAGAATTCGCAATTGGCGCCATAGATACACCACGCGGACTCCGTGTCCCCGTGGCGATAATGACCGTCCGCCCGCACATCCTCCGCGTCGATCAGTTGTCGAACCGCCTCACGGCTGCTTTTGCCGAGTTCGAGAGGACCCGCGCGGCCAGTCGTCAGGAGTTCGAACAGGTCGATCGGCTGGGCGGGCTCGGCCATCCCGGATCACTCACAGATCGAGCACCAGCCGTTCGGGATCCTCCAGGCTATCCTTGACGCGGACCAGGAAGGTCACGGCTTCCTTGCCGTCGACGATACGGTGATCGTAGCTCAGCGCCAAGTACATCATCGGCCGGATCACGATCTGGCCGCCGACCACGACAGGCCGGTCCTGGATCTTGTGCATGCCCAAAATGCCGGACTGCGGCGCATTGAGGATCGGCGTCGACATCAGTGAGCCGTAAACGCCGCCATTGGAGATGGTGAACGTACCACCCTGCATGTCGGCGACCGACAGCTTGCCGTCCCGCGCGGCAATGCCCAGCCGGCCGATGTCCTTTTCGATCTCGGCAATCGACATTTGGTCGGCATTTCGCACCACTGGCACGACGAGACCCTTTTCGGTGCCGACGGCAACGCCGATATGGGCATAGTTCTTGAAGATGATGTCGGTGCCGTCGATCTCGGCATTGACCGAGGGGATTTCCT
Source organism: Mesorhizobium sp. M0802 (assembly GCF_040320115.1). Taxonomy (NCBI): domain Bacteria; kingdom Pseudomonadati; phylum Pseudomonadota; class Alphaproteobacteria; order Hyphomicrobiales; family Phyllobacteriaceae; genus Mesorhizobium; species Mesorhizobium sp. M0802. The sequence continues at coordinate 111,868 of NZ_JAMYOY010000013.1, forward strand.
TCAATGCGTGCGTAACCGCTTTGGTGAAGAAGCCCATGAAGCCGAGCTTCACGCCGTGCTTCTTCTCGAAGATGTCCTTGTACTTGGTCCTGAGCGCCATCACCGCCGACATGTCGACCTCGTTGAAGGTGGTCAGCATGGCGGCGGTCGACTGCGCTTCCTTCAGCCGGCGCGCAATGGTCTGGCGCAGCTTGGTCATGCGCACGCGCTCCTCGCGCGACGCATCGTCGCCCGAGGACGGCGCACGCACGGCGACCGGAGCCGGTGCGGCCTTCGGAATTTCGGCCGGCTGCGACGGCGCGCCCTTGGAAATCGCGTCGAGCACATCGCCCTTCAGCACCTGGCCGCGCTTGCCCGAGCCAGAAACCTGGTCGACCGACAGATTGTTCTCGGCGATCAGCTTTGCGGCAGCTGGCGCCGGCGGCATGGTGCGCGGCTCGACCGGCCCGGCATCGCCGGCAATCTTGGCGGTCTCGGCCGCGGCCTGCTTGGTCGTATGTGCCGCGTCGGGGCTCGACGCCTGCGACACAGCTTGCGGCTTGGTCTCCTGCTTGGACGCCGGGGCGGCGGCAGCGCCTCCAGCCGAGATCGAACCGAGCAGCGCGCCGACGCCAACGGTCTCGCCTTCCTTGGCGGTGATCTCGCCCAGCGTGCCGGCGGCGGCGGCAGGCACCTCCACCGTCACCTTGTCGGTTTCGAGCTCGACCAGCGGCTCGTCGACGGCAATGGCATCGCCGACCTTCTTGAACCACTTGCCGATGGTCGCCTCGGTGACGGATTCGCCGAGAGTGGGAACGCGGATTTCGGTAGCCATTGTGCCTGTTCCGTTTCTTCTCTGTCTGTTCTATTCGCCGGGTTTGTTCTATTCGCCGAGCGCGTCTTCGAGCAGGGCGGCGAGCTGTGCCAGATGCTTCGACATCAGCCCGGTCGCCGGCGACGCCGCCGCCGGCCTGCCGGTGTAGCGCACCCGCTGATGCTTGGCGTCGATATGAGCCAGCACCCATTCCAGATACGGATCGATGAACGACCAGGCGCCCATATTCTTGGGCTCTTCCTGGCACCACACCATCTCCGCATTGCGGAAACGCGACAGCTCGGTGATCAGGGCCTTGGCCGGGAAGGGATAGAGCTGTTCGACGCGCAAGAGATAGATGTCGTTGATGCCGCGCTTCTCGCGCTCCTCGTAGAGGTCGTAATAGACCTTGCCCGAGCACAGCACGACGCGGCGGATCTTGGAATCCTTGGTGAGCTTGATCACCTGGTTTTGCAGCAGCTGGGCATCGTCCCACAAAAGCCGGTGGAACGAGCTTTCGCCCGAAATCTCCGGCAGCGTCGATACCGCCCGCTTGTGGCGCAGCAGCGACTTCGGCGTCATCAGGATCAGCGGCTTGCGGAAGTCCCGCTTCAGCTGCCGGCGCAATATGTGGAAGTAGTTGGCCGGCGTGGTGCAGTTGGCGACTTGCATATTGTCTTCGGCGCAGAGCTGCAGGAAGCGCTCGAGCCGGGCCGACGAATGTTCCGGCCCCTGGCCCTCATAGCCATGCGGCAACAGGCAGACCAGGCCCGACATTCTGAGCCACTTGCGCTCGCCCGACGAGATGAACTGGTCGAACACCACCTGGGCGCCGTTGGCGAAATCGCCGAACTGCGCTTCCCAGAGCGTCAGCGCCTTAGGCTCGGCCAGGCTGTAGCCATACTCGAAGCCGAGCACCGCCTCTTCCGACAGCATCGAGTTAATGACTTCGTAGCCGGCCTGTGCGGCCGACAGATTGTTGAGCGGGATGTAGCGGGTCTCGTCGCGCTGGTCGTAGAGCACGGAATGGCGCTGCGAGAAGGTGCCGCGTTCGGAATCCTGGCCGGAGAGCCGGATCGGATTGCCGTCGAGCAGGATGGAGCCGAAGGCCAGCGCCTCGGCCGTCGACCAGTCGATGCCTTCGCCGGAGTCGATCGCCTGGCGGCGGTTTTCGAGGAAGCGGATGATGGTCTTGTGCGCCTCGAAGCCCTTCGGCACCTCGGTCAGCTTCTTGCCGATGTCCTTCAGCACCTTGACCGGCACGGCGGTCTTGCCGCGGCGCTGTTCGTCCTGGTTGTCGGCCGTGCGCAGGCCTGACCAGGCGCCGTCCAGCCAGTCGGCCTTGTTGGGCTTGTAATGCTGGCCGACTTCCCATTCGGATTCCAGATGGGCGCGCCAGTCGGCCTTCATCTTGTCGAGTTCGGCCTGGCTGATATGGCCCTCGGCGATCAGCCGCTCGCCATAGATCTGCACCGTCGTCTTGTGGTTGCGGATGTTGGCGTACATGATCGGCTGGGTGAAAGCCGGCTCGTCGCCCTCATTGTGGCCGAAGCGGCGGTAGCAGAACATGTCCACCACCACCGGCTTGTGGAACTTCATGCGGAATTCGATCGCCACCTTCGTGGCGTGCACCACCGCTTCCGGGTCGTCGCCATTGACGTGGAAGATCGGCGCCTCGATCATCTTGGCGACGTCGGACGGATAGGGCGACGAGCGCGAGAAACGCGGATTGGTGGTGAAGCCGATCTGGTTGTTGATGATGAAATGCAGCGTGCCGGCGACGCGGTGGCCGCGCAGGCCCGACAGGCCGAGAATTTCCGCGATTACGCCCTGGCCGGCAAAGGCGGCGTCGCCATGCAGAAGCAGCGGCAGCACCTTGGCGCGCTCTTCCAGCGGCACGATCTCCTCGCGGCTGCGGCCGAACAGATAGTCCTGCTTGGCGCGCGCCTTGCCCATCACAACCGGATCGACGATTTCCAGATGCGAGGGATTGGCGGTCAGCGACAGATGCACCTTGTTGCCGTCGAATTCGCGGTCCGACGAGGCGCCGAGATGGTACTTGACGTCGCCCGAGCCCTCGACCTCGTCAGGAGCGGCCGAGCCGCCCTTGAATTCGTGGAAGATGGCGCGATGCGGTTTGGCCATCACCTGGGACAGCACGTTCAGCCGGCCGCGATGCGCCATGCCGAGCACGATCTCCTTCATGCCGAGCTGGCCGCCGCGCTTGATGATCTGCTCCAGCGCCGGGATCAGCCCTTCGCTGCCATCGAGGCCGAAGCGCTTGGTGCCCTTGTACTTGACGTCGATGAACTGCTCGAAGCCTTCGGCCTCGACCAGCTTCTGCAGGATCGCCTTTTTTCCCGTAGCGGTGAAGGAAATCTCCTTGTCGGCACCCTCGATGCGCGCCTGGATCCAGGCCTTCTCCTCGGGGTCGGAAATGTGCATGAACTCGACACCGAGCGTCGAGCAATAGGTGCGGGTCAGGATCTCCAGCATCTGCCGGATGGTGCCGAATTCGAGGCCGAGCACATTGTCGAGGAAGATCGGCCGGTCGTAGTCGGCTGCGGTGAAACCGTAATTCTCCGGGGACAGCTCGTTATAGTCCTCAAGCGGCTTGGCGATGCCGAGCGGGTCGAGATTGGCATGCAGATGGCCGCGCATGCGGAAGGCGCGGATCATCATGATGGCGCGCACCGAATCGCGCGTCGCCTGATGCACGTCGGCATCCGACAGCACGACGCCATTGGTGACCGCCTTGTCCTTGACCTTCTTTTCCAGATGCTTCTCGACGATGCCCCAATTGCCGTCCAGCGCAGACACCAGTTCGCCATTGGCCTGCAGCGGCCAGGACGGCTTTGCCCAGGAAGCGCCCTTGGCGTTCTTGCGCACATCGCCGGCATCGTCCTTCAACCCGGCGAAGAAGTCCTGCCATTCGGGGTTTACCGACTCCGGATCGTCCTCATAGGACGCGTACAGCGCGTCGATATAGTCGGCATTGCCGCCATAGAGGAAAGAGGTGAGCGAAAATTGGTCGTTGGCCTGATCTTGTCTTGCCATTTTTGTCCGCGGAGCCTGGCTCCGTCTCCTTTTCAAAAGCGGATAGTGAGTAGCGAGTAGCGAGTAGCGATTTTTCCCGGGTCGCGCCGTTACTCTCTTTTCCCTATTCGCTATTCACTACTCGCTACTCACTTAGCCTTGATCGCCTCGACCAGCGTCGTGCCCAGCCGGGCCGGCGATGGCGATACCTTGACGCCGGCCGATTCCATCGCCGCGATCTTGTCTTCCGCGCCGCCCTTGCCGCCGGAGATGACCGCGCCCGCATGGCCCATGGTGCGACCGGCCGGCGCGGTGCGCCCGGCGATGAAGCCGGCCATCGGTTTCCTGCGGCCGCGCTTGGCCTCGTCCTTGAGGAACTGCGCGGCGTCTTCCTCGGCCGAACCGCCGATCTCGCCGATCATGATGATCGACTTGGTCTCGTCGTCGGCGAGGAACATTTCGAGCATGTCGATGAACTCGGTGCCTTTGACGGGGTCGCCGCCGATACCGACGGCGGTGGTCTGGCCGAGGCCGACATTGGTGGTCTGGAACACTGCCTCGTAGGTAAGCGTTCCCGAGCGCGAAACAACGCCGACCGAGCCCTTGCGGAAGATGTTGCCGGGCATGATACCGATCTTGCATTCGTCGGGGGTGAGCACGCCGGGGCAGTTCGGGCCGATCAGCCGCGAGGTCGAGCGGTCGAGCCGCGCCTTGACCCTGACCATGTCCATCACCGGAATGCCTTCGGTGATGCAGACGATCAGCGGGATCTCGGCTTCGATGGCTTCGAGGATGGCTTCGGCGGCGCCCGCCGGCGGCACATAGACCACCGAGGCATTGGCGCCGGTCTTTTCCTTGCCCTCGGCAACGGAAGCGAAGATCGGCAGGTTTTCGCCCTTGGCGCCGGTCCAGGTCTCGCCACCCTTCTTGGGATGGATGCCGCCGACCATCTTGGTGCCGTGATAGGCCAAGGCCTGCTCGGTGTGGAACGTGCCGGTCTTGCCGGTCAGGCCCTGAACCAGCACCTTGGTGTTCTTGTCGATGAGAATGGACATCGGAGCCCTTTTCTAAAAACCGTTGATCGAGGAAGGCGAAACGCGCCGGTAGACGCCGCTCACCATGTCTTGCCAGCTGTCGCTGCCGGCAGGTTTGAAATGCAGTCGCATCCGGTAGGCATCGACATTGTCGAAAATATACGTCACGCGTGCTGAGCCACGCGGCGACGACCGCTCCAGAACCAGCTCATCGCCGTTCCACGTTCCTGTGGCCGGCGAGGCCGGCACAAAACCCATGGAGTCGAACTGGTGCATGGTGAAGAGCCTGTTTGGCTGGTTGAAGCCGAACACGCTGTGCGAGCCGAACGAGACCGTGCCGTCGCGGCGCTGGCGATAGCGCTGCACCACGAACAGGCCGCCGAACTGTGGCTCTGCCAGCACTTCCGACGCCGCCGGTCCGCCATCGGCCCCCGCCACCTCTTCCTCGCCGCGCCAAGCGCCGACCAGTGCCTGCAGGCGCTGGTGATCGGCCGAGAGCGAGGAGAACGCGTTCATGGGTCAGAGCCGCTTCAAATCGGAGACGGTAAGGTCGCTCTTGGCGTTGCCGGTGTTGAGCGTCGTCGCCGGCTCGAACATCAGCACCACCGGCTCGGCGGTCAGCGACCGCGGTCGGTGCTCGACGCCCTTCGGCACGACAATGAAATCGCCCTCGCCGAGCTCGACCGGGCCGTCGCGAAAATCGATGGCGATCTTGCCCCGCAGCACGAGAAAAGCCTCGTCCTCATGCTCGTGCGCATGCCAGTCGAAGGTCTCGCCGAACTTGGCGACCTTGGCCTGGCTGTCATTGACGTCGCCGGCAATATGCGGATCGAAGACCTTGGTGATCGTTCGATCCGCCGCCTCGACGAGGTTTATCTTGCGCGGAGGCATTCGCCTTCAGCCCTTCACCGCCGCCACGATCTTCTTGGCTGCGTCGTCGAGATCGTCCGCCGACACCACGTTGAGGCCGCTGTCGTTGATGATCTTCTTGCCGAGTTCGGCGTTTGTGCCTTCGAGGCGCACCACCAGCGGCACTTCCAGGCCGACTTCCTTGACCGCGGCAATGACGCCCTCGGCAATGATGTCGCACTTCATGATGCCGCCGAAGATGTTGATCAAAATGCCTTTGACCGCCGGGTCCCTGGTGATGATCTTGAACGCTGCCGTCACTTTTTCCTTGGACGCACCGCCGCCGACATCGAGGAAGTTGGCGGGTTCCGCGCCATAGAGCTTGATGATGTCCATCGTCGCCATGGCAAGGCCGGCGCCATTGACCATGCAGCCGATATTGCCGTCGAGCGCGACATAGGCGAGGTCGTATTTCGACGCCTCGATCTCCTTCTCGTCCTCTTCGGTGGTGTCGCGCAGTTCCATCAGCTCGGGATGGCGAAACAGCGCATTGTTGTCGAACGACACCTTGGCGTCGAGCACGCGCAGCCTGCCGTTCTTCATCACGATCAGCGGGTTGACCTCGAGCAGGCTCATGTCCTTCTCGACAAAGGCCTTGTAGAGGATCGGGAACAGCGTGCCGGCATCCTTGGCGGCATCGCCGTTTAGTCCCAGCGCTTCCACCAATATGTCGACGTCGATGGTCGTCACGCCGGCCAGCGGATCGATGGCGCGGGTGATGATCTTGTCCGGTGTGTCGTGGGCGACGCCTTCAATGTCCATGCCGCCCTCGGTCGAGACGACGAAAGCGATGCGGCCGACCGAGCGGTCGACCAGGATCGACAGATAAAGCTCGCGCTCGATGTCGGCGCCGTCCTCGATATAAAGACGGTTGACCTGCTTGCCGGCGGGGCCGGTCTGCTTGGTCACCAGCGTGTGGCCGAGCATCTCATTGGCGTTGGCAACGACTTCGGCAACCGACTTAGCCAGCCGCACGCCGCCCTTTGCGTCGGGCGACAGTTCCTTGAACTTCCCCTTGCCGCGGCCACCGGCGTGGATCTGGCTCTTCACCACATAGAGCGGGCCGGGCAGCGCTTGTGCCGCGGCTTCCGCCTCGCTTGCCTTGAACACCGGCACGCCTTCGGCCACCGGCGCACCAAACGACTTCAGCAGCGCCTTGCCTTGATATTCATGGATGTTCATCTGGATGGTCTCCGGATCGGCTGCTTTGGGGGATTATTTCGAGGCGAGGTGCGGGGCGATCTGGACGCAAGCCTCGGTCAGGCCCTGCACTGTCGCCACCGAAGCGTCGAACATCTTCTGCTCGGCCTTGTTGAGGTCGATCTCGATGATGCGCTCGACGCCGCCGGCGCCGATGACAACGGGAACGCCGACATAGGTGCCCTTGACGCCATACTGGCCCGAGAGATGCGCAGCACAAGGCAGCACGCGCTTCTTGTCCTTGAGATAGGATTCGGCCATCGAAATTGCGGAAGCCGCCGGCGCGTAGAAGGCCGAGCCGGTCTTCAAGAGGCCAACGATCTCGGCGCCGCCGTCACGGGTGCGCTGGACGATCTGGTCGAGCTTTTCCTTCGAGGTCCAGCCCATCTTGATGAGGTCCGGCAGCGGAATGCCCGACACCGTGGAATAGCGGATCATCGGCACCATGGAATCGCCATGGCCACCCAGCACGAAGGCGGTGACGTCCTCGACCGAGACCTTGAACTCCTCGGCGAGGAAATAGCGGAAGCGCGCGCTATCGAGCACGCCGGCCATGCCGACGACATGGGTCTTGGGCAGGCCCGAAAACTTCTGCAGCGCCCAGACCATGGCATCGAGCGGGTTGGTGATGCAGATGACGAAAGCCTTCGGCGCATATTTCTTCAGCCCGGCGCCGACCTGTTCCATGACCTTGAGGTTGATGCCCAGCAGATCGTCGCGGCTCATACCCGGCTTGCGCGGCACGCCGGCAGTCACGATGCAGACATCGGCGCCCTCGATCCCGGCATAATCATTGACGCCGGTCAGCCGGGAGTCAAAACCGTCGACCGGCGAAGACTGCGCGATATCGAGCCCCTTGCCTTGCGGGATGCCCTCGGCAATATCGAACAGCACCACGTCGCCGAGGTCCTTGAGGCCGATCATGTGAGCGAGCGTGCCGCCGATCATGCCGGAGCCGATGAGCGCTATCTTGTTGCGTGCCATGTGAGGAAATTTTCCCTTTGTCTGTGACGACGCCCAAATCCCTGGCGATCTGTTGACGGCGTCGAGGAAGAGGCCGGAATGCTATGGTCTCAGCGAGATTTCGCCGCATCCAGTAGCCCCGGTGGAAAATATATTCAATCGATTATTTTCGAGTGAATGATTTCAATCGGTTAGAAACATTGGGATTTACGTAAACGTCAAAGTTTGTAGGCCAGCCTGGGAGATTTTACACAATGAGCGTGGAAATCAGAAGACTATATCCAGGCGATGACGCCCTTGTGAAGCGCATCGCCGAGGACGTGTTCGACGAGCCGGTCCGGGCAGACAGGCTTGCTGCCTACCTCGCCTCATCATCAGGTCATCTCATGATCGTGGCATTGGCCGACGGCGTCGTCGACCAATGCCCCACAATCATCCACCGCCATCCCGACAAGGTCAACGGACTCTACATCGACGAAGTCGGCGTCTCACCCGCCTACCAGCGCCAAGGCATCGCGCGAAAAATGCTCGACGCGATGTTCGCGCTCGGCCGCGAGCAAAGGTTGCGGCGAAGCCTGTGTTGGAACCGAGCCGGACAATGTTCCATCGCGCGGGCTTTATGAAAAACGCAGGGAGGAGCATGGGCAGGCGGAGGCGTTTGTAATGTATGCGTATGACCTTTAGGCGTCGGCGGGACAGCGCCCCCCTCTGCCTTGCCAGGCATCTCCCCCACGAGGGGGGAGATCGGACGTCACGCGACCTTTCGCCAATCTCCAATGGCCGCAGGAATGAGCGGAGCGCCGAAACCGCCAATCTCCCCCCGTGTGGGGGAGATGTCCGGCAGGACAGAGGGGGGCGCGAAGGATCACTACATAATGACCTCTTCGAACCCTCAGACCTGCACTTCCGCCTTCGCCTTTTGCCGTTCCGCCCAGTCCTCCAGCCAATCCCGGCTCTGCATTTCGATCAGCCGCGAGGCCGTGCGCTCGAATTCGAACACCTCGTTGCCGCGCCTGGCCGTATAGAGCTCAGGGGGCGAGGCATCGGCGCTTACCACCAGCCGCGTGTGATGATCGTAGAGCGTGTCTATCAGGAGGATGAAGCGCTTGGCCTCGTTGCGCTTGCCTTCGCCCAGCACCGGCACGTGATCGATGAAGACGGTCGAGAAGCGGCCGGCAATGGCCAGGAAATCGCGTGCGCCGAGCGGCTTTTCGCAGAGGTCGGCGAAGGAAAACCGCGCTGCATCCCCGGCGGCAGCCGGTATCCTCACTTGCCGCCCCTTGAGCGTCAGCGAGGTCTCGGCCGTCAGCGCTCCACGCGTCATCGCCTGCCAGGCCTCGTCGAGCACACGGTCGGCTTCGGCATCCGCCGGGGTGACATAAACCGGCGTGCGGGCGAGCTTTTCCAGCCTGTAGTCCTTGTCGGCATCAAGCGTCAGCACATGGGCGTGGCGCTCGAGAATGCTGATGAAGGGCAGGAAGAGTTGGCGGTTCAGCCCGTCGCGATAAAGGTCCTGCGGCGCGACATTCGAGGTGGCGACCAGAACCACGCCATTGGCGAACAGCGCCGAAAACAGCCGCGACAGGACCATCGCATCGGCAATGTCGGTGACCGAAAACTCATCGAAGCACAGCACCCAGGCCTGTTCGGCAAGCTGAAGCGCGACCGGCGGGATCGGGTCGTCCTCCTTGACGTCGCCGTTCTTGCGCGCCTGCCGGTGCTTCTGGATGCGGTCCTGCACATCGGCCATGAAGTCGTTGAAATGAACGCGGCGCTTGCGCCTGACCGGCAACAGCTCGAAGAACATATCCATCAGCATGGTCTTGCCGCGACCGACGCCGCCATGAATGTAGAGGCCCTTGACGACCTCGCGCGTCTCGCGCTTGCGGGCAAACAGCCAGCCGAGCGCGCTCGACTTGTGCGCCAGCCGCTTGACCGAGATCTCGTCGGTCAGCCGGTCGAGCGCGGCGGCGATGCGCTCCTGCGCAGGATCGCGCTCGATGGCGCCGGTTGCGACCAGATGGTCGTAGCGCTGCCTGACGGTCGCATGGGTCTGGAGGCCGTCACGCAGATGCATCGGTCACGTCGCTTACTTTGAGCGGATTGCTCCAGGAAAGATCAGGGTGTGTTGAGGTTCAGGTCAGGCCGAGCCGAGAATGGTGGCTCCTGAGAACCGGAGCGGAGCGTACTTAAGTACGCACCTGAAGCGCAGGAAGCCGCCGTTCGCAGGCCGGCCTCACCTGAATATCAGCATACCCTGCCTACCTTGTAAGCGATATCGGCAAGCCGTTGGTAGTCTGGCCGTCGAATTTCGAACCGCCCGAGGAATAGAGCCGCGCCAGCGTGCCGCCATTCTCGTCATAGAGCGTCAGCTGCTTGCCGGCGACGTTCCACGATTTGATGCCGTCGATGGGCGGCGGGCAATGCAGCGGCCCGGCGCGGAAGCCGGCGCCGAATTTGGTCTGCGGCGTCGCCACCTTGCAGCTCTGTCCGGACACGCTGGCGTTCCAGACGCCGGCAACGCTCGCAGCGGTAAGGTCGGAGGCTCCGGCCGGCGCCGATCCGTCCGGCGGCAGCGAGGCGACCTGCGCGCCTGCCGGCGCGGTCGGGAATTGCGATGGGTCGGTGGTGCCCGGCGCTGCCGGGGGCGGCAGTTGGCTTCCGCTCACCGTGCCGGCGGGCGCGGGCTGCAGCGGGGCGGGCTGCTGGTCATCCATCGATGAAAAACGCGAGGTCGAACAGCCGCTCGCAACGAGCGCTGCCAGCGATACGGCCATCAGCCCGCTTCTCGAAAAAATCATTCAAACCTCCGTCGGATCCGGCTGGGGGGAAGCCGTCCGCACAATCTCACCCCTCACCAAGATGGAGAAGGTGGCGAAATTTCAACCCGATATGGTTAAAATAGGGTTTGCACCACGAATTGTTGTAAATTTGTCGCAAAATGGCTGGCGGACAAAAGGCATGTCTTCGCTCTAGCGCGGTTCCAACCGGTACATTGGTTGCGAAAGCGGCACCGGAGCCCGCAGCAGGTCGGCGCATCGGCGGTCGAGCGCAACTGCCGGCGCAAAACTGATTGAAGCGCTTGAGGCGCAAGGCCTGGCGCGTGAGCGGTTTCGCGCCTTGCGTCCGGGCGAGGTTTGGGACGTTCCCGAGATCGAGCGCGGCTGGAGTCTGCATTTGGCCGTTTACGGCACTGCCATTTTAGCCGATGGTCTATCGCAATAGGGGGAACAGATGAAATCAATCTTGGCAGTTTTGATCGCGCTGGTAATTTCGACGCCGGCCGCTTTCGCGGGTGAAATCACCGATCGCGCCGCTGAAGCCGAAAAGGCACTGCAGGCGGGTGATGGCGCCGGCGCGCTGGACAAATTCCGCAGCGCCGAGGACGCTCTGTGGCAAGCGATGCCGCTTGGCGTGCAAAATGTGAAGCATATCCTGTCGGCCAGCGGGTTCGGCGCCTACGCCGAGCGCCCGAACCATGTCTACAAGCCGGGCGAAGAGATTGTGCTTTATATGGAGCCGGTCGGTTACGGCTACGGCTCGGATGGGCTCGGCAACAACCAGATCGCGCTTTACGTTGACCTTACCGTGCTTTCCCAGTCGGGCGAGAAGCTGGGAACCGTCGAAAAGCTTGGTCGGGTCCAGCTCGCCTCGCGCTCGCATAACCGAGAGATGTTCTTCAAATTAAACGTCTCCCTGGATGGCGTTCCCCCCGGCAAATACCGCGCGGATTTCCTCATGCACGACGAGAACTCGCCAAAGACGGCGCCTTTCACGACCGACTTCGAGATTGCCGAATAGCGCGCCCAGTCGGAAAGAGCCTCGCGGCAACGGAACCAGAGCGCCGCAGATGCGTTCTTAAGCCGGCTGCAGGCCAGTCAATTTGCGAGGCATTGTCCATGATCAAATGGATCATCATTCTTCTGATCGTTGCTGCCGCCGCCAGCCTGCTCGGCATGCCGGCGCTGGCCGGTGCCGCCGCCACCGGCGCGCGCCTGCTGATCGGCATCGTTCTCGTCATCTTCCTGCTGATCGTACTCGGCGTTTTCGCGGTAACCTAGACGCAGCCCACACTGGTAATTCCCGCCCGTTTCCGCCATATAGCGGCGAAACGTACAGGAATTACCTCAGATCATGGCAGGCACTGCCCCCTTCGCCAAGATGAACGGCATCGGCAACGAAATCATCGTCGCCGACATGCGTGGCCGTGCCGATAGGGTCACGGCGGCGTCGGCTGTCTCGCTGAACGCCGATGCGGCGACCAGGTTCGACCAGATCATGGCGATCCACGATTCGCGCACGCCGGGCACCGCCTTTTACATCGACATCTTGAATTCCGACGGCTCGGGCGCGCAGGCCTGCGGCAACGGCATGCGCTGTGTCGTCCAGGCGCTGGCTGCCGAAACCGGCCAGAAGACTTTCACCTTCGAGACCCGCGCCGGCATCCTCAACGCCGTCGAACATGCCGACGGCACCATCTCGGTCGACATGGGCACGCCGCGCTTTGGCTGGCAGGACATTCCGCTGGCCGAGGAATTCCGCGACACCCGCATGATCGAGTTGCAGATCGGCCCCATCGACGCGCCGGTGCTGCATTCGCCTTCGGCTCTCTCGATGGGCAACCCGCACGCCATCTTCTGGGTCGACAACGATGTCTGGTCCTACGAACTCGAGCGTTTCGGCCCGCTGCTCGAAAACCATCCGATCTTCCCCGAGCGCGCCAACATCACCATCGCCCAGGTAACGTCGCCGGAGACGATGATCATCCGCACCTGGGAGCGCGGCGCCGGCCTGACTAAGGCCTGCGGCTCGGCCGCTTGCGCTTCCGTCGTCGCCGCTGCCCGCACCCGGCGCACCGGCCGCAGCGTTACGCTGATGACGCCCGGCGGCGGCTCGCTGCATGTGGAATGGCGCGACGACGACCACGTCATCCTGACCGGCGCCGCCGAATGGGAATTTTCCGGCAGTTTCGATCCGTCGACCGGCAGCTGGGCCCGCGACACCGAAAGCGCGGCCTGATGTCTGCACTTGCCGATACCAAGGGCCTCAACTCCCAAGGCATAGACGTCGTCACCTTCGGCTGCCGTCTCAACACCTATGAATCCGAGGTGATGCGGCGCGAGGCCGAAAGTGCCGGCCTCGGCGCGCTCAAAGGCGGCGCCATCATCTTCAACACCTGCGCCGTCACCGCCGAAGCGGTGCGCCAGGCCAAGCAGTCCATCAGAAAGGCCCGCCGCGAAAATCCGGCGGCGCGCATCATCGTCACCGGCTGCGCCGCGCAAACCGAACCGCAGAATTTTGCCGCCATGGACGAGGTCGACCTCGTGCTTGGCAACGAAGAGAAGCTGAAGGCCAACTCCTACCGCGCGCTGCCGGATTTCGGCGTCAACGACACCGAGAAGGCGCGCGTCAACGACATTTTCTCGGTGCGCGAGACCGCCGGTCATATGGTGGACGCCATCGAGGGCCGGGCGCGCGCTTTCGTGCAGGTGCAGAATGGCTGCGACCACCGCTGCACCTTCTGCATCATCCCCTACGGCCGCGGCAATTCGCGCTCGGTGCCGATGGGCGCGGTTGTCGAGCAGGTCAAGCGTCTCGCCGGCAACGGCTATGCCGAGATCGTGCTGACCGGCGTCGACATGACCTCTTTCGGCGCCGACCTGCCGGGCGCGCCGAAGCTGGGAAAGCTGGTGAAGACCATCCTGAAGCAGGTGCCTGATGTGAAGCGGCTGCGGCTGTCCTCCATCGATTCGATCGAGGCGGATGATGATCTGCTCGACGCCATCGCCACCGAACCCAGGCTGATGCCGCATCTGCATCTGTCGCTGCAATCAGGTGACGACATGATCCTGAAGCGCATGAAGCGCAGGCATTTGCGCGACCAGTCGATCCGCTTCTGCGAAGATGTGCGCAAATTGCGCCCGGCAATCGTCTTCGGCGCCGACATCATCGCCGGCTTCCCGACCGAGACCGAGGAAATGTTTCAGAATTCGATAAAGATCGTCGAGGAATGTGGGCTGACGCACCTGCATGTCTTCCCGTTTTCGCCGCGCGAAGGCACGCCCGCCGCGCGCATGCCGCAGGTCCGCCGCGAACTGGCCAAGCAGCGCGCGGCCCAGCTGCGCGCCGCTGGTGAGACTGCGTATCGCCGCCATCTGTCGTCGCTTCCCGGAACGCGCCAAACGATCCTTATCGAGCGCGACGGCCTCGGCCGCACCGAAGGGTTCACGCTTGCCGCGCTCGGCACAGGCGCGCCGGGCGAGATCGTCGAGGCAGACATCACCGGCCATGATGGGGCGCACCTGATAGCCTCGCCCCTCACTGCCCGCGCCGCCTGAGACGATTGAAGCATGGCCGGTTTTTTCAAGAACATATTTTCGTTCGGCAAGAAGGAAGTCGTCGAGGAGCGCATCGACGAAACCGCTCCCCTGCCGCCGATCAAATGGGATGCGCTTGAGGCGCTGAAGCCGGCGGCCGAGCAGGTCGGTCCGGCGTTCTTGAAGCGCGAGAAGCCCGAGCCGCCGACGCCCCACCCTCCCCTCGATGGGGAGGGTCGCCACGAAGTGGCGGGGAGGGGTGAGAGCGCCGACGCCGGCGCCACTCACCCCCACCCCCAAGCTTCGCTTGGGACCTCCCCCATCGAGGGGGAGGTAAAGCCTGCGCCGCAGTCGGCGCCAGAAGAACCGAAGCCCGAACCCGCGCCGACCATCCCGCCCGCGCCGGAACCGGTCGTCCCATCCGAGCCGGAACCGTTGCCGGAGCCCGCGCCGGTAGAAGAACCGCAGCCTGAGCCGGAGACACCCGAGCCGCCTGCACCGGAAGAAGTTCCTGCGCCGCCAGCCGTTCCGGAGCCGGCTCCCGAGCCGCAGCCCCAAGAAGTGCCGCCGGTGCCGGCCGAGCCGGAGATCGAACCATCGCGTCCGGAACCGCAGCTGGAGCCCGCTCCCGTCGAAGTGCCGACGCCTGCCGAGACTCCAGCAGAACCGGCCGCCCCGATCGAAGTGCCGCAACCGTCCGCGCCTCCCGCACAGCCTACCTCAGAGGTCAGCGCCGCCCCTCATCCGCCTGCCGGCACCTTCTCCCCGTATAGCCACGGGGAGAAGGACGAGGCGCCCCACCCTCCCCTCGATGGGGAGGGTCGACGCGAAGCGGCGGGGTGGGGTGATGGCGCCGACGCCAGCGCAAATCACCCCCACCCCCAAGCTTCGCTTGGGACCTCCCCCATCGAGGGGGAGGTAAAGCGCACTCCGGTCGAAGCCACACCCGCGCCGGTCGAAGTCCGGGCTGTCACGGCGGGGGTTGCGCCCATGCCTGAACCGGGTTTTCCGCCGACACCACAGCCCACACCGTCAGTCGGCAAAGTCACCGTAACCAAAAAGGTCGAGCAGAAAGCCGAGCCGCAAAAGGCGCCCGAACCGGCGCCGCGACGCTCCTGGTTCCAGCGCATGCGCGACGGGCTTGCCCGCTCCTCGAAAGAACTCACCGGCAACATTGCCGGCGTCTTCACAAAGCGAAAGCTCGACGAAGAGACGCTACAGGACCTCGAAGACGTGCTGATCCGCGCCGATCTCGGCATGGAAACAGCCTTGCGCGTCACCGATGCGCTCGCCGCCAGCCGCTATGGCAAGGATGTCTCCGACGGGGATGTCCGCACCATCATGGCGGCCGAGGTGGAGAAGGTGCTAGCCCATGTCGCCATGCCGCTGGAGCTCGACCTCTCGCACAAGCCGCATGTCATTCTGGTGGTCGGCGTCAACGGCACCGGCAAGACCACGACCATCGGCAAGCTCGCCGCCAAACTGACCGATGGTGGCCTGTCGGTGATGCTGGCCGCCGGCGATACCTTTCGCGCTGCAGCCATCGAGCAGCTGAAGATCTGGGGCGAGAGGACGAAGTCTCCGGTCATCGCCTCGAAGATCGGCGCGGATGCCGCCGGCCTCGCCTACGACGCTTTCGAACGCGCCAAGGAGGCCGGCTCCGACGTACTGATCATCGACACCGCCGGCCGGCTGCAAAACAAGACCGAACTGATGGCGGAGCTGGAAAAGATCGTGCGCGTGCTGGGCAAGCTCGATCCGGAAGCGCCGCATACCGTGCTGCAGACGGTCGACGCCACCACCGGCCAGAATGCGCTCAATCAGGTCGAGATCTTCCGCAATGTCGCCGGCGTCAACGGCCTGGTGATGACCAAGCTGGACGGCACGGCGCGCGGCGGTATTCTGGTCGCGATCGCGGCAAAGCACAAACTGCCGGTCTACTTCATCGGCGTCGGCGAACAGGTCGACGACCTCGAACCATTCTCGGCCGGCGAATTCGCCAGGGCGATCGCCGGCGTAGCGTAACAGGCAATGATCCCGAAGAGCTGACGGCTTTTTGGACAAGATCATGCGTCAGAAGGAAGTCATGAACCCACCCATCCTCGAACGCGACCCGTCCGACCCGCGAAAGAAGAAAGAAAGCGTCAATCCGCTGCTCAAGCTGGTGCTGGAACTCGGGCCGCTGATGGTGTTCTTCTTCGCCAATGCACGCGGCGCCTGGCTGGTGCAGAAATTTCCTGTCCTGGCCGAATTCGGCGGGCCGATCTTCGTCGCCACCGGCCTTTTCATGGCGGCGACGGCGATCGCGCTGATCGCCTCCTGGCTGCTGCTGCGCACCTTGCCGATCATGCCGATGGTCTCGGGCGTCGTCGTCTTCATCTTCGGCGCGCTGACGCTCTATCTGCAGGACGACGTGTTCATCAAGATGAAGCCGACCATCGTCAACACCCTGTTCGGCGGCGTGCTGCTCGGCGGTCTGTATTTCGGCCGATCGCTGCTCGGCTATGTCTTCGATTCGGCCTTTCGCCTCGATGCCGAAGGCTGGCGCAAGCTGACTTTCCGCTGGGGCCTGTTCTTCCTGTTCCTGGCTCTTGCCAATGAAGTGGTGTGGCGGAATTTTTCCACCAACTTCTGGGTTACCTTCAAGGTCTGGGGCATCATGCCGATCACCCTGTTGTTCACCTTCAGCCAGATGCCGCTGATCCTGCACCATTCGATCGAGGATAAGGCCGAGAAGGTGGAAGAAGCCGGCAAGTAGAGCAATTCCAGGAAAAGTGTGAAGCCGTCCGGAATTGCGTCAGAATAAACGGAGACGGCCATGGAATTCGTCACCACGCGCGATGAACTGAGGACGATCTACAAGACGCCGCGGCCGACCGACACCTCGATGCGCAAGTAGTTCAAGGCGCTTGACGGCCACTGCCGCTCCTTCATCGGCAAGAGCCCTTTCGTGCTGATCGGTTCTTCCGACGGCGCCGGCAATGCCGACGTGACGCCTAAAGGCGACAGGCCCGGCTTCGCCCTTGTCCTTGACGACAAGGCCATCGCCATTCCCGACCGGCCCGGCAACAACCGGCTGGACACGCTGGAAAACATCCTGCTCAACCCTTCGGTCGGGCTGCTTTTTCTCATCCCCGGCATGAACGAGACGCTGCGCATCAATGGCGACGCCCGCATAACCGTCGATGCCGGTTTGCGCGAGCGCCTCACCGTCGACGGCAAGCAACCGCAAAGCGTCGTCGTGGTGAGCGTCAAGGCCGCTTACATGCACTGCGCCAAGGCCCTTCATGCGCTCCGAATTGTGGAAGCCGGACAGCTGGCACGACCGCGCGACGTTGCCGACGCTCGGTCAGATCCTGTCCGATCAGATGGCGCATGCCGAAACTGCCGACGATTTCGACCGCTCGCTGGACGAAGCCTACAGCAAGACCCTGTGGTAGATTTCGGGTACGATTCGCCATTACAGTCCTTTGCCGGTTTCCCTAGCCCTGTTTCCCCGTGATCGAACTCCTCGCCATCTCCGGCAGCCTGCGCGCCGCCTCGACCAATTCGGCGCTGCTGGCGGCGCTGTCCGCGAACGCGCCTTCGGATTGCCGCGTAACTGTCTATGACGGGCTCGGCCTGCTGCCGATCTTCAACCCGGATGACGAAGGCGAGCGCACACCGGCCGAGGCCATGCGGCTGATCGAGGCCGTCACCAGCGCCGACGGCATCATCGTCTCCTGCCCCGAATATGCCCATGGCGTGCCCGGCGGCATGAAAAACGCGCTCGACTGGCTGGTCTCGCGCGACGCCGCCGTCGGCAAGCCCGCCATGCTGGCCCACGCCTCCGCGCGCTCGCTCTATGCCCGCGCCGCGCTGGCCGAGATCATGCGCACCATGTCGTTCGCGCTTTGTGAGAATGCGGTTCTGGAGATTGCCTTGCTCGGCAAGAAACCGCCGGAGATAGAAGCGATCCTGGGAGAGGACGAGAACCTGCGGGCCGTGCGCGAAGCGGTGCAGGTTTTCGCGAGTTTTATACGCGCAAACGTTGCCTCGTCATCCTAGGGCGGAGCAAGGAGCGAAGCGACGCGGCGCAGACCCTAGGATGACGAACGAAAGGGTGCGGCGCACCCCAACGTGCCGCAGTGCTACCCCTTCCGCAACGTCTCGACATCGGTCACACCGACATACCAGTCGCGCGCGTTGACCTCTTCGAACACCACCCAGACGTCGTCATTGCTAAGCCCGGTGGCGTCCATGATGGCCGCCGTGACCTTTTTGGCAATGTCGGCCTTCTTGCCAGCGGGATCAGCGGCGATCACTTCCTTGACGATGCGGATGTTGACGAATGGCATGATGTCCTCCCCCTGAATTGTGTCTGATAGCGCCGCGCCGCGGCTCCGAAATCCGCTCCGGCGAATCGCTTGTCGGTCGTTCCGGCGGCCGCCGCGCAACAGGCGCCGCGGACATGCGCAGAAACGCCATCAAGGGCCGCCAGAGAAGCGTTTCCAGCAACCTCAATACGTCTTCGCCCCGTTCACCATCAGCCGCACCATGTAGAGCGACGTTGTGCCGGCGATGTAGAGGCAGTTCAGCTTGTTGCCGCCGAACACGCAATTGGCGGTCACTTCCGGCACCTTGACCTTGCCGATCAGCGTGCCGTCGGGATCGTAGCAATGGATGCCGTCGGCGGCACTGGTCCAGATGCGGCCGGCCTCGTCGAGCCGGAAGCCGTCGAATAGGCCGGCCGTGCAGTCAGCGAACACCTTCCCGCCCGAGACCTTCTTGCCGTGCTTGCCGACGTTGAAGACCCGCATATGCGCGGGGTTCTGCGCGCCATGGGTGCGGCCGGTGTCGACGACATAGAGCTGGCTTTCATCCAGTGAAAAGGCAAGCCCGTTCGGCCGGACCATGTCGGTGATGACGGCCTCGACCTCGCCCGTATCCGGATCGACCCGGTAGACATTGCAAGCGCCGATCTCGCTTTCGGCCTTGTCGCCCTCATAGTCGGTGTCGATGCCGTAGCTCGGATCGGTGAACCAAATCGAGCCGTCGGATTTCACGACCGCGTCATTGGGCGAATTCAGCCGCTTGCCTTTCCATTCGGCCGCGATGGTGGTGACGGAACCGTCATGCTCGGTGCGGCTGACGCGGCGGCCGGAATGCTCGCACGTCACCAGTCGGCCCTGGCGGTCGACGGTGTTGCCGTTGGAATTGCCGGAGGGCTGACGGAAGACGCTGACATTGCCGTCGGTCTCGTCATAGCGCAGCATGCGGTTGTTGGGGATGTCGGACCAGACGACATAGCGGCCGGCGGCGAACCAGGCCGGCCCTTCCGCCCACTGACATCCGGTAAACAGCTTTTCCACCTGGGCGTTGCCGTTGAACAGCCGCGCGAAACGCGGATCGAGAATTTCGTAATAGTCTGCGGTCGCCATGCATTTCCTCCGGGCATCACGTGACGCGCGGATCAAGCCAGCCTGCGGGCGCGATGGCAAGGTGGCGCAGGCGCAATTTGTAAGACAAAAGGTGCCCGGCCGGCATGGCCCGCCAGCCTGTCCGGCCGTTTATGGTGCTGTAGCGCTGTATTAACCCGCTATGCGCCCTGTGCAATGGTGCATTGCAACATCTTCTTTTTGCATCGCACCATTCCTATGTCATGGTGCGAACGACCAAGGGAGGAACAAATTCACCGCTGATATGCGGCACGAAAGGACCCTTGCTATGGCTTTTGACAACCTCTTCTCCCGCGCGCGCACCTCGATGGCCAAGCGCCGCCACTACAACCGCCTCGTCGCGGAAATCGAAAACCTGACGAGCCGCGACCTGGCCGACCTGCGCGCCGACCGCTCGGAAATGCTCTACCAGGTCCACAGGCAGATCTACGGCTGAGCATTTCAGACCTCAGCGGGGCACCGCCCCCTCACCCGGATTGCCAAACCGAATTGCATGAGCAATTCGGGCAATCCGACCTCTCCCCCCGGGGAGAGGAGCTAGCCTGTGCCGATGCTTCCCTCTTCTCCCCCACGGGGAGGAGGGGGCGCGTAGCGGCCCGATGAGGGGGCATGGCGCCAACGTCAGCCCGGTGCCGCGAGCGCCTTTTCAATCTGCGGCAACAGAACATCCCTCGCCGACTCCCCTGTCAGCGGCCCGACATGCTTGTAGGCAATCTTGCCGTCCTTGCCGATGACGAAGGTTTCCGGCACGCCGTAGACGCCCCAGTCGATGGCCGTGCGGCCGGCCTCGTCGACACCTATCGCCTGGAACGGATTGCCGAGATCACCAAGGAACCGGCGCGCGTTTTGCGCTTGGTCCTTGTAGTTTAGCGCGGCCATGACGAAGCGCTTGTCCTGCGACAGCTGCAAGAGCACCGGATGCTCTTCCCGGCACGGCGCGCACCAGGATGCAAAGACGTTGACCAGCGTTACCTTGCCGGCGAAGGCTTTCGAATCCAGCCCGGGCAGGTTTGACCCTTCCAGCGCCGGCAGGTTGGTCTGCGGCGCCGGCAGGCCGATCAGCGCCGACGGCACTGCCGCCTCATCGCGTCCCGACAAAAGCTGCGACAGGAACAATCCGGCGAGGCCGAGAAAAACCAGCAGCGGCAACAGCACGATCAGGCGGCGGCGCGGCGACGCCGGCGTTTCGCTTTCCGTGCTCATGGCTTGCTGGCCCCAGTGCTGGCCCCAGTACCGGCTTTGTCCGAGCGACGCTGCACGCCGGCCGCTTCGAGGTCTGCCAGTTCGCGCTTGCGGGTCCGCTGGTCGAGCAGGATCCAGCCGATCAGCCCGGCCAGCACGATCGCCGTGATGCCATAGGCGGCCGCGACATAGAGTGCGTGTGCACTCATGCGCTTCGCTCCCCTTCCACCGTCACTTCGTCGTGCTCGATCATGGCCTTCCCATAGCTTTGCGGCTTTCTTAGCTTTGCGGCTGGGGCTTCGCAATTGATCGTCGCGCCGCAGCGGTCATATCAATCCGTTCCATGCCGCAGCGCCAGTGCTGCCGCCACCGGACCCAGCACGGCAAGAAACAGCGTCAGCGCGGCAAGAATGAGGAAGGGCTGCAGGAACGGATCAGGATCGGCCACCGCGCCGTAGCTCGCCGACACCCCGAAGATCAGCACCGGGATCGTCAGCGGCAGCACCAGCACCGAGATCAGCAGCCCGCCACGCGGCAGCGCCACCGCCACCGCCGCCCCGACCGCGCCGATGAAAGTGATCGCCGGCGTGCCGACCAGCAGCGTGAGCGCGGTGGCGCCGATGCTGAGCGGCTCCATGTTCATGAACAGGCTCAGCAGAGGTGCCGCAACCACCAGCGGCAGAACGCTGCCCGCCCAATGCGCCAGGCACTTCACCAGCACCGTCAACGCCAGCATGTGGCGGTCATTGCCCAGCACCAGAAGATCGAGCGAACCGTCTTCGCGATCGGCCTGAAACAGCCGGTCGAGGCCGAGCAGGCAGGCGAGCAGAGCGCCGATCCAAAGGATCGCCGGACCGATGCGGGCGAGCAGCTTCAGGTCCGGTCCGACACCGAAGGGGATAGTGACGATGACGGCGAGGAAGAAGATGACGCCGGTGAGCGCTCCGCCGCCGGCGCGGACGGAGAGGCGGATGTCGCGCAGGAAGAGGGCTAGCATTGCCAAGCCGCGCCTGCGGTTTGATCGCCATCTTGCCGAAGGTGGCGTTCCTTCACACCCCCCTCTGTCCTCCCGGACATCTCCCCCGCAAGGGGGGAGATTGGCAGCGCCACTGCTGACGCCTCTTTTTCAATGCCGGTGATTGGCGAAAGCCGGCATGACATCTGATCTCCCCCCCTGCGGGGGAGATGCCCGGCAGGGCAGAGGGGGGTGGGCGGGAATGCCGGCATCACCCTGTTGCTCCCATCCTCAATTCCTTCGCCCCATCCAATCCCAGCGGCAGGTGCGTCGCCGCGACAATAATCCCACCCTCCGCGCAATGCCTCGTCATCAGCCCCGCAAACCGCGCCTCCGAAGCCTTGTCCAGCCCAGCCGTCGGCTCATCCAGCAGCCACAGCGGCTTATGACTGACCAGCAATTTCGCAATTGCCGCGCGCCGCCTTTGCCCGGTCGACAGATAGCCGAAAGGCAGATGGCCGATGCCGCCGAGACCAACCGTCTCCAGCGCCTCTCCGACACCCAACTGCCCATCGCCGTTGAAATCGCGCCAGAAGCGCAGATCCTCCGCCACGCTGAGCGCCGTCTTCATTGCATTGAGGTGGCCGAGATAGTGGACCGCCGAAGCGATCGTCGGAAACGTCTCGCCGCCGCCCTCGATGCGCAGGTCGCCTTGCACCTTCCGCAGCAGCCCGGCGATGACCCTGAGCAGCGTCGATTTGCCCGAACCGTTCGGCCCGGTGACGACCAGCACCTGGCCCTTGTCGAGCGCAAACCCGATGCCGGAAAAGACCGTCTCGCCGCCGCGTTCGCCACCCAGATTTTCGGCAATCAGCCGCATGCCTGCCCGTCCCGAAAACTTTACCGCGCGATAGCTGCCGCATCGCACAAATTTGCTCCGCAACTGTCTAGAACTATTCCAGAAAATTCTCTATATGCGGGACATCCGTGCCAGCGGTCGGCACGGGAACAGAATTTGCGCCGAACCAGCGCACGCGCCGCCTTGAACGGCTCGGGTTGGCTGGGAACGGACAGCGGAAATGGCCGTACCCGCACCTTTGCGCGTGATTGCATGCCCATCGGCGTCCGTTCCCTTTCAGGCTGAACAGACAAGGACGGACCGCACGTGTCAAAATCCCTCGACAGTTTCAATTGCCGCCGCACCCTCACCGTGGGTGGCGCGGACTATGTCTATTACAATCTGGTCGAGGCCGAGAGGAACGGCCTCACCGGCATTGCCCAGCTGCCTTATTCGATGAAGGTGCTGCTGGAAAACCTTTTGCGCAATGAAGACGGCCGCTCCGTCACCAAGGACTCTATCCAGGCTGTTGCCGGCTGGCTGACCGACAAGGGCACCGCCGGCGTCGAGATCGCCTATCGCCCGGCGCGTGTCTTGATGCAGGATTTCACGGGCGTCCCGGCGGTGGTCGACTTGGCCGCCATGCGCGACGGCCTCAAGGCGCTCGGCGGCGATCCGCAGAAGATCAATCCGCTGGTGCCGGTCGACCTCGTCATCGACCACTCCGTCATCGTCGACGAATTCGGCACGCCACTGGCCTTTGCCAGGAATGTCGAGCTCGAATATGAGCGCAACGAAGAGCGCTATAAATTCCTGAAATGGGGCCAGCAGGCGTTCCGCAATTTTCGCGTCGTGCCGCCCGGCACCGGCATCTGCCATCAGGTCAACCTCGAATATCTCGGTCAGGTCGTCTGGACCAACACGGAAGACGGCGAAACCACCGCTTATCCCGACACCTGCGTCGGCACCGATTCGCACACCACCATGATCAACGGCCTTGGCGTGCTCGGCTGGGGCGTCGGCGGCATCGAGGCCGAGGCGGCGATGCTCGGCCAGCCGGTTTCCATGCTGTTGCCCGAAGTCATCGGCTTCCGCCTCACCGGCAAACTGAGGGAAGGCATCACCGCCACTGACCTGGTGCTGACCGTCACCCAGATGCTGCGCAAGAAGGGCGTCGTCGGCAAGTTCGTCGAGTTCTTCGGCCCGGGCCTGTCCAACATGACGCTGGCCGACCGCGCCACCATCGGCAATATGGCGCCCGAGTATGGCGCCACCTGCGGCTTCTTCCCGGTCGACGGCGAGACCATCCGCTACCTCACAATGTCGGGCCGCGAGGAAAGCCGCATCGCCCTGGTCGAGGCCTATTCCAAGGCGCAAGGCATGTGGCGTGACGCCGGCTCGGCCGACCCTGTCTTCACTGACCTGCTCGAACTCGAGCTCGACAGCGTCGTGCCGTCGATGGCAGGTCCCAAGCGCCCCGAAGGCCGCGTTCCGCTCGAAGGCATTCCGGCCGGCTTCGCAAAGGCGATGGAAACCGAGTACAAGAAGGCTGCCGAAATCCACAAGCGCTATGCCGTCGAAGGCACCGACCATGATCTCGGTCATGGCGATGTCGTCATTGCCGCCATCACGTCCTGCACCAACACCTCCAACCCGAGCGTGCTGATCGGCGCCGGCCTTTTGGCGCGCAACGCCAACCGGCTCGGCCTCAAGCAGAAGCCGTGGGTGAAGACCTCGCTGGCGCCGGGCAGCCAGGTGGTCGCCGAATATCTGGAAAAGTCCGGCCTGCAGAAGGAGCTCGACCAGATCGGCTTCAACCTGGTTGGTTTCGGCTGCACCACCTGCATCGGCAATTCCGGCCCGCTGCCGGCGCCGATCTCCAAGACCATCAACGATAAGGGCCTGATCGCCGCCGCAGTGCTCTCCGGCAACCGCAACTTCGAAGGCCGTGTTTCACCTGACGTGCAGGCGAACTATCTGGCGTCGCCGCCGCTGGTGGTAGCCCATGCTTTGGCCGGCACCGTCACCAAGGACCTGACCACCGAGCCACTCGGCGAAGGCCGCGACGGCAAGCCGGTCTATCTCAGGGATATCTGGCCGAGTTCGGCCGAGATCCAGGAGTTCATCGAGAAGAACGTCACACGTGAGCTATTCGCCCGCAAATATGCCGACGTCTTCAAGGGCGACGAATACTGGCAGAACGTCAAGGCGCCGGAAGGCCAGACCTATGCCTGGGACGACAACTCGACCTATGTGCAGAACCCGCCCTATTTCGCCGGCATGACCTCCGGTTTCGGCAAGATCGGCGACATCAAGGGCGCGCGCGTGCTCGGCCTGTTCGGCGACAAGATCACCACCGATCACATCTCACCGGCGGGTTCGATCAAGGCCGCTTCCCCGGCCGGCAAATACCTCACCGACCATGGCGTCGGCGTTGCCGACTTCAACCAGTACGGCACAAGGCGCGGCAACCATGAGGTGATGATGCGCGGCACCTTCGCCAACATCCGCATCCGCAACCACATGCTGGGCGAGAACGGCCGCGAGGGCGGCTACACCATCCACTACCCGTCGAAGGAAGAGGAATCGATCTACGACGCGGCGATGAGATACAAAAAGGAAGGCGTGCCGCTGGTCATCTTCGCCGGCGTCGAATACGGCAACGGCTCCTCGCGCGACTGGGCAGCTAAAGGAACGAATCTCCTCGGTGTCCGTGCCGTCATCGCCCAGTCCTTCGAGCGCATCCATCGCTCCAACCTAGTCGGCATGGGCGTCATCCCCTTCGTCTTCGAGGAAGGCACCTCATGGGCCTCGCTCAACCTCAAGGGTGACGAGCTGGTCGAGATCGACGGCATAAGCACCATCAAGCCACGCCAGACGATGATCGCCAAGGTGACCTATGGCGACGGCACCGTGAAGAACGTGCCGATCATCTGCCGCATCGATACGCTGGACGAACTCGACTACTTCAAGAATGGCGGCATTTTGCAATACGTGCTGCGCGATCTGGCCGCGTAGCGGCCAGGGCTTAGGCAGTAGGGATTGGGCGGTAGCGGGGAACGACATCCCCTGCACCCTGCACCCTGCACCCTGCACCCTGCACCCTACTCCCTACTCCCTACTCCCTACTCCCTACTCCCTACTCCCTACTCCCAGTCTTTCCAAAGCATTGCCCGACCCGATCGAAGCCCCGCCCTGTCCGACAGGAGTAAAAACCGGCTGGGCTCAGCAAGATCTGCCCCACGCTCCTGATGCCATGCTCCCGATCGAACCGGGCGGTGAAGTGCTCCCCCTGTGATGCCATACCCATGGTTGCGGCAGCAAAAATTTCACCGCAACGTGACTTCCCGTTGACTGTCGCTTCTGCCACAAATCTGGGCAACCAGAACAAGGCCGGCGTCACCGGCGGGAATCGGAACGATCATGGCACCTCGACAACCTCTGCGGCTTGCGGCTTTTGCGCTGGCCTTCTCGGCGCTTGCCGGGACCGGGTTCGCCGAGGAATCGGGAACGACCCAGACCGACAAACCGCAGATTGACAGGCCCTTGGGCGTGGTCGAGCTGTTCACCAGCCAAGGCTGCAATTCCTGCCCGCCGGCGGACGCTTTCTTTGCCGAGCTGGCGGCCAAGGACAACGTCGTCGCGCTCGCCTACCACGTCAATTACTGGGACTATCTCGGCTGGCAGGACACGCTGAGCAGCAAGGACAATACCGACCGGCAATATGACTATATGCGCGCCTTCGGCACCCGCTCCGTCTACACGCCGCAAGCCGTCATCAATGGTCGCAGCCATGTCAACGGCGCCAGCCGCAAGGAGGTCGACGGCGCGCTTGCCCGCATGGAGAAATCCGGTGAAGGCATGCGGGTCAGCGTCAAGGTCAGCCGCACCAGCGATCGCGTCATGATCGATGCCGGCGACGCCGGTAGCGGCCCGAGCGACGCCCATGTCGTCATCGTCTATTTCGAACCACCGCAGACGGTGACCATCGCCAAGGGCGAGAACACCGGCCGCAGCATGACCTACTGGAACGCCGTCACCGGCATCCAGACCGCCGGCATGTGGCACGGCAAGGCGCAGCGCTACGAATTGCCGATGACCGAGATCGCCAAGAAAGGCGGCTGCGCCGTGCTGCTGCAATCGGTTGGCAAGGACGGCCTGCCGGGGCCTATTCTGGGCGCGGCGTTTATTCACAAGCCTTAAGAGGCTAGTCCATACCTTTTGATATCGGCGGGACAGCACCCCCCTCTGGCCTGCCGGCCATCTCCCCCGCAAGGAGGGAGATTGGCAGCTTCGCCACATCCGCCATCCTGTCCCACGTTTGAGATTGGCGAAAGCAAACGCGAAATCTGATCTCCACCCTTGCGGGGAGATGTCCGGCAGGACAGAGGGGGGTGTGAAGGATCACGACGACAAGTGTCTGGCGCCGCCCAACAAAAAAACCGACGTCAGCTTGCTTCTGACGTCGGTCATTTAGGTTTGGGATCGTCGCACCCGGTCTCTCCCTGAGGAAAGTCCGAGGTTGGTTCGATCCGACGCAGACCCGTGGGCGGGGGGCTTGGGGTTTACGAGCCGGTGCCGGACCGAACCGTCTCAGGCAACGCCGGTAAATTCGTCGGACATTGGGGCATGAGCGCGGATAAAAAAAGGCGGAAATGTGGCGAGGCATCACCAATTCAAACACCGCGTTTTATAAAAGTGACTGGACGTTGCGAAAACAGCGCAGTCCCGGGATGGTTAGCCGGGCCTTGCAATTCCACGGCGAACACGCCAACTTCTGCAAGCGAGATTCATTTTCAAAAGGATCGCGGGATGACCGATCGCAGCGGTGGGACGGAGGATGGGGACGCATCCGCAATATTGATCCCGCTGCACGAGGCGCGACGCGAACGCCTCGACCAGCCGGTCCGTTTCGACCGGCGTGAACTCGACGAGATCCTGAGGCTGTACGGACGCATGGTCGCGGCCAACGAATGGCGCGACTATGCCATCGATCATCTGTCTGATCGGGCTGTGTTTTCAGTCTTCCGCCGGGCCAGCGAAGTGCCGCTGTTCCAGATCGTCAAGGATCCGAAACTGGCGCGCCGGCAAGGCGCCTTCGCCGTCATAGCCGCCGGCGGCCGCATCCTCAAGCGCGGCCAGGAACTCGGTCGCGTGCTCAACGTCTTCGATGCTAAGCTGAAGATTGTCCAGGCCTAATTGAGAATTGGGGAATTGAAGAACTGAAGAATTGGAAAAAGAGGATGTAACGGTCGAAATACCGCCGGGTTTGTTCTCAGCTATTCAAATCCTCAATTCTTCAGTTCTTCAACTCCTCAATCCCCCTCCTCAGGCTCTCACGAAACTTCCGCTCCGGCAGCGAATGCGGATCGGGCGGAACCGTTGCGCCGCCATTCAGCGACAGCTGCATGAACACCGTGTCAAGCCAGCGCCCATGCTTGTAGCCGGAGCCTTCCAGGCGACCGGAATGGCGAAAGCCGAGCTTTTCATGCAGCCGCACCGAGGCGCTGTCTGCATGGCCGTCACCGATCACCGCGACGATCTGGCGAAAGCCCGCCATACGGCAGGCTTCAATCAGCGCCTGCATCAGCAGCAGCCCGACGCCCTGGCCCTTCGCATCAGGCGCGACATAGACGGAATCCTCTACGATGAAGCGGTAGGCCGGGCGCGGCCGGAACGCGCCGGCATAGGCGTAGCCGAGCAGCGCGCCATCTCGTTCCGCCACCAGATAGGGAAAGCCCCCCGCCGTCAGGCTGTCGAAGCGCGCACCCATCTCAGTGCGGCTGGGCGGCTCCAGCTCATAGCTCGCGGTGCCATGCGTCACGGCATCGCCGTAGATCTCGGTGATTCGGCCGAGGTCGCCTTCCATGGCCGCGCGGATGGAAATAGTGCTCATAAATTATGCAGACGATTCATCTGCCTCCATGACAGCAAAGGCCGGCACAAAAGGAAAGGGCGGCCGTTGGGCCGCCCTCTTGATATCAGCTGGTCCAGTTGCCTGATGGGAAGACCGCCTACCGGCGATCGCCCATGAACTGCAGCAGGAACATGAACAGGTTGATGAAGTCGAGATATAGCCTCAACGCGCCCATGATCGCCTTGCGGCCGGCAACGTCGGCCTGATCGCCTTCGTAGTACATTTCCTTGATGGTCTGCGTGTCGTAGGCGGTGAGGCCGGCGAAGATCAACACGCCGATCGCCGAGATAGCGAAGCCGAGCGCCGACGACTGGAGGAAGATGTTGATCAGCATGGCGATCACAAGGCCGACGACGCCCATGACCAGGAACGAGCCGAAGGCCGAAAGGTCACGCTTTGTCGTGTAGCCGTAGAGCGACAGCGCGCCGAAGGCGGCCGCCGTGGCAAAGAAGGTCTGGGTGATCGAGGCGCCGGTGTAGACCAGGAAGATGGTCGACAGCGACAGGCCGACCAGGCCCGAATAGACCCAGAAGGTGGTTTGCGCCGCGGCCACGCTCATCGACTGGATCCTGAACGACAGGAAGAAGACGGCGGCGAGCGGAGCCAGGATGACCACCCAGCGGAAGGCGCTGGCATAGATCAGCGTGCCGAAAGCGGTCAGCTGTCCGTCGCCGGTGACGGCGAGCTGGAAAGCGCCCCAGGCGGCGACGCCGGTGATGAGGAGGCCAAGCCCCATCAAATTGTAGACCTTGAGCATGTAAGTGCGCAGGCCTTGGTCGATGTCGGCGCGCGCGCCCGGCACGGCCGAAGTCTGGTAGTTGCGAATGGGCTCAGCCATTGGAATCCTCTGTTGCTTCTGCCCCGTACGGTGTCAGGCCCTTTCGGACCTGGGCGCCGCTGGCGGGGCTCCAGCATGCCTGTGGCGAAATATGATGGTTCTTGACGTCAAGAACAAGACCGTAACGGGCTGCAACGCTTGGTGAATCTCCGGAAGCCGGTTTTCTTGGGCTTCCATGACTGCACATTACCAAGATTTAATCGGAAACGGCAGATTCGGCCAACCTTGCCGTTTGGGGCCTAGAGGTCGCGCAGCACCGGCGCCGCCTTGTGCCCGAGCACCCGCCAGGTGCCGGCAAGGCCGATGCCGACTGTGATCACCAGCGCAAACACCAAGGTCGCCACTGCCACCTCCGGCATGAAATGCGACGGCAACGTCATGATGCGGGCAACGATGTACCAGGCGGCGATGCCGCCGGCAGCCAACGCAAACACCGCGGTGGCCAGGCCGATCAGCATGTATTCCAGCGAAAACGCCGCGATCAGCGTGCGCCTCGTGGCGCCCAGCGTCTTCAGCACCACGGCATCGTGGATGCGGGCGCGATTTCCCGCGGCGAGCGCGCCGGCCAGCACCAGCACCGAAGCGATCAGCGCCACGCCGGCCGCCGCCCGGATCGCCGTGCCGAGCTGGCCGACCAGCCGGTTGACGACGTCGAGCGCGTCCTTGACCCGAACTGTCGTCACCGCCGGGAGGGCGCGGGTGACGGCGTTGAGCAGGCGGGCATCCTCTGCTGCCGTGGCATCCTTTTCGGTCAGCGTCGCCAGCCAGCCATGGGGCGCGCCTGCAAAAGTGTTGGGCGAGAACACCATGACGAAGTTGATGCCCATCGTCTCCCATTGCACCTCTCGGAAATTGGCGATCCTGGCCGTCACATTGCGTCCGAGCACATTGACGGTGACGGTATCGCCGAGCTTCAGGCCGAGCGCCTTGCCTTCATCGTTGGAGAACGAGACCAGCGGTTCGCCGCTGTAGTTCTCCGGCCACCAGCTGCCCTCGGTCAATGTCGCATTGGCCGGTTGTTTGGCGTCGTAGGTCAGGCCGCGATCGCCGCGCAGCACCCAGGCGCCTTCCGATGGCACATTGGCCTTGTCGACACTAACGCCGTTCAGCGCCATCACCCGGCCGCGCAGCATCGGCACCTTGACCAGCGTTCCCTTCGGCGCCTCATTGCCGATCAATGTCGAGAAGGCATCGACCTCGCTATTCTGGATGTCGACGAAGAAGAATCTCGGCGCCCGTTCCGGCAGACTGCCGGAGATCTGCTGCCTGAGATTGCCGTCGATCAGCGCCAGCGTCACCAAAAGCGTCAGCCCGAGGCCCAGCGACAGCACGACGGACGGCGTCAGCGCGCCGGGCCGGTGGATGTTGCCGATGGCGAGCCTGAGCGCGACCGAGCGCACACGCGGGCTTTTGCGCGCCACCCACTGCACCAGCGCACCGACCAGGCGCAACACCAGAAAGGCAAAGACCGTCGCGCCGACGAAGATCAAGGCGATGCGCCGGTCGCCGGAAAACAGGATGGCGAGCGCCGCCAAAGCGACCGCGATGCCGACCGCCGTGGCAAGATAGGGCAGGCGTGGAAAGCCGCGGCCCTCAAAACCCATTTCGCGAAACAGCGCGGTCGCCGGCACATCGCGGGCGCGGCCGAGCGGCAACAGCGCGAAGGCAAGCGTCACCAGCAGCCCGAACAGCGCGGCAAGAGCCAGCGCACCGGGATAGAAGCCGCCTTTAGCCGGCACCGGAATGACCGACTGGAGCTCAGCGCTAGCTGCAAACGGCATGGCGGCGCCGAGGATGAGGCCAAGCGCGATGCCGAGGCCGGCGATTATCAGGATTTGCACGAGATAGACGGTGAAGACGAAGCCGCCCGAGGCGCCAAGGCTCTTGAAGGTGGCGATGACGCCGCGCTTGCCGTCGAGGTAGGCGCGCACCGCATTGGCAACGCCGACGCCGCCGACCACCAGCGCCGTCAGCCCGACCAGCGTCAGGAATTGCGAGAAGCGCTCGATGTTGGCCGACAGCGCCGGCGCCGCATTGGAACGCGTGCGGATCGACCAGCCGGCTTCAGGGAAATCGCTCGCCGCCCGATCCTGGATGGTCTTGAGATCGGCCTCGCTGGCGCCGGCCGGCAGCCGAACCTTGTAGGCATTCTCGACCAGGCTGCCCGGCTGGATCAGGCCGGACGCGGCAAGCCCCGCGGTCGAGACCATCAGCCGCGGCGCGAAGCCGAAACCGTCCGACACCGCATCCGGTTCGCTCACCAGCCTGGCCCGCAATTCGAATGTCGCGCTGCCGACCTTCAGCCGGTCACCGATCTTCACATTCAGCCGGTCGAACAACAGGTCGGGCGCGGCGGCGCCAAAGACGCCTGATTTCTCGTCGAACAAATCCTTTCTGCCAAGCTGCGGCGCGGTCTCGATCGCGCCATAGAGCGGATAGGCGTCGTCGACGGCCTTGGCCTCGACCAGCGCCTGGTCGGAGCCGTCTTCCAGCCGCGCCATCGAGCGCATATTGGCGCTGTGCGACACAGTGCCGAGGCGGTCGAGGAAGGTGCTTTCGGCTGGCGTCGCATCGCGCTGGTTGAGCTGGAAGCGCAAGTCGCCGCCAAGCAGCGTCTGGCCCTGGTCGGCAACGCCTGCGGTGATCGCCTGCGCCACCGAATTGACCCCGCCGATTGCAGCGACGCCGAGCGCGATGCAGGCAAGGAAGATCAGGAAACCCGACAACCCGCCGCGCATCTCGCGCAGCGAGAAGCGGAACGCGAGCTTCAGCGTCTGCGACAGTGGCATCAGGCCGGCACCTTGACCTGCGCTACCGGCGCATCCTCGATGCGGCCCGAGCGCATCGACACCTGGCGCGAGCAGCGCGCCGCAAGGGCCGGATCGTGCGTGACCAGCACCAAGGTCATGCCGCGCTCGGCCGCTTTGGCGAACAAAAGGTCGGCGACCTGACGCCCCGTCGCCTGGTCGAGATTGCCGGTCGGCTCGTCGGCGATGAGAATGCGCGGCGACGGCGCCAGCGCGCGGGCGATCGCCACGCGCTGCTGTTCGCCGCCGGAGAGTTCGCCGGGATAGTGGGTGACGCGATCGCTCAAGCCGACGGCCGCCAACTCCCGCGCGGCGACGCCGAACGGATCGGCATGGCCGGCCAGTTCCAGCGGCACCGCGACATTTTCGAGCGCCGTCATGTTGGGAATGAGATGGAAGGACTGAAAGACGATGCCTATGTTTCGGCCCCGAAACGAGGCGATCTGATCCTCGCTTTTGCCGTTCAGCAATTCGCCGGCGATCCGCACCGTCCCCGAATCGACCCGCTCAAGCCCGGCCAGCACCATCAGCAAGGTCGACTTGCCGGAACCCGAAGGGCCGACAATGCCGGTCGCCTCGCCGCGCGTCACGTCAAGGCTGACGCCTTTCAGCACATGCACAGACGAAGCCCCTTGGCCCAGGGTCAGGGATATGTCTTTCAGCGCGATGACGGCTTCTGTCACAATTAAAGCGTCCTATATCAGGATGAAGGCTCTGCTTGCCGGAAGCCGTCGCCGGAAGAATTCCTCGGGTATATGGGGCCTGCCACATGTCTTTCAAACGCTTGAATGCCGCAGGGCTCGTCTTTTTCGTCACCCTTTGCGGCGCCATTTCGTCGGTACGCGCCGAGACGTTCACCATCGTCGGGTTCGGCGACAGCCTGATGGCCGGTTTCGGCCTCGGGCCTGGCGATGGCTTTACCGACAAATTGCAAGCTGCGCTGCGGGCCAAAGGCCATGACGTCACCGTAGCCAACGCCGGCGTTTCAGGCGACACCTCGAGCGGCGGCTTGGCACGGCTTGACTGGTCGGTACCGGATGGGACAAGGCTGGTTATCCTCGAACTCGGCGCCAACGACATGCTGCGCGGCGTCTCGCCCAGCATTACGGAAAAGAACCTGGACGACATGCTGGCGAAGCTGAAAGCGCGCAAGATCGCGGTGCTTTTGGCCGGCATGCGCGCCGCTCCCAATCTCGGCGCCGACTACCAGAACGCCTTCGATGCGATCTATCCAAAGCTTGCCGCGAAATACGATGTGCCGCTCTATCCGTTTTTTCTCGATGGCGTCGCCGGGCAGTCCGGCCTGCAGTTGGAGGATGGCCTGCATCCCAATCCGAAGGGCGTCGCAGCGATGGTCGAGCGCATCCTGCCCGCCGTGGAGAAGGCGATTGCGGCAGTTCAGGGTGGCGGTTGAACGCCGGCGTGACGAGAATAACACGCGGCGATCATTTTGACCGGTGTGGCCAAAAAGGACATATAGCCTCCAAAAGGAGGGTCATATGGCCATTATCATCAAGAGAGAGGACGCTGTTCGCCTCGCGCGAACTTTGAAACAAAAGACCGGGCTGCAGAGGGCCCGGGTCGCCTGTTCGTAAAAATGCCTGCAACCAACAAACCACTTGCCCCGTTTGACTATCGATGATTCGCTAGGGGCACAGTTCGATTCGAGGAAGGGAGGCTCACCATGCCGCGTCTTTTCACCGCCCTCGAAATACCGCGTGACGCCGCTCTTTCGCTGTCCCTGCTCAGGGGCGGCCTGCCCGGAGCCCGCTGGATCGATGTCGAAAACTACCATCTGACGCTGCGCTTCATCGGCGACGTCGAAGGCCATATCGCCGACGAAATCGCCAACGCACTCGACCGGGTGCACCGCCCATCCTTCTCGCTCACCCTGTCCGGAGTTGGCGCTTTCGGCCAGAAGAAGCCGCACGCCGTCTGGGCCGGCGTCTTCGCCTCGCCCGACCTTTCGGCGCTGCAGAGCGAAATCGACCGCATCTGCCAGCGGCTCGGCCTGCCCGCCGACCCGCGCAAGTTCACCCCGCATGTTACGCTGGCACGCTTGCGCAATTCGAGCCCGCTCGACGTCGCCCAGTACCTGTCGGCGCGCGGCAATTTTGCGACGCTACCGTTTCGCGTCGGCCGCTTCGTGCTGATGTCGTCGCGCGATTCGGTCGGCGGCGGTCCCTACATTGTCGAGGAGGCGTGGCCGCTCTCCGGCGTCGACGCCCGCGCCACCAATCTCGTCGCCAGCGCCTCCGACGCTTCGCGGATCATGCGGTAGACCGAAGCGAACGCTTCGGCCCCGTCATAATAGGGATCCGGCACGTCGCGGGTTTTGCCCTGCGCAAACTCTGCCAAGAGATGAATACGTTCGCGCGCACCGGCCGGCGCCAGCACCTTGAGGTCGCGGACATTCTGCCGATCCATGCCGAGGATCAGGTCGAAGCGCGAAAAATCCCCCGGCCTGACCTTGCGTGCCCGCTGCCCTGATATGTCGATGCCGTGGCGGGCCGCAATCGCGATCGAGCGCGGGTCGGGCGCTTCGCCGAGGTTCCAGCCGCCGGTCGCCGCAGAGTCCAGCACGATATCGTCCAGCACCATGTCGCGGCCGCGTTCCGCCAGCACGGCGCGAAACACGCCTTCGGCCAGGGGTGAGCGGCAGATGTTGCCGAGGCAGACGAAGAGTATGGAATTTATCGGCTTTACGCTCATTCGATATGCGCCGTTCGTGCATTTGGAAGCCCAAAACGCAAAGGACTTTTGGGCGACTTGCATTATGGTGAGGGTCGATATCTGGGATAGCACGGGAAATCATCATGACGAGAGAGAAACTCAGCAAGGACGCCATCGCCGCCGCACTGGCCGAACTGGCCGGCTGGTCGCAGGCAGCCGATGGCGCCTCCATCAAGCGCAGCTTCGACTTCAAGAATTTCTCCGAGGCCTTCGCCTTCATGACCCGCGTTGCGCTGGCCGCCGAGAAGATGGACCATCATCCCGACTGGTCGAACGTCTACAAGACTGTCGACGTGACGCTCAACACCCATGATGCCGGCGGTGTCACCGCGCTCGACATCGCGCTGGCCAAGAAGATGAATGGGTATGCAGGCGGCTGAACGCTGGGGCGGCAACGCCAAATCGGCGCCATCCTCTTGCAGTGGACCGGGGCTTTCACCACATTTTCCATGGCAGCCGCGCAACACGCAGCGCGACGGCCGGCAAGGAGAGGATTGATGGCGCAGCAGCCCGGTTTTGATTTCTTCGGCTTCGGCAGCAAGCTCGGCGACGAAAGTGAAGTGCGCGCCAAATTCTGGCGCACGGCCAAGAAGGCCGCCCGACAGATTCCGTTCATGGAAGAGGTCGTCGCCGGCTATTACTGCGCGCTCGACAGGAAGACGCCTTTGCGTGCCAAGGGCATATTGCTGGCAGCGCTTGGCTATTTCGTGCTGCCGGTCGATGTCATCCCCGATTTCGTCTTCGGCCTCGGCTTCACCGACGACATCGCCGTGCTGACCGCCGCGATCACCGCCGTAAGCGCCCATATCACCCCTGCGCACCGCAAGGCCGCCAAGGAGGCGATCGCCGACAAGAGCTGAATCGGCGGTCGCGTTAACAACTGGGTTCAGAAGAAATCCTCCGCTCAAACAGGACGATAGCGGCTTGGCTTCGGGTTCCGCTGAGGCCGTTCAAAAAGTCAAACTCTTGCCGCTTTCGTGGCCTCCAAGTCGCCGCAGGGACATTGCGAAAGCCGTTTTTTCAAGAAGCGGCGCGGAAATGGCGGTGGTTTCCATGGGTGAATGTCCTTTTCCGAGGGAAATTCACCGTTTGGTAACCCAGATTAAATCAAAATGAAGCGACGGGCAGGACGCCAAGCCGGCCTGCCCCGCACCATTTGGAATACGGGAAAAGCGATGCGCGGATTGATTGCACTAGTCTCGAGCCTGGTCCTGGTGGCCTTTGCCGCGCCGGCGCTGGCGCAGCAGGCGACCAAGATCGGCCAGCACAATGCCTGGGGCACCTACAGCTACCAGGCGCAGGGCGGCAAGGTCTGCTATGTGCTCACCGTGCCGACCGACAAGCAGCCGCCGACGCTCGATCACGGCGACATGTTCTTCTTCGTCAGCCAGCGGCCGGGCCAGCAAGTGTCCTACGAGCCGCAATTCATCGCCGGCTACACATTCCAGGAAGGCTCCAAGGCCACCGTCACCATCGACAAGAAGACGTTCTCGATGTTCACCCGCGGCAAGTCGGCCTGGGTCGAGAACGCCGCCGAAGAGCCGGTGCTGATCGCCGCCATGAAGACCGGCACCGACATGAAGGTCTCGGCGAAGTCCGGCCGCGGCAATCCGACGACCTATGTGTTTTCGCTGAAAGGCATCTCGGCCGCGCTGACGTCGATCGCCAAGTGCAAGTAGGCTAGCGCGGTTCCCGCCGCATGACTCTCGCCGCAACCTGTGCTATGCGCCGCGCTTCTTTTCGGCACGATGGATGAAATCGGCCGCAATTCGCTTATATTGGCGCTGATATGACCCTTTCCTTCGATCTCACCACTGAGGGCGCACCCGACGCGTTGCGCGCTCGCGCCACGCCCGAGAAGCCGTCGCTGATCGGCCTGACCCGGGCCGAGCTCGGTGAAGCCATTGTCAGTGCCGGCATCGTGCCCGAGCGCCAGGCGAAAATGCGCGCCCAGCAGCTCTGGCACTGGATGTATGTGCGCGGCGTCTCCGATTTTGCCGGCATGTTCAACATCTCCAAGGATCTGCGCGCCGAACTCGACAAGCATTTTACCGTCGCCCGGCCCGAAATCGTCGAGGAGCAGATTTCCTCCGACGGCACGCGCAAGTGGCTGTTCCGCTTTCCGCCGCGCGGCGCCGGCCGTCCGGTCGAGATCGAGACCGTCTACATCCCCGAAGAAGGCCGCGGCACGCTCTGCATCTCCTCGCAGGTCGGCTGCACGCTGACCTGTTCGTTCTGCCACACCGGCACACAGAAGCTGGTGCGCAATTTGACGGCGGAAGAGATCTTGGCGCAATTGCTCACCGCCCGCGACCGGCTCGGCGATTTCCCCGACCGCGACACACCCGACGGCGCCATCGTCCCTGCCGAGGGCAGAAAAGTCTCCAACGTCGTCATGATGGGCATGGGCGAGCCGCTCTACAATTTCGAGGCGGTGAAGAAGGCGCTGCTGATTGCCTCCGACGGCGACGGACTGTCGCTGTCGAAGCGCCGCATTACGCTCTCGACCTCCGGCGTGGTGCCCGAGATCTTCCGCACCGGCGAGGAGATAGGGGTCATGCTGGCGATCTCGCTGCACGCCACCAATGACGATCTGCGCGACCTGCTTGTGCCGATCAACAAGAAGTATCCGCTGAAGGAACTGATCGAGGCCTGCCGCGCCTATCCCGGCCTGTCCAACGCCAAGCGCATCACCTTCGAATATGTGATGCTGAAGGACGTCAACGATTCCATCGAGGACGCCAAGGGGCTGATCAAGCTGCTCAAAGGCATTCCAGCCAAGATCAATCTGATCCCGTTCAACCCGTGGCCGGGCACCAACTATCAGTGCTCGGACTGGGAGACGATCGAGAAGTTTGCCGACTACATCAACAATGCCGGCTATGCCTCGCCGATCCGCACGCCGCGCGGCCGCGACATCCTGGCCGCCTGCGGCCAGCTCAAATCCGACTCCGAACGCATGCGCAAGGTCGACCGCCTGGCGCTGGAAGCCATGATGATTGCGGGGCATGGCGAGGCGTGAGCCGCCTCTTCGCCTACCTCGTCCGCTTCACCGTCATCCTGTTCGGCTATGTCGTCGCCTCATTGGCGGCGAGCGCCTTTCTCAACGTGCTGTTCCTGGCTTCCGTCGGTTATAAGCCGGACGATGCGCACCCGATGATGGCCACGGCGCTCTATTTTTCGATTCCGTTCGTGGCGCTGCTTGTCGCCTATTTCGCTTTCATACCGGCGGTGGTCGCAATCCTGATCTCCGAGGTCCTCAGCCGCCGCGACTGGCTGTTCTATGCACTCGCGGGCGGCGTCGTGGCCGCGGCCTTCCTCGGCTTCGTCCATCAGAACGTGGATGTCGACGTCACCAAACCGCACGCCATCGCCGCGGTGATCGGCTGCGGCATGGTCGGCGGCATCTTCTACTGGCTAAGCGCCGGCCGCTGGGCCGGAAGCTGGTGGCAGGCCGCTACTTCGCCTGAGCTGTCAGGATCTTGAGCGCGAAGGCCGAAAACACACCGGCAAAGAGATAGTCTACCACCCGCGTCACCCGCGGGCTGGCCTTCATCGCCGCCGAAAACCTTTCCGCAGCAAACACCATCGGCGCTGTCACCGGGACCGACAGCACGATGAACATGAGGCCGAGGAAGAACAGTTTTCCCGGCGCGTTCGGATCGTGAGCGGAGACGAACTGCGGCAGAAACGTCATGAAGAACAGGATGATCTTCGGGTTGAGCAGATTGACGCCAAGCCCGGCAGCCCAGCTGCGGAACAGCGAAATCTGCGGCCCGTTCTTCTTCTGCGGTGAAAACGCCGAGCCCTTGGTGATTGCCTGCCAGGCCAGGAACACCAGATAGGCGGCGCCGAACGTTTTCAGCACGAGGAAGGCCATTGGCGAGGCGACGATCAGCGCCGAGATGCCGACCGCCACCAAAGTTGTGTGGATCAGCGTGCCGAACAGAGCACCCGCCAGCGAGGCAAAGCCGGCGGCGCGGCCCTGGCTCAGTGTGCGCGAGACGAACAGCGTCATATCCGGCCCCGGCGTGATCGCCAGGATCATGGTGGCGATGGCGAACTGGATCAGCGTGGTGGTGTCGGGAATGAAGGACATCGGTGGGCCCTGGCGAATGATCGTCGGTCTATAACGCAGCCTCCCGGCTCACGCCAGCAACTGACTGGCGTGGCATCTGGTCCAGCGGCTGCGGCGGTCGGAGCCCGTTCATCCCTTGCGCTGGCCGGAAATGCCGTGATACCTCGCCCGCGAAACTCATCGCGGAACCGCCAAAATGTCCCCAGCAATGCCCAAGACAAAAGACGTCAAGAAGGTCGTGCTCGCCTATTCCGGCGGTCTCGACACCTCCATCATCCTGAAATGGCTGCAGACCGAGCTCGGCGCCGAAGTCGTCACCTTCACCGCCGATCTCGGCCAGGGTGGCGAGTTGGAGCCGGCGCGCAAGAAGGCCGAGATGATGGGCATCAAGGATATCCGCGTCGTCGATGTGCGCGAGGAATTCGTCGCCGACTTCGTCTTCCCGATGTTTCGCGCCAATGCCGTCTATGAAGGCACCTACCTGCTCGGCACCTCGATCGCCCGGCCGCTGATCTCCAAACACCTGGTCGAGATCGCCAGGGAGACCGGGGCCGATGCCATTGCGCATGGCGCCACCGGCAAGGGCAACGACCAGGTCCGTTTCGAGCTTTCCGCCTATGCGCTGAACCCCGACATCAAGGTCATCGCGCCGTGGCGCGACTGGTCGTTCAAGTCGCGCACCGACCTGATCAACTTCGCCGAGCAGCACCAGATCCCGGTAGCGAAGGACAAGCGCGGCGAAGCACCCTTCTCGGTCGACGCCAACCTCCTGCACTCGTCCTCCGAGGGCAAGGTGCTGGAAGACCCGTGGAACGAGCCGCCGGAATTCGTCCATCAGCGCACAGTCTCGCCGATGGACGCGCCGGACGCGGTCACCGAGATCGAAATCGAATTCTTGAAGGGCGACCCGATCGCGCTGAACGGCAAGAAACTGTCGCCGGCCGAGATGCTGACGGCGCTTAACGATCTTGGCCGCGACAATGGCATCGGCCGGCTCGATCTGGTCGAGAACCGCTTCGTCGGCATGAAATCGCGCGGCGTCTACGAGACCCCCGGCGGCACCATCCTGATCGTCGCCCACCGCGCCATCGAATCGATCACGCTCGACCGCGGCGCCGGCCACCTCAAGGACGAGTTCATGCCGCGCTACGCCGAGCTGATCTACAACGGCTTCTGGTTCTCGCCCGAGCGGCTGATGCTGCAGGCGATGATCGACAAGAGCCAGGAGGACGTCGAAGGCACGGTGCGCCTGAAACTCTACAAGGGCAATGTCATGGTCACCGGCCGGAAGTCGAAGAAGACGCTCTATTCCGACGCGCTGGTCACTTTCGAGGATGACCGCGGCGCTTACGACCAGAAGGACGCCGCCGGCTTCATCCGCCTCAACGCGCTGCGGCTGAGGACGCTGGCCGCGCGCAACCGCAAGGGTTGAGCCCAACTACTATTCCAGGAAAACCCGGCGGAGACTGCCAAGAGGGGCTAACGCCGGGCTCTTGATTATTCGCATGGCCATGCACCAACAAAAAAGCCCGGCGTTGGCCGGGCTTTCATGTCGAATGAAGATTATCGTTCAGCTGCCGTCGATCGCGTCGGCGATCTGGGCGATGGCCTGCTGGTAGACGCTGGCGGAATTCCAGCCGGCGATGGCGCCCATATTCGCACTCGCGCTCGCACCCGCCCGCCAGCCATGAGCCTTGAGGAAGTTGGCCGTCGAAGCCAAGGCCGTTGCCTTGTCGCGCAGATTTCCGTTGCCGACGCCGTACTTCAGGACATTGCCGGGCAGGAACTGCGTATGGCCGATCTCGCCATGCGCAGCGCCGACCGACGAGGCGCTCAGCGCGCCGCGATCGACCAGCTTCAGCGCCGCAATGGCATGCGGGTAAAAGAAGCCCGGGCGACGGCAATCATAGGCAAGCGTCAGAATGGCGGAGACCGTGTTCTGGTTGCCCAGGGAGGCTCCGAAGCCGGTTTCCATGCCCCAGATGGCCAGCAACACGCCCGGCGACACCCCGTAATTGCTCTCGATCCTGTCGAACATCGCTGCATTCGACTTCTTCAGCGCACGGCCCCTGGAAATGATCGCAGCTCCGCCACGGCGCTTCATGAAGGCGTCCACCGAACCGCTGAAAGCCTTGTGGATGGCGCGGTCGACGGAGATTGTCTTTGTCGCGTAGCTGGCACCGGCCAGAGCAGCCAGACCCTTCCCGCCGACACCTTCGGACCTGGCCTGCGCGGCAAAGTCCTGCTTCCACGCTTCGAAGCCCGCGCCGGTCTTGCCGCAGCTGGCCGCCGCCTGCGCGCCCGTCGCCAGCGCAAGTACCGCGACCACCGCGGCAGCAATAATCTTTCCCTTGGCAAGCAATGCCATGCTTTTTCTCCTGATTGCCTGAATCACGTCCCGGTTGCGAACTTGCCAGCGAAACACGCCATTGTCACCGTACCCCCGGCGCTACCCTGGCCAATGCAGCGGAATTTGCTTACGATCAAGTGCTTTGTGGCCGAAACGCCCGGTGCCGGGCAGGCGAATTCGCTGCTCGGGTAAAAAGAGGTGACGGGGGCATGGAACGGCGGCCCGTGGCGGGCGTTTGGGCGAGGCGCCGCTCCGCACCATATTCCTCCTCTGACGCCATACGCCAACGCCTGACGCATCGAGATCGACATGAAACTGTTCGACTGCCCGCATTGCGGCCACCGCCTCTACTTCGAGAATGCGCAGTGCCTGAATTGCGGGAGTCTCGTGCTTTACGATCCCGAGCATGCGCGCTTTGCCTTGTCTGACGTCGACGGCATCTTCCACTGCACCAATGCGGATGAATGCGCCTGCAACTGGATGGCCGAACCGGGTCATACCTACTGCCGCGCCTGCGTGCTGAACCAGCTGATCCCCGACCTCTCCGTCGACGGCAACCGCCGCCGCTGGATTCGCGTCGAGGCGGCCAAGAAGCGCGCCGTCTATTCGCTGCTCGCCTTCGGCCTTCCGGTCGCGCCCAAGCACAAGCACGGCGACGAAATCGGCCTCGCCTTCGACTTCATTGCCGATCCGATCGGCGGCGGTCCCGGCGGCGAACGCATCCTTACCGGCCACGACAACGGCCTGATCACGCTCAACGTCGCCGAGGCGGACTCGGCCGAGCGCGAGCGGCGTCGCGTCGAGATGGGCGAAAATTACCGCACGCTGCTCGGTCATTTCCGTCATGAGCTTGGCCATTACTACTGGGACCGGCTGATCCGCGACGAGCCGCAACGGCTCGATGCCTTCCGGGCGCTGTTCGGCGACGAACGCCCCGACTACGAGCAGGCGCTGAAGGCCTATTACGCCAATGGCGCTGCGCCCGACTGGCAGCAGAACCACATCTCCGCCTATGCGACGTCGCATCCATGGGAAGACTGGGCCGAGACCTGGGCGCACCATCTCCACATCACCGACACGCTGGAGATGGTGCACGCGCTGAATTTTCCACTCGGCCAGCTTGAGACGATGGAGACCAATGTGCTGCCGCAAGGCGACACCGGCGGCCGGTTGCAGGCGGCGCCCGCGGAACCTGACGCCGTGCCCGAGCCGTTCGAAAAGATTCTCGCCCGCTGGCTGGTACTCTCGGAAGCCTCCAACTCGATCAACCGCTGCATGGGCCTGCCCGACCTTTATCCCTTCGTCATTTCGGACGTGACGGCGCAGAAACTCAGCTTCGTGCATGAGCTTTTGACCGGTTTGCCGAAAGAAACCGGAACAAATCGTGAGCTGGCGTCGGTATTTTAGCCGGAACGCATGCGTTCTGGTTTCGTTTGGTGTCGCGAGGGACCATGAAAGGGAGAGAAACCATGAGACGCATATTGTTTCCGGCCGTCGCCGGGGCGCTTGTCGCGATGTCGGGTGCGGCACTTGCCGATACCGCCGTCTCGGCCGTCACCGATCTTAATGTGCGCGCCGGCCCCGGCCCGCAATATCCTGTGATCGGCGTGCTCGCCGCCGGCCAGTCGGCGACGCTCAATGGCTGCATCGAAAACAGCAAATGGTGCACCATTGCCGAAGCCGGAGGCCAGGGCTGGGTCTATTCCGACTATGTCACGGCCGATTTCGGCGGCAACCGGGTCGTTCTGACACGCCGCCCCGCCAACGCCGCCATCACCGTGGTTACACCGCCGCAGGATGATTATCCCGATACCTATACCGGTGCGATTCTGTCCGACGACGGCCCCGTCGACGCCATCGACAGGCCACCGGCGGAAGTCGGCACCTATGTCAGCACGCACCGGCTCGATCCTGTCTATCTCGAAGGCGAGGTGGTGACCGGTGCCACCTTGCCCGACACGGTCGAACTGCGCGAGATCCCCGACTACCGCTACCGCTACGTCTATGTGAATGGCCAGCAGGCGCTGGTCGACCCGCAGACACGGCGCATCATGTACGTCGTGCGCTGATTTTGCCTGGAAAGAATGACAAGTGAACTCGTGCCGCCCTCCTGCCGAGGCTGAGGGCGGCAAAAGGGTCGCTGAACAGCAGCAATTGCGCGAGAGCCGACGATCCCCTAGATCATGCGACCCGATGCGTTCGGCAGAGGAACTCGCGTGATATCAGATTCAGCCGCCTTCGAGCGCTATAGCAACACGGCCACCGAAAAGACGAACCTGCCGCGGCTGATAATTGGAACGGCAGTCGTCGTCCTGTTCTGGGTGGCGATCACCCTGGTTGTGGTGCTTGGCGGCACCTATGTCGCGATCGTCTGGCATGTATTGCCGGACGATCCGCGCGGGCCGCTTCAGGGCTTTCTGGCCTCGCCCATCGGCATACTCGCCGCACTCACCTCGTTTACCGGCATCTGGCTCGGCCTCTGGCTTGCCATGCGTTTCGTCCATGGCGAGCCGCTCTCGGCGCTTTTCGGCGCCAGTCGCCGCGTGTCCTTGTCGGGCTTCCTCAAGGGCCTGGTCGCGGTGCTGATCACATCGGCGCTTTCCGAAATCCTGCTCTACTGGCTACAGCCCGAAATCGCCCGCGGCACGATCAACCTGTCGACCTGGCTGCTGTTCCTGCTCCCGATCGTGGCGCTGACCCTGCTGCAGACCTCGTCCGAGGAGATGCTGTTTCGCGGCTATCTGCTGCGCGGCCTGGCCAGGCGCTTCGAGAGCCCTTACGTGTGGGCGCTATTGCCCGCTTTGCTGTTCACCTCCTTGCATTGGAGCCCGGGCTCGACCCCCGCCATCAACGCCTGCGTGCTGGCCTCGATCGCCGCCTTCGCCTTGCTGTTGACGCTGGTGGTTTATGTCACCGGCAATCTCGGCGCCGCCTTCGGCGCCCATCTCGGCAACAATCTCACCGGCTTCCTGCTGATCTCGCATCAGGAGAACTACAATTCCTTCGCCCTGTTCAACGCCAAGCCGCTGGAAGGTCCGGACTGGACGACGACGGATGCCGTCATCATCGCCGCCATCGGTATCGTCTGCACCTTGCTGACGATCCTGCTGCTTCTGCACCCGCGCTCGCCGCTGAAGGTTACGGCCGACCCTCGGGATGCAGGGTGAACTAAACAGGGACCGATCCAGAGACCGGGAAGCCGCCCTTGTCTTGACTCTTCGGCCGATTTCCTGTCTACAGCCCCGAAATCCGCGACGAGTATCCCTCCGAGCAAGCCGACCAGGACGCCAAAACCTTTTGAGGTGGGTGCTGTAAACAGATCCTGGA
Source organism: Mesorhizobium sp. M0802 (assembly GCF_040320115.1). Lineage (NCBI taxonomy): Bacteria > Pseudomonadati > Pseudomonadota > Alphaproteobacteria > Hyphomicrobiales > Phyllobacteriaceae > Mesorhizobium > Mesorhizobium sp. M0802. The sequence goes on from NZ_JAMYOY010000013.1 coordinate 156,583, forward strand.
GGCCAACACCCGGCAGCGCTGAGCGCCCCCGGGTGCTTTTTGGTTTTGAGCTTTGCTTGGATGAGCGGCGCGAACGCACTACCTCTCGGGCACCATCGGGGTGCCTGAGAAAAAGGAAACGGAATGTTTGAATCGCTGCAGGAGCGCACAAGAGGCGTGGCGGGCCATCGGCCCGACAGGGATCACCATGAATCCAAGGCGCTCTCGCGCGGCGGGTTGACCAATGTTTGAATCACTTCAGGAGCGCCTTGGCTCCATCCTGAACGGCCTGACAGGCCGCGGCGCGCTGTCGGAGGCTGATGTCTCGGCGGCGTTGCGCGAGGTGCGCCGTGCGCTGCTCGAAGCCGACGTTGCGCTGGAAGTGGTGCGTTCCTTCACCGACAAGGTGCGCGAGAAGGCCGTCGGCGCCGCCGTCGTCAAGTCGATCAAGCCCGGACAGATGGTCGTCAAGATCGTCCATGACGAGTTGGTCGACATGCTCGGCGCCGAGGGCGTCGCCATCGACCTCAATGCGCCGGCGCCGGTCGTCATCATGATGGTCGGCCTGCAGGGCTCCGGCAAGACGACGACCTCCGCCAAGATCGCCAAGCGCCTGACCGAGCGCCAGAACAAGAAGGTTCTGATGGCCTCGCTCGACACGCGGCGGCCCGCGGCGCAAGAGCAGCTGCGCCAGCTCGGCGAGCAGGTCAAAGTCGCGACCCTGCCTGTCATTGCGGGCCAGAACCCGGTCGACATCGCCAGGCGCGCCGTCCAGGCAGCCAAGCTCGGCGGTCATGACGTCGTCATCCTCGACACCGCCGGCCGCACCCATATCGATGAGCCGCTGATGGTGGAGATGGCCGACATCAAGAAGATGTCGAGCCCGCACGAAATCCTGCTGGTCGCGGATTCGCTGACCGGCCAGGACGCCGTCAACCTTGCCAAAAGCTTCGACGAGCGCGTCGGCATCACCGGCCTGGTGCTGACCCGCATGGACGGCGATGGCCGTGGCGGTGCCGCGCTTTCGATGCGCGCCGTCACCGGCAAGCCGATCAAGCTGATCGGCACCGGCGAAAAGATGGACGGGCTGGAGGAATTCCACCCCAAGCGTATTGCAGACCGCATCCTCGGCATGGGCGACATCGTCTCGCTGGTCGAAAAGGCCGCCGAAAACATCGACGCCGAGCAGGCGGCTGCGATGGCCAAAAAGATGCAGTCGGGCAAGTTCGACCTGAACGACCTTGCCGGCCAGCTTCAGCAGATGTCGAAAATGGGCGGCATGGGCGGCATCATGGGCATGATGCCCGGCATGGGCAAAATGAAGGACCAGATGGCGGCCGCCGGCCTCGACGACAAGATGTTCGGCCGCCAACTCGCCATCATCTCGTCGATGACCAAGGCCGAGCGCGCCAATCCGGACATGCTGAAACATTCGCGCAAGAAGCGCATCGCCGCCGGCTCAGGCACGGATGCGGCCGAGATCAACAAGCTCTTGAAAATGCATCGCGGCATGGCCGACATGATGAAGGCGATGGGCGGCAAGGGCAAAGGCGGCGGCCTGATGCGCGGCATGATGGGCGGCCTTGCCTCCAAGATGGGCCTCGGCGGCATGATGCCGGGTGGCCCCGGCGGCATGATGGGTGGCGGCATGCCCGACCTCTCCAAAATGGATCCCAAGCAGCTCGAAGCCTTGCAGAAGCAGATGCCCGGCCTTGGCGGCATGAAGGGCCCGCCCACCCCGAGCGGCGGTGGCCTGCCCGGTCTGCCCGGCGGCATGAAGCTTCCCGGCCTTGGCGGCGGTGGTCTGCCCGGCCTCGGAAAGAAGAAGTGAGGACGCTATGAACGAAGAAAAAGACATGGCCGACGCACGCACCATCCTGGCCGGCTATCGCGCCTCGATCGACAACATCGACGCCGCCCTCATTCATATGCTGGCCGAGCGCTTCCGCTGCACCAAGGCGGTCGGCGTGCTCAAGGCCGAGCATGGCCTGCCGCCCGCCGACCCGGCGCGCGAGCAGGAGCAGATCACCCGCCTTCGCCAGCTGGCGAAGGACGCTCATCTCGACCCCGATTTCGCGGAAAAATTCCTCAACTTCGTCGTCCGCGAAGTGATCCGCCATCACGAGCAGATCGCCGCGTCCAACGGCGCAAGCAAAACCGGCTAACAAAGTGCATGTCGCCCAAAAGTGCGCAGCGGTTTTGGGACAACGACCTGCACCAGACAAAGCCATTAACCCAACACTGAAATCAGAAATTTAGGAGAAATGAAATGCCCTTGAAGATCAGACTGGCCCGTGCGGGCTCGAAGAAGCGCCCTTACTACCACGTCGTCATTGCCGACGCCCGTTCGCCGCGCGACGGCCGGTTCATCGAGTCGATCGGCTCGTGGAACCCGCTGCTGCCCAAGGACGGCGAGCGCGTCAAGGTCGACGCCGACCGCGTCAAGCATTGGCTGTCGCACGGCGCCCAGCCGACCGACCGCGTGCTGCGCTTCCTCGATGAGGCCGGCCTCCTCAAGCGCGAAGCCCGCTCCAACCCGAAGAAGGCCGAGCCCGGCAAGAAGGCGCAGGAACGCGCCTCTCTGCTGAAGAAGGCCCAGGAAGACGCTGCCGCCGCCGTTGCCGCCGCTGCTGCAGCCCCGGCCGAAGCGGAAGCCGCCACCGCCGAATAAGCATCGCGTCATCGCATCGACAAAACGGCGGGCCTGTGCCCGCCGTTTTGCTAATGTGCGGCGATGTCATATGCGTTCGAACGAAAGATGACTGAGCGGACCGTCACGGAAGAGACCCTTTTCGGCGGCGTAGCCGGAACGCTGTTGCGATGCGCCGGCGCCACGACAGGCGTCGTCGTGCTCAGCGGATCGAGCGGCCGCATCGACGTCACCCGCGCCCGGCTCTTTGCCAAGGAAGGAGCATCCGCTCTCGCGCTGCAATGGTTTGGCGGCGAAGGTCAGGTGCCCGGCATTTGCGAGATCCCGCTCGAAACGTTTTTCGCGGCGACCGACTATCTTGTCCAGATGGGATGCCGGCGCATCGTCTATGTCGGGACCTCGAAAGGCGCCGAGGCCTCCCTGCTTGCGGCGGCTCACGATCCACGCATCGGCCTCGTGGTTGCGATCAGCCCGACATCGGTGGTCTGGGGCAATATCGGGCCGGGCCGCGACGGCGTCAGCTGGCCGGAACGATCGTCGTGGACGATCGAGGGGATTCCTTTGCCGTTTGTCCCAAGCAATCCCGCTTGGAACGCCGAGTATGTCGATGGTCTGGTGTCCTACCGGCGGCTCTTCCTACGTGCCTTGCAAACCTTCGAGGACGCAGCGGCCAAGGCTGCCATTCCCGCCGAAGCTATTTCAGCGGACATTGTTCTGGTTGCGGGCGGCGACGACGCGCTATGGCCATCGCTGGATTTTGCCCAGTCGATCGTTCGGCGTCGCCAGGACACCGCAATGACCACCTGCCTCGTCTCAGTGCCCGACGCCGGCCACCGCATTCTGCTGCCGGGCGAAATCACGCCGCGCTCGAGGCTGCATGCCCATGGCGGCAATGACGACGCCGACACGCGCCTGGGCCGCCTGGCTTGGGAGCATATCCGGGGATTGCTGTAGCGCAGGCAGCCATGGTCCAGCTGCCTTGGGCAACAGCGAAACCGGCGATCTATAGCCGCCGGTTTCCGATGTTGGACCTGGCTGTGTTCAATAACCGTCGGGGCAGCTGGCGATGTAGGTGCGCCCGTTGCGGCCGCGGTAGCGACATTGACCGCTTTCGCTGGCACGGCCGATCAGCGCGCCGGCCACGGCGCCGACGGCGCCGCCGACGACGGCGCCCTGAACCGGATCATTTGCCACAGCTGCGCCAACCGCCGCGCCGCCGAGGCCGCCGACCGCGGCACCCTTTTCGGTTTGCGAGCACGCACCCAGTGCGGTCGCCAGTACCAGAATGATCATCGCTTTTTTCATTGTCGTTCCTCTCTCACGCGGATCGCCGTCCTCGCCGCCACGGCTCTAACTCCCAGACAGCTGATTTGATCCCGAAGACGTGAGAGATCCCGGTGCGCGTGCCTGTCACATTCGTAACGACCGCCGCCGAGCTTGTTGAAATGCAGGACGTTTTACCTTTCAGTGGCCTTCTTCAGATTGGCGAGGCCAGCCTCGAAATCCTTGCCGATCAGCGTATCGAAATTCATGAAGAGGCCCAAAAGCTTGGCAATGAAGGGCCGGCTGCCGCGCATTGCCCAGGTGACTGCGGTGGTGTCGCCCGAGGGCTTCAGGGTGAAGTCGACGCTGTTGTTGGCCCGGAACGGCTTCTCGAAGTCGAGCTTCAGCGACACCAGCGAGGATGGCACGGAATTGACGATCTCCATGCGTCCCTTGCCGGCCTTGGCATTGCCTTCCCAGGCGTAGGCGGCGCCCTTGCCGGCATCAGCGCCCGACAGCGTGCGCTTCATCTCGGGGTCGAGCTTTTCGTAGGGTGACCACTCCGGCCAGTGCTTGAAATTGTTGATCAGCGGAAAGATCGCTTCCGGCGCGGCCTTGATGCTGGCGGTGCGGGCGGTGACGAAATCATTCGACCTCGTCGCCGCATAGATGAGCACGGCGACGATGATGACGACCAGGATGATGAGAATGGTGCTGAGCATGTTTTTCTCCTCGCTTAACGGCTGAACGGGATCAGGGCGCGCACGCTTGGGTCGCGCAGATAGAGACCGCCCCACAGGATGATGCCGAGATAGACGCTAAACAGCGTGTGCGAAAACAACGGGCTGCCGACGCGCATGTTTGTGGCGATGGCGCCGCCGAGATAGCCGGTGAGCAGGATGGCGCCGAGCACCGAGGTGCGGGGCAGCGCATAGAGCGCGGTCGAGATCAGCCCGATAATGCCGAGCGTGCGCGCGACATTGACATCGGCCGGCCAGCCGAGCGGCACCATGGTCTGGGTGACGACATCGAGCGGCGGCAGCTTGATGACGCCGTCGAAGATCATGAACAGGATGATGAGGCCGCTGAGCACGCGGCCGGTCCACAGGGCGCCCGACGAGACGGGCATGGTTTGAGAAATACTCACGGTGTTCCCTCCTAAGCGGTTCGAGCCGTTTGCTGGCTTCGGACCAAGGACGAGCGATGGGGCGGCGATCCTACAGGGTGCGGATTCTTTTTGGGTAGCAGCAAGCAAAAGCCGCTGCGTGGCGATCCTTCACACCCCCCTCTGGCCCGCCGGCCATCTCCCCCGCAAGGGGGGAGATTACACGCTCGACCGCTTCGGCAATGTTCCATGAATGAGCGGAGCATCGAAACCGCCGATCTCCCTCCTTGCGGGGGAGATGCCCGGCAGGGCAGAGGGGGGTGCTGTCCCTCCACCTTGACGGACTATCGACATCCACCAGTCACGGCTATTGATAGGGCTGGGCGAGAGACGAGCGAATGGCCGGCGAGACTGATCTGAAAAAGCTGCTGGCGGCGATGACGCCGGAACTGCTGCCGGACGTCTACGTGTTCGCTACGCTCACACCTGGAATCAGCCGGCAGGCAGGCCTCGATCCCGTGATGGTCTTTCGCGAGCGCGAGGGTGTGACACTGATCGTGACCGAGGACGCGGCACGGGCGGCCGGGCTGACCGCTTCGTTCCGCTGCCGCATGATCACCCTGAACGTCCACTCCTCGCTGGAAGCCGTCGGCTTCCTCGCCGCCATCACCGCCCGGCTGGCCGCCGCCGGCATGGGCGTCAATCCGGTCTCTGCTTTCTATCATGACCATCTGTTCGTGCCCGCTGAGCGGGCCGAGGAAGCGATGGAGTTATTGCGCCAACTGGCCAAGGATAACGCCGGCTGAATATCAAGCTCGACGCACGTAGAGAATATCCGGCAGGCCTTCTTCGTTGGTGGTGCCCGCGCCGAACGCCTCGGGGCGAAAGCCATGGCGCTCGTAGAAGCGACGCGCGCCGGTGTTGGCCTGGAAGCAATGCAGTTTAACGATCCGTAGCGCGGCGGTCGCTTGCACCAGCAGCCGGCTGCCGATGCCTTGCCCCGTCCAGGCGGGGTCGAGATAGAGCTGTTCCACCCAATCGCCGCTCAGGGCAATGAAGCCGACAATGCCGGTGCCGGCCTCGGCGACCGTCACCTGCTGCCGGGACAGCACGATCTCGCGGATGAAGGCAAGATCCTCATCCGGCGTGTGGATGACCGGCATCCAGGAGAACGAGCCAAGTGCGGCCCGCATGACAATGGCGATGGTCGCGGCATCCAAAGCCGTGGCGGGGCGCAGCACGATTTTGGTGGGATCGTTCAAAGGCGTTTCTCAACAGAGGTCAGCGCTGCCCTCATCCCCCTGCCGGGACCTTCTCCCCGTGAACGGGGAGAAGGAAGGCTTCGGCCGAAGGCCGAGCCCGCGACTACGGGCCGCCGGCTTTCCGGCGCCCCGCGGAGGGCCAGCCGCGGCAGCGGCGATACGGCCCGTGAGCGATAAACGGAATCGGCCGAAGGCCGAACCCCGTGAGCGAAAACAAACCAGCCGTCAGGCCGCCTTCTTCTTCGGCTGGATCAGGCCGCGCTCGACCAGAAGCTCGGCGATCTGCACCGCGTTGAGCGCCGCGCCCTTGCGCAGATTGTCGGAGACGATCCACATCGACAGGCCGTTGTCGATGGTCGAATCCTCGCGGATGCGCGAGATGAAGGTGGCGTCCTCGCCGGCCGATTCCAGCGGCGTGATGTAGCCGCCATCCTCGCGCTTGTCCAAGACCTGGCAGCCCGGCGCTTCGCGCAGGATATCGCGCGCCTCGTCGGCGGTGATCGGCTTTTCGAACTCGATGTTGACGGCTTCGGAATGGCCGATGAACACCGGCACGCGCACACAGGTCGCCGTCAGCTTGATCTTGGGGTCGAGCATCTTCTTGGTCTCGGCGACCATCTTCCACTCTTCCTTGGTCGAGCCGTCGTCGAGGAAGACGTCGATATGCGGAATGACGTTGAAGGCGATGCGCTTGGTGAACTTCTTGACCTCGACGCCATCGGCGACGAACACCGCGCGGGTCTGTGTAAAGAGTTCGTCCATGCCTTCCTTGCCGGCGCCGGATACCGATTGATAGGTGGCGACGACGACGCGCTTGATGGTGGCGACATCGTGCAGCGGCTTCAGCGCCACGACCAGCTGCGCCGTCGAGCAGTTCGGATTGGCGATGATGTTCTTGCGGGTGAACAGCGAGATCGCATCCGGGTTCACTTCCGGCACGATCAGCGGCACGTCCTGGTCGTAGCGGAAGGCCGACGAGTTATCGATGACGACGCAGCCCTGCTTGCCGATCTTCGGCGACCACTCCTTCGAGACGTTGCCGCCGGCCGACATGATGCAGATGTCGGTGTCGGAAAAATCATACTGGTCGAGCGTCTTGACCTTCAGCGAACGGTCGCCGAACGACACTTCGGTGCCCTGGCTGCGCCGCGAGGCCAGCGCCACGACTTCGCTTACCGGAAAGCCGCGCTCTTCCAGTATGTTGAGCATTTCGCGACCCACATTGCCCGTGGCGCCGACTACCGCAACTTTGAAACTCATCAGAAATCTCCTGTCCCTCTCCGCTTGGTTTTTGGAGAAAACCCGCCGGCCAATGCGGGTTTCGTCCCCCGGGCCGGACCCGGGAGAGGGTGGTTAGGCCAAGGGAATCACACCGTTTTGGTGGTGGTTTTGGCCATAGTTTTGCTGGAACGGTAAGACGCGCCAACGCGCCCGGCCCCATGATTGTGGCCGGGGAAGTCGAAGGCAAGAAGAGCCATCAGAAGGCCGCGCATCGAAAATGATCCCGTTCGATGCCGGCTTTTACGCGGTTTGCGTCAGGAGTCAATTGCGGCCAGGCACACGCCTGCCCTGTACAATAGCGGCCGCAAGAAGTACGAACGCCCAAATAGTGTTTGGCTGGCGTGCGTCAGCCCCGGCATGTGCTCCATGATGAGCCCAGACCCTGAATTCCGAAAGAGTGAGATGTCCAATTTCGAAGCTATTGTTCCTGCGCTGGCAGAAGCGCTGGAAAAACGCGGCTATACCGAGCTGACGCCAGTGCAGAAGGCCGTGCTGGAGCTCGGCGAGTCCGACGCTCTGGTGTCGGCGCAGACCGGCTCAGGCAAGACCGTCGCCTTCGGCCTCGCTTTGGCGCCGACCCTTCTTGGAAGCGCCGAGCGTTTTGACCAGGCTGGCGCACCGCTGGCGCTGGCCGTGGCGCCGACGCGCGAGCTCGCTCTGCAGGTGATGCGCGAATTGCAATGGCTCTACGCGCCGACCGGCGCCACCGTCGCGTCCTGCGTCGGCGGCATGGACATGCGCTCCGAACGGCGCGTGCTGGAGCGCGGCGCCCACATCGTCGTCGGCACGCCCGGCCGCCTGCGCGACCACATCACCCGCAACTCCCTCGACATGTCGGCGCTGAAAGCCGTGGTGCTGGACGAGGCCGACGAGATGCTCGACCTCGGCTTTCGCGAGGACCTCGAATTCATCCTCGATGCCGCACCGGCTCAGCGCCGCACGCTGATGTTTTCGGCCACCGTGCCGCGCTCGATCGCCACGCTGGCGCAAGGCTATCAGCGCGACGCCGTACGCATCTCGGCCGGCGGCGAGGAAAAGCAGCATCTCGATATCGAGTACCGGGCGCTGAATGTCGCCTATCCCGACCGCGAGAACGCCATCATCAATGTGCTGCGGTTTTACGAAGCGAAGAACGCGCTGGTGTTCTGCAACACCCGCGCCGCCGTGAATCACCTGACGGCGCGCTTCAACAACCGCAATTTTTCCGTCGTGGCACTGTCGGGCGAGCTCAGCCAGAACGAACGCACCCACGCGCTGCAGGCGATGCGGGACGGCCGCGCCAAGGTCTGCATTGCCACGGACGTTGCAGCGCGCGGCATCGACCTGCCCAATCTCGAACTGGTCATCCACGCCGATCTGCCGACCAATCCCGAAACGCTGCTGCACCGCAGCGGCCGAACCGGCCGAGCCGGACGCAAGGGCGTCAGCGCGCTGATCGTGCCCAACGGCGCCCGCAAGCGCACCGAACGGCTGCTGCAGAATGCCGGGCTGAAGGCGACATGGGCGAGCCCGCCCTCCGCCGACGACGTCATCAAGCGCGACGACGAGCGCATCCTTGCCGATCCAGCCTTCGAAGAGCCGATTGCCGAGGACGAGCGCGGCTTCATCGACGCGCTTCTGGCCAGGCATGGCGCCGAACAGGTGGCCGCCGCCTTCGTGCGCCAATGCCGCGCCAGCCGCTCGGCGCCCGAGGAGCTTACGGATGTCGCACCGTTCACGCCTTCGCGTGACAAACCGGCGGGCGAAAAATTCGAGCGCCGCGATGAAGCGCCAAGCCGGCGCGACGATTTCGGCGACAGTGTCTGGTTCTCGCTGTCGATCGGGCGCAAGCAGAATGCCGAGCCGCGCTGGCTGATCCCGATGCTGTGCCGCACCGGCAACATCTCCAAGCGCGAGATCGGCTCCATCAAGATGCAGCAGGATGAGACCTACGTGCAGATCGCGGCCGACTGGGCCGATCGCTTCCTCGCTGCCATCGGCCCCGACAAGAAGCTGCAGGGCAACATCGTGGTGAAGCGGCTGGACGGCACGCCCGACCTGTCGCGCGCCGGCTACCAGGCGCCGAAGCCCGACAAGAAGCCGCATCGCGGCAAGCGCCCGTTCGAGGCGCCGCAAAGCGCACACAAGCCGAAATTCGAGAAGCGGGAACGGCCCGCCGGCGATGCAAAGCCTTGGGCCGGGAAACCGAAATTCGACAAGGCGGGACCGCCGAAGAACAAGAAGCCGAAGAAGCGGCCGGTTTGAGGCTCTTATCGGCCAATTACAAATGCAGGCGCTGCCCCTCGTTGCCCTGCCTGGCGTTTCTCCCCGTATAGTGACGGGAGAAAGGGCGGACCGCAGCCTTGGCGCTCTTCTTGCAGCGTTGGTGATTGGCGGAATCGTCGATAACAGCGACCCCTCTCCTCGTCACTATACGGGGAGAGGATGCCGGCAGGCAGGTGAGGGGCAGCGCCAACGCACCGGAAAATAAAGCAACTCATGCCTGAACCGTTCGCCCTCCATTTCGTCCACCCCCTTGCAGTCCGCCGCAACTTTGAACAGTCTGTGCCTGCACGGGGGCGAGGCTAAATGCGCGGCGAAGTTCTTCACTATGACGAGGCCCAGGGTTTCGGCTTCATCACCGGGGCGGACGGCAACCGCTACACCTTCGCGCGCGAGGATCTGCGCCGTGATACCGTGATCGCGAACGGCGCTGTGGTCGAGTTTCTGCCGGCAAGCGGTCAGGCGCGCGACGTTTTTTCAATCCGCGCCCAGCCCGCCAGTCCCGCCACCGCTGCGCCAGCGGCAAGCGCCGCGCCGCCCAAGGCGGCTGCCGCTTCAGCCGCCCCACAGCATTTCGGCCGCCTGGCGGAAGACGGCGCGGTTCGCGATAGCGGACTGCCGGGTTATTTCTGGCGAGGCGTGACGCGCAACTACATCAACTTCGCCGAACGCGCCCGCCGCAAGGAATTCTGGGGCTACTGCCTGTTCTGGACCGTCAGCTTCATCCTGGTCGGAATTGCCGGCGCCCTCGCCGACCAGGCCGTCGGCAATTTCGATGCCGGCAACTGGCCGATTGTGATGATCGGCGTCTGGGGGCTGTTTTGGCTAGCGACGTTCCTGCCTTGGGTCGGGCTCGTCGTGCGCCGCTTGCACGACATCGGCCTGACCGGCTGGCTGGCAATACCTTACTTCGCAATCACCTTCATGTTCGCTCCGGCTACGCTGATCCTCGCGCTGATACTCGGATTGATCCCGACCCAGGCCCACGAAAACCAGTGGGGGCCGGTGCCTGGAGGAGGCGGAGCCTAGACCCGCACCAAGAAATGAGCAGCCGGCTGTTTGCGGACAGCCGTGCTATAACAATGGCTTAGGTCGCAGCCGGGAAGGCAGCTGCTGTTTTGACCGAACGACGAAATATTTCTCTTGCCATGTAGTCTGTGCACAGATAATCTGTGCAATCATCAAATCGACGATCGAAAACGATCGTCGACCTCGTCGACGCTGTAACCTATGCGGACGAGACCTCGTCCGGCGACACGAAACTGCTGTTCAGGCATACGCTGACGCCGGTCGAGGGTGGCACTCAAGTGACTCATCGCCTCGAGATTTCCGGCCCATCGGCCGCCGAGGTCGGACCAGAGCTCGGGCCGCAGATCAGCGGCGATTTCGACACTTCGATGGCCAAACTGTTCGAGCAGGCAAGGGTGTTGGCGAACGGTGGCTGATCGGGGGGATCTGAACACGCGCTTCAGCGGACCATCCGAGAGCCCCGGCTTGCTGCTCTGGCGAACAACCATGCGCTGGCAGCGCGTCATGACGGCGGCGCTGGCCCCGCTTGACCTTACCCATGTCCAGTTCGTGCTGCTGGCTTCGGCGATGTGGCTCGGCCGCTATGGCGAGCCGCCCAACCAGGTGCAGCTCGCCGCCCAGGCCGGCACCGAGGTGAAGATGACATCGGACGTCGTCGCCCGGCTCGAGGCAAAGGGACTGATTGTGCGGGACACCAACCCGCGGGATTCCCGCGCCAAGGTGATCCGCGTCTCCACGACGGGGACGGCCGCAGTCCAGCGCGCTATCGTCGCCGTCGAAGCCGCCGACGCTGCTTTTTTCTCAGCCGTGGATGAGGCGCAACTCGTCGGCCTGCTGAAACGGCTGGCCGGCGAGATCCGCTGAGTCGGCCGCTAAGCCAGGAACTTGGCGATGACGGCATCGCCCATTGCGACAGTGCCGACTTCGGTCATGCCCTCGGACAAAATATCCTTCGTCCGCAGCCCGTCGTCGAGCACGGCGGCTATGGCGCCTTCGAGCTTGTCGGCCTCATCGACCATGCCGAAGGAGTAGCGCAGGCACATGGCAAACGAAGCGATCATGGCGATCGGGTTGGCGATGCCCTGTCCCGCAATGTCGGGCGCCGAGCCGTGCACCGGCTCGTACAGCGCCTTGCGCTTCTTGGTCTTCACATCGGGCGCGCCGAGCGAGGCCGACGGCAGCATGCCGATCGATCCGGTCAGCATGGCGGCGATGTCGGACAGCATGTCGCCGAACAGATTGTCGGTGACGATGACGTCGAACTGCTTTGGCCAGCGCACCAGCTGCATGCCGCCGGCATCGGCCAGCATGTGGTCGAGCTTGACGTCGGCATAGCGAGTCTTCTGGGTCTGGGTGACGACCTCGTTCCACAGCACCCCGGATTTCATGACGTTGCGCTTTTCCATCGATGTCACGTGGTTCTTGCGCGTGCGCGCCAGCTCGAAGGCGACGCCGGAAATGCGCTCGATCTCGAACGTGTCGTAGACCTGCGTGTCGATGCCGCGCTTCTGGCCGTTGCCGAGATCGATGATCTGCTTCGGCTCGCCGAAATAGACGCCGCCGGTAAGCTCGCGCACGATCAATATGTCGAGGCCCTCGACGACTTCCTGCTTCAGCGAGGACGACGCGGCCAGCGCCGGATAGCAGATGGCGGGCCGGAGATTGGCGAACAGCTCCATATCCTTGCGCAGCCGTAGCAACCCGGCCTCGGGACGCACCTCGTAAGGCACCTTGTCCCATTTCGGCCCGCCGACGGCGCCGAACAGCACGGCGTCCGCAGCCATCGCCTTTGCCATGTCGGCATCCGAAATCGCCGCGCCATGCGCGTCGTAGGCACAGCCGCCGACCAAGCCTTCATCAGTGGCAAAACCGCTGCCGAGCTTTGCGTTCATGGCCGCGATCAGCTTCTTCACCTCGGCCATCGCCTCGGGGCCGATGCCGTCGCCGGCGAGCAGGAGAAGATTTTTCGAAGCCATGGAGAACCGTCCCAATGCTGTTGGAGAAACCGCGGCCTTGCTAAACGCCAAGAGCTTGCAGCGCAAGGGGATGAAGAACGCTACGACGGCGCCCGCCTCTCAAGACCTGGGTTCCTCGCCGTGGCCAGAGGCGGGGGAGAGGAACAAATCACTTATGCGACAAAATATTCACCAACCGGCCGAATGGATCGCGCACATAAAACCGCCGTACGCCCCAGGGTTCGTCGGCCGGACCATACTCGATGGCGAAGCCGGCGGCCTTCATGCCTTGCAGCGCCGCATCGACATCGTCGACCTCGATCGACAGGTCCGGCACCGGCGTGCCGGAGCCGCCCTGGGCCATGAAGCTGATCTGCACCTGCATCCGTTCGTCGGACCCGTAGGTGACGATCCAGCCCTGATCCATCAGCACATCTAGGCCAAGCACGTCCTGGTAGAAGCGTTTCGCCGCCGCCGCGTCCTGCGTCCCGATATTGGCTACGATGCGCCGGACCGTCATGGCTTTGCCTCCTCAAGCCGTACGCCGCAGCGCCGTGACTTCGATCTCGATCTTCATTTCCGGCTTGTTGAGCTGGCACACGATCATCGTCGCCGCCGGCCTGATCTCGCCGAAAGCCTCGCCGAGGATGGGGAAGACGACGTCCGCGATGGCCTGGTCGGTGATGTAGTAATGCGCCCGCACCACATCGGCCATGTCGAAGCCGCCATCCCTCAGCGCCTCGGCGATGGTCGCCAGGCAATTGCGCGTCTGCGCCTCCACCGTTTCCGGCATGGTCATCGTCGCATAGTCGTAGCCGGTCGTTCCCGACACGAAGCACCAGTCGCCCTGCACCACCGCGCGCGAATAGCCGGCGGTTTTTTCGAAGGGCGAACCGGTGGAGATGAGTGTGCGCATGGAGCCTCGCTGTGGTTTCGGACACTTTGCAGGAAAGGGCCGGCCAGGCCATGGGCCAAGTCAGGTGCAAATCTTGGTCGTCGGCGGGACAGCACCCCCCTCTGGCCTCCCGGCCATCTCCCCCTCAAGGGGGGAGATTAGCAGTTCGGACGCCTTTCTCGCTTTCCACATTTGCGATTGGCGAAGCCAGAGTAACGTCTGATCTCCCCCTTGATGAGGGGGAGATGCCCGGCAGGGCAGAGGGGGGTGTGACGGATCGCGACGGAACAAGCATGAACACCGAGTGTTCGCCGCGCTGCCGCGAACCCTAGTTCCCCGACTCCTGCGCCTTGTCCATTGCTTCCTTCACATCCGCAGGCCAGGTCTTCACGTCAGGCCAGGCCTGCGGCTCGCCATTGTCGCCGCGGCGGGCGAAGTAGAGCGTGTGGTTGGCCGGGTCGACCGCCATGAAACCGTCATTGCTGCCGCATGCGTGCGGCACGCAGCCGGTGGCGTAGAAGGCGCCCGAGGCCGTCTTTTCGGTGCCGCCGCCGACCAGCAGGCTGGTCGCCATGTCGGGCATGGTGTCGCCGAGCAGCGTCTGCGCCGCCTTGTAGACGGCCTCATTGTGGAAGGCGTCGATGATGTTCTGGTATTTGGCCGGATCGACGTCCTTCCAGTCCGTACCCGGCTCCGGCGCGTAGGTCAGGTCGCCCGAGATCGTCAGCCCGTCGCTGGGCGACCATTGCAGCGCTTGCTTCGTATCGCCCGGCAACAGATACGGCACGAAATAGATGGCGTTGTCGGCCACCGCCGCCGGCGGCGCGCCGCATTCGTCCTGTTCGACCTTGAGGCTTTGTATCTCGCCGCCTTCCGGTTTCCAGACGATGACCTTGGCCGGGCCGCACTGGTTGCCGCCGTCGCCAACATCGACCAGCGCCACGTTGACGCCGCCGACCTTGACTGTTCTGTCGAAGAACACGTCATAATTGCTGGCCAGCTGCTTGCCGTCATAGGCCAGCACCTTCTCGCCATCCTGCTCTGGCTCGGTAATGGTCAGCTGCCCGCCCTCGAACGGTACCGGCCCCTGGCTGTCATCGTCCGCCAGGGCCGCATTGTTCGACGCGCCCGGATCGGCGGCGGACGGATCTTCTGCCGGCACGAGTATCTTGTCGGTCTGTGCTTGCGCGCCGGCCACCGGCATCAGCATCCACGCCAGCGCGCAGGCGCCGGCAAGAAGAAAACGTGTCATGACTGTCCCCTCCGTTCAGCCGCCACGAACCCGGCTTTGTGGCGGCCGGGCCATCTCGTACCACTCAGGCCCAAGGACGCTCGGCAGCGTTCTTCTTCTCGAACGAGGCGATGGCGCCGGCCTTCTCCATGGTCAGGCCGATATCGTCGAGGCCGTTCAGCAGGCAGTGGCGCTTGAAGTCGTCGAGGTCGAAGGTGACCACGCCGCCATCCGGTCCGCGGATTTCCTTGGCCTCGAGGTCGACCGAAACCGTCGCATTGGAGCCGCGCGAGGCGTCGTCCATCAGCTTCTCCAGATCTTCCGGACTGACGGTGATCGGCAGGATGCCGTTCTTGAAGCAGTTGTTGTAGAAAATATCGGCGAACGAGGTCGAGATGACGCAGCGAATGCCGAAATCGAGCAGCGCCCACGGCGCGTGTTCGCGGCTCGAACCGCAGCCGAAATTGTCGCCGGCGACCAGGATCTGCGCCTTGCGGTAGGCTGGCTTGTTGAGCACGAAGTCGGGGTTTTCCGAGCCATCGTCCTTGTAGCGCATTTCGGCGAACAGGCCGCTGCCGAGCCCGGTGCGCTTGATCGTCTTGAGATAATCCTTGGGGATGATCATGTCGGTGTCGACATTGACGATCGGCATCGGTGCGGCGACGCCGGTGAGCTTGGTGAATTTTTCCATGGCTTTTGCCCGTTCTTGATCGATAATTCGTTGCGTCAGGGTTTGCTGCGCCCGGTTTACACAAAGCCGCCGGCAAATAAAAGGCAACTGTTGGTGCGCGGCCCGATCGAAAGATCGGCGGCAAACGTCTTTAAAACCGGCCGCCGCTGGTGCACCTTACGCCCATGACCGCACAATCGAAGATTATCTATGCCAGGGAGCCTGAGCTCGACGTCGCCGAGTTCCGCCGCGTGCTGGTCGAATCCACGCTCGGCGAAACACGCCCCGTCGATGACGACGCCCGGCTACAGGCGATGCTTTCGGGCGCGAACCTGGTGCTCACCGCGCGGCTCGACATCGAAGGCAGGCCGCTGATCGGCGTTATCAGGGCCATCACCGATTTTTCCTGGGTGTGCTACGTCTCAGAGCTCGCCGTGTCGCAATCGGTGCAAGGCGTCGGCATCGGCAAGGGCCTGATGGACGAGGCCCGCCGGCAGCTTGGGCCTTCGGTCGCCATCAGCCTGATCTCGATGCCCGACGCCGTCGGCTTCTATGAGCGTATCGGCATGACGCGAATGGCCGACGCGTTCTGGTTCTCCCGCGAGGGCTGACGAGCGTCGAGCGCAATTGCCGATCGGGTTGGGCAGTCAAGGCGGGCAAGGTTCTCGGCAATGCGGAACGGTGTTCAGGACACCGCGGAGCAACGCCTCCTTTGTCGCCCTTGACCCGCGCTTCATCCGGTCCAAATCCGCAGGATGGGAAATCGCCGATCTCTGATAGGCACCGCCGGCTGGGGAATTCCGTCTCGATACAAGGCTGACTTTCCGCAATCCGGTTCGCATCTCGAACGTTACGGAAAACGCTTTCCGGCCGTCGAGATCGACACCACGTTCTACAAGCCGCACCGCCGCGAGACCTATGAGCGCTGGGCGCACGCCGTGCCGGAGCACTTCCGTTTCGCGGTCAAGGCACCGAAGAGCATGACCCATGAGCATCGCCTCGCCGATTGCGAGGGGCTGACAGAGGACTTTCTCGGGCAGGTCGAAGGTCTCGGCGAAAAGCTGAGCGTGCTTCTGGTGCAGCTGCCGCCAAGCCTGCCCTTCGAGCCGGAGGTCGCCGGCGGCTTCTTCAACATGTTGGGCAGGCGTAGCCTGGCAAGGCTGGCATGCGAGCCGCGCCATCCCAGCTGGTTCGGCGCCGAGGCCGACGCACTCCTTGTTGACAACCGGATCACGCGCGTTGCCGTTGACCCGACCCCGGTCCCTGAGGCAGCAGGGCCGGGTGGCTCGCCCGGCCTTGCCTATTTCCGCTGGCACGGCGCGCCGCGCATCTACCATTCGGGTTACGATGCCGAAACGCTCGACCGGTTTGCGCGGCAAGTGGAAGCAGCGGCCGCTTCCGGTGCCGAGGTCTGGGGCATTTTCGACAACACGGCTGCCGGGCATGCACTGGGCAACGCGATGGCTGTCAGTGCGATGGTTGCTTAGACTCTCGCGGGACAGCACCCCCCTCTGGCCTGCCGGCCATCTCCCCCGCAAGGGGGGAGATCAGATGCCGCGACCGCTTTCGCCAATCGCCGACGTTGCAAGAATGGCGCCTTCGCCGAAGCTGCCAATCTCCCCCCTTGCGGGGGAGATGCCCGGCAGGGCAGAGGGGGGTAGGCAGGAACTCGACAGTGAGCTTTTGCCGCCTCAAATCACATTCAATTCCCGGAACGCCCTTCCCTCAGCCACTCTGGCGTACCCAAACGCCGAGCAATCCACCGTCCGATACCCGCCATGCACCAACAACTCCGCCAGCGCCTTGCCGACGGCCGGCGCCTGCTGCAGGCCGTGGCCTGAAAATCCGTTGGCGAAGATGAAATTGCCGACCTCGGGATGCGGGCCGATCACCGCATTCTGGTCGAGCGTGTTGTAGTCGTAGTGGCCGGCCCAGGCGCGTGTCGGCTTGATCGCCTCGAAGGCAGGGATACGGGTTGCCAGCACGGGCCAGATCACCTCTTCGAACAGCGGCCAGTCGACGTCGAAATCCCGGGCGTCGGCGGGGCCATCGCCCTCCTCCGGCTCGGCGCCGCCGGTGAGATAGACCGAGCCTTCAGGCCGGACATAGATGCCGGATGGGTCGACCAGCAGCGGCATGTCGGCGTATTTTTCCCGCGCCTCGAAGACGAAAACGTTGCGCTTGCGCGGCTCGACGGGCAGGACGAGTCCCGCCATGCCGGCCACCTTGCCGGCATTCGGCCCGGCGGCATTGACGACGATGCCGGCTTGCAGTCTTTCGCCATTGTCGAGGTCCACTCCGGTGGCGCGGTTGCCCTGCCTCTCGATGCCGGTGACATCGGCGGCGATGAAATCTATTTGTCTGTCACGCAATGCCTTGCGAAACAGCGTCAGCATCGCATGAGCGTCGAACCAGCCCTCGCCGGTGCGGCCGAAGGCGCCGGCGCTGATGCCTTCCGTCGACAGCCACGAAAAGCGCTTTGCCAGCTGGTCGGCATCCTCGAGCAGAATGTCGGCGCCCTCGGCGACCTGCGCCTCGTGGTTGGCTTTCAGGATCGGCAACCCGGCCTCGCCGGCCAGGATGAGATAGCCGCCTTCGCGAAAACCGATATCGGCATCGGTGCCGAAGGTCTCCTTCAGCCGCCGGAAAAGGTTTAGCGTGAACTGCGACAGCCGGATATTTTCCGGAATCGAGAATTGCTGACGGATCGAGGCCATGGACAGCGTCGTTGCCGCATGGGCGAATTGCGGGTCGCGTTCGATCAGCGCGATTGAGCCGGAAAAGCCTTCCTCGCGCAGATAATAGGCGACCGAGGAGCCGACGATGGCTCCGCCGATGATGACGGTGTCGTAGCGCACTTTGTTCTCCGATCCGGCCGCCGGCATCCTTCACGCCGCCGGCACAATGATCTCGAAGCGCGTGCCGCGCCCGGAGTCAACCAGCGCGATCGTGCCAGCATGCGCTTTCAGGAGGGCCAGCACTATGCCGAGGCCCATGCCGGTGCCGCCGGACTCGCGCCGCGTGGTGAAGAACGGCTCGAAAATGCGTGCCCTGTTGCTCGGCGAGATGCCGGCGCCGTCGTCGCTGACCGCAATGGTCACCTTGCCTTCGGCGCTGGCAGCCGCCAGCAAAACCTGGGTCGCGCCGTGCCTGGCGGAATTGTCGATCAGGTTGGCAAGCACGATCGCCGCATTCTCAGCCGAGATGCGCAGACCGATTTCGCCGCCCGTCTCGATGGCCACAGCCAGCCTGCCGTCCACCGGCAGCAATGCCAGCGCCGCATCGAGCGATGTGCTCTCGCCGCTCGGCGCCAGGTTTTCCGCGCGCGCCAGATCGAGCAGGCGCCGCACCAGCAGATTGAGCCTTCCGGCATCGTTGACGATGTTGCCGGAAAACCGCTTGCGCTCGGCCGCGTCCATCGCCTCGCCGGACTCGCGCAAAAGCTCGGCCGCGCCCTGGATCGCCGTCAGCG
Organism: Mesorhizobium sp. M0802; assembly: GCF_040320115.1. Classification (NCBI taxonomy): domain Bacteria; kingdom Pseudomonadati; phylum Pseudomonadota; class Alphaproteobacteria; order Hyphomicrobiales; family Phyllobacteriaceae; genus Mesorhizobium; species Mesorhizobium sp. M0802. The sequence continues at coordinate 175,637 of NZ_JAMYOY010000013.1, forward strand.
GCGATTTGAGCTCGTGCGAGACATGGGTGGCAAAGGTCTGGATCGAGTCGGAGCGCGCCTGCAGCTTTTCGGCCATGTCGAGAAAGGCCGCGGACAGCTCGGCCATTTCGCGCGTGCCGTGATGGTCGAGCGGCCGGATCGCGTCGCGGTCGCCGGCGGCGATGCGCCTCGTGCGCTCCATCAGCGCGTAGATCGGCCGGCTGACGGTGCGCAGGAACACCAGCGCGATCAGCAGCATGCCGAAGAGCATGGCGATAGCCGCCAGCGTCACCTTGCCGCGCTCACCATAGAGATGCTTGACGATGTTGTTCGGCGTTCGAGACAGGTAGATCACGCCGGCGACATGGCCGTCGACCGCGATCGGCATGGCGACAAAGACGCGAACTTTCGTGCCGCGGCTGACCGAATAGAGGGGCGGTGGCGGCTGGTCGGGAATTCTTTGTCTCAACACGCTGGCGTAGTGGCCGGCAAGGGCGGTGCGCACCTCTTCGACATTGGCCAGCGACAGGCCGACCTCGTCGCGCCCGGCAATGACGACGCCATGCGGGTCAAGCAGCCGGAAGCCGGCCAGGGTGGTTTTCTGCGTGGTGTCGAGAATGCCCGACAGCCGCGCGCCGATCGCTGCAAAGGCCGGATCGGTGGCGGCAGCGACGCCGGCGGGCCGGGTCGGCAGCAAATAGTCGGAGGCGAGATCGAGGCTCGGCTCGATCGGCTGGTAAGGCGTGTCGTCGCCGCGGCTGGCTTCGCCGCTGTCAGCCTGCATCGGCACCCCAAGCTTCTCCGGGGCAATGGCGGCGTCACTGATATTCTGCGCATAGATGGCGGCGATGACGGCGCCTTGCGCGATCAACTCGCCCTCGGTCTGGCGGATCAGCTGGTTTTCATAAAGCCGGAAGAAGAACAAGCCGACCAGCGGCAGCGCCAGCACCATGATGAGGATGGCGAGGACCACCGTGGCCAGCCTTGGCCGCCATTTGGTGCCGATCCATTTGGCGTCGCTCAGGCGCCGCATCGGCCAAGCCGGAAACCGACGCCATGCACGGTTTCGATGGCGTCGAGACAGCCTGCCGCCGCCAGCTTGGCGCGGATGTTGCGGATGTGGCTATCGACGGTACGGTCGGCGACATGGATGTTGGCGGCATAGGCGCTAGCGACCACCAGGTCGCGCCCCAGCACATGCGCCGGCCGCGCCAGAAATCCTTTCAGGATCGAGAATTCGATCGCCGTCAGCGCCAGCGCCTTGCCGTCGAAACTGGCGCCATGGCTGGCCGGCACCAGGCTGAGCTTGCCATGCGCAAAGTTCTTGGCACCGGCGGGGTCCGGGGCCACCGGGCGGGCGCGGCGCAGGATGACGTTGACGCGCGCCACCAGCTCGCGCGGGCTGAACGGTTTCGTCACATAGTCGTCGCCGCCCATTTCGAGCCCGAGGATGCGATCGATTTCTTCGTCGCGCGCGGACAGGAACAGAACCGGCACGTCGGAGCGTTGCCTCAGCCGCCGGCAGACTTCCAGCCCGTCCATCTCCGGCATGCCGATGTCGAGCACGACGAGATCGGGCACGCGGCGCTCGATCGCCTGCAGGGCCGCGGCGCCGTCGGACACGGCTTGCGTCTTCATGCCGGCCTTCTCCAGCGCAAAGCAGATGATCTCGCGAATGTGCGGATCGTCGTCGGCGACCAGGATCTGATGCGGCATGGATCTAACGGTCCGGCACTGAAGGTTGCAAGGGCTGGGTAGGTGGAGGAAGCACGAGCGAACCTCTCTTGTCGAGAACCTGCACGAGCCTCCAGCCGCGAAAGCTCCAGGCGCGCCACTGCTTCTGCTCGGCGATAGTGTCGTCGATCATCATTTGGTCGGCCAGATAGGTGGTTTGGTTTCCGAATTGGTGCATGTAGAGGCGGTCCAGCGCCGGCATGGCGGCAGCGCCGAGCGAGCGCAGATATTCGGTATCGATAGGCGTGCCGTCGCCGGTCATTTCAAGGGAATGGTCGACATTGAAATTGGCGATCGTTGCGGCGAAGTTGATGAAGCAGCAGGCATAAAGCGTCGCCGATAGCGTCGCAAGATTGGCGGAGAGCAGCCATTCGTTGGATTTTCCAAGCGCGATGCGGGCAATGATCAGTGCAAGCCCTGACGCCACCAACCCCATCCAGACGAAAGCCGCGATGCGCCAGTAGGTCAATGCATAGACGCCGACATAGAGACCGAGCCTGAGAATCGACGAAATGACCAGCACGATGTTCTGCGCCACCCAGGCATAGACCAGCCGGCGGATCAGCGGATCGCTTGACGTTTCGCTGCCCGGCCGCAGCGCCGCCAGCACGAAGCCGGCGGCCAGCAGCGCGGTGGCGATCAGCGGATAGGCGCCGCGATGCGCATAAGCGGCATAGCTCAACCCGTCGGGAAGGGCGACCCCGCCCCAGAGATAGGCGGCGTCGAGCCCGGTCTGCAGCGCAAACAGGGCGTTGAAGACGATCAGCGCGCGCAAGATCGCGGCCTTGCCGAAGACGACGTCCTCGATCGTTGTGGCGGGTTTGGTCGCAGCCGGTGCGGCCACGGCTGCAGGCGGCGCCAAAGGTGGAAGGCGGCGTGGAAGGCGGCGCGGGAAACGCGGCAGGCGAGGCCGCAGGAAAGCCCAGACGCCGGCGAGCACGAACAGCCAGAAGACGATCCGCGCCAGTTGGATGAGATCGAGCAGCTTCATCAGGTCGATCAGCGACAGCCAGTATTCGATGACCGGATTGGCGGCGCCGAACAAGAACAGGAACACCGCGCCCAGCGTCACCGGCATGACCCAGACGATGATGGACGCCAGGCGGATGCGGCGGCCGCCAAGCCGGCGCACCGTGCGGCGCCATTGGAAAAAGTCACGGATAAGGCGCAGCGGCGCCGCCAGCAGGAACAGCGCGACCTGGCCGGCAATGCGGGCGATGCCGTGCCGCAGCCGCCCGGACAGGGACAGCGCAAACACCACCAGCGCCACGACAGCTATCGCCACCGACAGCGGGCTGACGTTCTCGGCCAGCGGCAGCAGCGCGACGAACAAAGCGGCCGGCTTGAGCCAGGGTCGGGTGGAATTCAGCGCGGCAGGATGCACAGCGACCACCGCGCCGGCGATCAGGATGGCAAACAGCAGCACCGTGATCCCGGCGGGCTGGCCGTAAAAGAAAAAATCCGCCAGCGCCACGAGCAGGACGGCGATGCCGAAGCGGCTGGAAAAGCTTGCAAACGATGTCATGCGCGGATTTTCCTGATGGGCTGGGTCCGCTCGGCCGGTGGGCGGATAAAAGGGAGCAGGCTCGCTTCCAGGTAAGGGCGGGCCGCCGCCCGGGGCGGATCGACCAACCACCAGCTTTCGCTGCGCAGGCGATAGGGCAAGGACCAAAGGTGAGCGTTTCGCTGTTGCATGCCGCTGTTGTCGCGGGCTCGCATGGAAACGGCGGGGCGGAGCGGAGGAGGTTTTCCGCAGGGATGTGCAGTTTTCGTGCAGGACCTGTGCTTACGGCCGGGGCGCTCCCCCCCCATCTTTCCGGACGTTGGCGCTGTCCCAGCCAGGCTCCTTTCCTCTCCCTCCGGAGGGGGGAGAGGTGGCTCGGCGAAGCCGAGACGGAGTGGGGGAACCACCTGGCAGTCGCCGCGAACGGACATCGGAAGGGCACTGAGCGCATGGGTCGACCCCCACTCCGTGGGGGGGGGGGGGGGCCCGCGGGCCCCGGGGGGGTTTGGACAAGGGCGCGGGGCGCGCACGGGG
>NZ_JAMYOY010000014.1:0-179269 GCF_040320115.1 Mesorhizobium sp. M0802
CTTGCTGCGATCAACTCTTCGCCGCCCAGAAGCTCAATCGTCTCGGCCCAGCCGTCATCAACAAGCGATTCGTGTGTCATCGCAGTGTAGAATCACACCCGATTCCGCAGGGCAATACCTATCTTAGCGCCTATGCCCCTTAGGGGGAGATGTCGCCGAAGGCGACAGAGGGGGTCGGGCCGACTGGACGCGACGCCCTTTGTGCGGAAGGAGGTTGGCACTCTACGCGAGGCGACCCCCTCTGGCCTGCCGGCCATCTCCCCTCGAGGGGGGAGATTGCGCTACTGCGCCGCCGGCTCTTCCGCATCACCCTCATCGGTGAAAGGCGAGGCGCTCGGCACGCAGTTCACCGCCCAGCCGGCCGGCGTCGGCTGCTTCTGATATTCGGTGATGGCGTTGGTGCACTGTTCGCGGGTGTCGAAGGTGCTGGGCAGCACCACCATGCCGCCTTGCGGGCCGGCGATCACCAGGTACCAGACCAATGCTACGCTGGGAGCAGCCATGGGAATTCCTCGCTTTGCTGGGTGTCGGAGTCGGTTGACCCTAGCAACTCCCGGCTGATGGCGAAAGCAGGGCGATGGGGGAGCGGCTCGCCGGACCATCACAGACCCGTGAACAGAACCGCTCCCGAGCCCGCTTAGTTCGCGGCAAAGCAGTAGAACAGGCCGTCCCCGCCGGTGCCTTTCAGCGCCTCCTGGCTGCAGCCCCCGCGCGAGGCATGCGAGGAGTTCCAGGATTTCGCCGCCGCCGACTCGTCAAGGCCGGTGCGGTCGTGGTGGCCCATCATCGCCGCGCCCTCCGCCCCGCTCAAGGTCCAGTCGCCGCAGGTCTGGTCGGCGATCTTGGTGCCGTCAGGCTTCGAGCCGGTCAATATGTCGTGCCGGTTCGGCTTGTCGCCGCGGCCATTGACCACTTGGCCCTTCTCGGTCAGCGCCGTCTGCTTGTTGATGGCGTTGGCGTCGCTGTGCAGCGAGGCGACGTCATCGGCAATCTTCTCGCCCTTGGCGTTGACCCAGGGACCCTTGCCGATACGGTCGCGCGCATCGACATTGGCGCTCGAGAGATAGGCGTGCCATTCCTTGCCGGTAACCCCAGCCGCTTCCGCCAGCGAGGCGCAATGCGCGTCGGCACCCTTGAGACCGCCGAGATCGGCGCCCTTGCCGGAACCGACGCTGGTGACGAAGAAACTCATCTTGGCGTCTTGCGCCAGCGCCACCCCGGCTGTGGCGGCAATCGCGGCGGCGGCAACGAGAAGAAGTCTACGCATGTCGGTCCTCCGGTTTCGAATGTCCTACATTCGAAGAAACGTAACTGGAGGCCTGTTTAATCCCGCTACAACCCGGTTTATTCCGGCTGCCGGTAGGCGACGAAGCGGTTGTTCTTGACCTGGAAGATCAGCCCCGTCTCTTTCATCTCGGGGCTCGCCAGCGGCACGATGCGTTTTGCCACCTCTGACGGGTGCGGCAGCGTTTCCGGATCCTCGCCGGGCGCGGCCTGCGCACGCATGGCGGTGCGGGTGGCGCCGGGGTCGACCGCATTGATGCGGAGCGCCAGGCTCTGCGTCTCATGCGCCCAGGAACGCGTCATGGCTTCCACAGCCGCCTTCGACGCCGCATAGGGCGCCCAGAAGGCGCGCGCTGAATGCGCGGCCCCGGACGACATGAGAATGGCGCGGCCGGCGTCGGACAGCCTGAGCAGCGGGTCGACCGAGCGGATCAGCCGCCAGGTCGAGGTGACATTGATGGTCATAACCTTCTCGAAGGTTTTGGCCTCGACATGGCCGATCGGCGAGATGACGCCGAGCACACCGGCATTGGCCACCAGAATGTCGAGCTTGCCCCAGCGCTCGTGAATGGCGCCGCCCAGCCGGTCGATGCCGGCCATGTCTGAGAGGTCGAGAGGCACCAACGTCGCTTCGCCCTTGCCGGTTTTCGCGCGCTCGGCCTTGATCTGGTCGTCGAGTTCTTCCAGCCCGCCGACGGTCCGGGCTACCGCAATGACATGCGCGCCGGCGGCGGCAAGTTCCCTGGCGATGAAGTAGCCGATGCCGCGCGAGGCGCCGGTAACGACCGCGACGCGGCCGGAGAGGTCGAGGGTCATGCGAGCGCTTTCAAGGATAGCAGTTGGGCTTTACGCCCCGTTGTTCGCCAGCAGCGACAGCGTGCGCACATTGTCGTGGCCTTCGAAGTCGAGCAGGCGGGTCGGGTACTGGCCGGTGAAACAGGCGTCGCAGAATTGCGGCTGCTCATTGTCGCGGCTGGCTTCGCCGACGGCGCGGTAGAGCCCGTCAATGGTGAGGAAGCCGAGCGAATCGACACGGATGAACTCGGCCATTTCCTCGATCGACATGCGCGATGCCAAAAGCTTCGACTTCTCCGGCGTGTCGACGCCGTAGAAGCACGACGCGCTGGTCGGCGGCGAGGCGATGCGCATATGCACTTCCTTGGCGCCGGCGTCGCGCACCATCTGCACGATTTTCTGGCTGGTGGTGCCGCGCACGATCGAATCGTCGACCAACACCACGCGCTTGCCCTCGATCATCCGGCGGTTGGCGTTGTGCTTGAGCTTGACGCCCATATGGCGGATCGAATCGCCGGGCTGGATGAAGGTTCGGCCGACATAGTGGTTGCGGATGATACCGAGTTCGAAGGGGATGCCTGCCGCCTGGGAGAAGCCGATTGCCGCCGGCGTGCCGGAATCCGGCACCGGCACGACGATATCGGCCTCGACCGGGCTTTCCTGCGCCAATTCGGCGCCGATACGCTTGCGCACTTCGTAGACATTGCGGCCTTCGACCGAGGAGTCCGGGCGGGCGAAATAGACATATTCGAAGATGCAGAAGCGGGTCTTCTGCGGCTCGAAGGGGAACAGGCTCTCGATGCCCTTCGAGGTCACCACGACCATTTCGCCGGGCTTCAGGTCGCGCACGAAGCGGGCGCCGATAATGTCGAGCGCGCAGGTTTCGGAGGCCAGGATCCAGGCGCCGTCGAGGTCGCCGAGCACCAGCGGGCGGATGCCGAGCGGATCGCGGCAGCCGATCATCTTCTTGGAGGTCATCGCGACCAGCGAGAAAGCGCCTTCGACCTGACGCACGGCGTCGATGAAGCGCGAATTCAAATCGCGTTCCTTACTGGTGGCAACGAGATGCAGCAGCGTCTCGGTGTCGGAGGTCGACGAGAAGATCGCGCCCTGCTTCTGCAGCGCGCGCTGCACGGTCATGGCGTTGGTGAGATTGCCGTTATGGGCGACGGCAAAGCCGCCATCGGCGAGTTCGGCGAAGAAGGGCTGGATGTTGCGCATGCCGGCGCCGCCGGTCGTGGCATAGCGCGTGTGGCCGATGGCACGGTTGCCTTGCAGGCTGTCGATGACGTGCTGCTTGGTGAAGGTGTCGCCGATCAGGCCGACATGGCGTTCGACATGGAACTGCGTGCCGTCATAGGAGACGATGCCGGCCGCTTCCTGGCCGCGATGCTGCAGCGCATGCAGGCCTAGCGTTACGATGGCCGCAGCGTCCTGCCGGCCGAAAATGCCGAACACCCCGCATTCGTCGTGGAAATGATCGTCTGCTTCGGCGGAAAGCACGTCGTCCGCGTCTGCCTTCGAAACTGCCATGGGGCTCAAGCTCCGCTAAAATGGCCATATAGTGCGATAGCACCGCGAAAGCAACGTAGTCAGGCCGGAACTGCCGGGATGGCGCCTGTCCGGCACCATCCGTCCGTATCAGTTTGCCGGCGCGGCCGGAGCCGGAGCAGCGGGCGCGGGTGCGTTATCGGCCGGAGCGTCGGTCTCGTCGTCGGGCGCCGGCGTATCGTCACCGGTTGCCGGAGCATCCGCCGCCGGTGCATCGGCCGCCGGAGGCGTCTCGGCTGCCGGCTGATTCGGATTGAGCTTCTTCAGGATGGCGTTTTCCGGATCTTCGGGCAGCAGGCTTTCCAGCTTGGCGCCGATGGTCTCGAGCAGCGGCTTCGACTTGGCGTTGGCGATCCAGGCAGGGGCCTTGGCGCCGGCCAGCCAGTTGAAGAACAGCAGCGCCACGGCGACTACGAGGACGCCGCGCGCGGCGCCATAGAGGAAGCCCAGCGTACGGTCGAGCGCGCCGATCCTGGAATCTATGATCCAGTCGGCAAGCTTCATGGTGATGACGGAAACGACGATCAGCGCGATGAGGAAGACGATGCCGGCGGATGCCGCCATGGCGATCTTGTCGCTTTCGACATAGGGCTGAACGTAAGGCAGCACCGGCTTGTAGAAGAAGAATGCCGCCGCGGCGGCAGCCGCCCAGGACACGACGGACAGGATTTCGCGTGACAGGCCGCGAACCATGGCGAGCATCGCCGAGACCAGGGTGAAGCCGACGAGAATTCCGTCCAGCAGCGTAATCGGCATGTCTTTCGCCCCACTCAGATTGTCTTTTCACGGCTCGGGCGAGCCGCGTCAATCTTCCACGTCGACACGGCTGCGCCGTGAGCCGGCTATGCGTGCGACGAGATCGGCAAGTTCGGTCGGCTGGAAAGCGCCGGCCCCGATCCCCCCGACAACCTCCTCGCTGCCCAAGGGCAGAACCGCACTTCCAAAACCCAGCTTTTCGGCCTCTTTAAGGCGCTGCTGCGCATGCGCAACCGGCCTCACTGCGCCCGACAGGCTGATTTCGCCGAAATAGACGCAATCGGCGGGAAGGGCAAGACCGGTGAGCGACGAAACCAGTGCAGCGGCAACCGCCAGATCGGCCGCCGGCTCGGAAATCCGGTAGCCGCCGGCGACGTTGAGGTAGACATCGTGGGTGCCGAAGCGCACGCCGCAATGGGCTTCGAGCACGGCAAGGATCATCGACAGCCGTGCGCCGTCCCAGCCGACGACGGCACGGCGCGGCGTGCCCAATGTGGACGGCGCCACCAGTGCCTGGATCTCGACCAGCACCGGACGTGTCCCTTCCATGCCGGCAAATACCGCGGCACCCGGCGATTTTGCGTGGCGTTCGCCGAGGAACAACTCCGACGGATTGGCGACCTCGCGCAAGCCCTTGTCCGACATCTCGAAAACGCCGATCTCGTCGGTCGGCCCAAACCGGTTCTTCACCGTGCGCAGGATGCGGTAGTGATGGCCGCCTTCGCCTTCGAAATAGAGAACGGCGTCGACCATGTGCTCGACGACGCGCGGACCGGCGATCTGGCCTTCCTTGGTGACATGGCCGACCAGCACGATGGCAGCACCGGTGGATTTGGCGTAGCGGATCATCGCTTGCGCCGAGGCGCGCACCTGGGTGACGGTGCCGGGCGCCGAGTCGGCCATGTCGGTCCACAGCGTCTGGATGGAATCGAGGATGACGAGGTCCGGCCTTCTGCCGTCGGCTATTGTTGCCAGGATATCCTCGACATTGGTCTCGGCGGCAAGTTCGACCGGCGTGTCGGCGACGCCAAGCCGCTGCGCCCGCAGCCGGATCTGCGCGACAGCCTCTTCGCCCGAGACATAGACGATGCGGTGGCCTTTTGACGCCAATGCTGCTGCGGCCTGGGTAAGCAGCGTCGACTTGCCGATACCGGGATCGCCGCCGACCAGCAGCGCCGAGCCGCGCACGAAACCGCCGCCGGTGGCGCGGTCGAGTTCGCCAATGCCGGAGATGATCCGCGGCGCATCCTCGATGTCACCGGACAGGCTGGTCAGCACCACGGCGCGGCCCTTGCGCGCATTGCGCGCGTTGGCCGGTCCCGAGCCGATGCCGCCGGACGTGCCTTCCTCGACCAGTGTGTTCCACTCGCCGCAGGCATCGCATTTGCCGGCCCAGCGCTGATGCACCGACCCGCAATTCTGGCAGATGAACTGGACGCGCGATTTAGGCATGGAGTGATGCTGCCTGCAAATGACCGAAGGAGGGTGATCCAGCACACCCCCCTCTGTCCTGCCGGACATCTCCCCCGCAAGGGGGGAGATTGGCTATCGTCGCTGCTTTCGCCAATCGCCAAAGTCGCAAGATGAGCGTCGTCCGCAAAGCTGCTGATCTCCCCCCTTGCGGGGGAGATGGCCGGCAGGCCAGAGGGGGGTGTGACGGAGCGCTGCGGTAGGCCAAAAAGCTACTCGAACCTCTCCGCAATATGATGCTCTTCGGCGAGGTCGGAAAACCGTGTGAACTCGCCATGGAAGGCGAGGCTCACCGAACCTGTCGGGCCGTGGCGCTGCTTGGCGACGATGACTTCGGCCTTGCCGCGCATCTCGTTCATCTCGTGTTCCCACTTGATGTATTCGTCGGTGCCGGGCTTCGGTTCGCGGTTCTTCAGATAATATTCCTCGCGGTAGACGAACATCACCACGTCGGCGTCCTGCTCGATCGAGCCGGATTCGCGAAGATCGGACAGCTGCGGGCGCTTGTCTTCGCGGCTTTCGACCTGACGCGACAGCTGCGACAGCGCGATGATCGGAACGGAGAGTTCCTTGGCGAGCGCCTTGAGGCCGGTGGTGATCTCGGTGATTTCCTGCACCCGGTTCTGCGACGATTTCGCGCTCGACCCCTGCATCAGCTGGATATAGTCGATGACGATGAGGTCGAGGCCGCGCTGACGCTTCAGCCGCCGCGCCCGCGCCGACAGCTGCGCGATCGAGATACCGCCGGTCTGGTCGATGAACAGCGGGATCTTCTGCATGGTCTGCGAGCAGGCGACCAGCTTTTCGAAATCCATCTCTGAAATCTCGCCGCGGCGGATTTTTGACGACGAAATTTCCGTCTGTTCGGAAATGATGCGGGTGGCGAGCTGCTCGGACGACATTTCCAGTGAGAAGAAGCCGACGACGCCGCCATTGGCTGCCTTGAACGAGCCGTCGGCCTGTTGCGCCGGCTCATACATCTCGGCGATGTTGAAGGCGATGTTGGTGGCCAGCGATGTCTTGCCCATGCCCGGACGGCCGGCAATGATGATCAGATCCGACGCCTGCAGGCCACCCATGCGGCGGTCGAGGTCGCGCATGCCGGTGGCGAGGCCCGACAAATGGCCGTCGCGCATATAGGCGGCGTTGGCCATGTCGACGGCGGTCTTGACCGCATCGGTGAAGCTTTCGAAGCCGCCATCGTAACGGCCGGTTTCGGCCAGTTCGAACAGCCGCCGCTCGGCATCCTCGATCTGTTCGGACGGCGCCATGTCGACCGGCGCGTCATAGGCGATGTTGACCATGTCCTCGCCGACGGTGATCAGCGCGCGGCGCGTGGCCAGATCGTAGATGGCGCGGCCATAGTCGGTGGCGTTGACGACGGTGACGGCTTCGACCGCCAGACGAACCACATATTGCGCCACCGTCATGTCGCCGACCTTCTCGTCGGCCGGCAGGAAGGTTTTCAGCGTGATCGGCGTCGCCACCTTGCCCATGCGGATGAGCTCGGCCGCGACCTCGAAGATTTTCCGGTGCAGCGGCTCGTAGAAATGGCCGGCCTTGAGGAAGTCGGAGACGCGGTAGAAGGCATCGTTGTTGACGAGGATGGCGCCGAGCAGCGCCTGCTCGGCCTCGATGTTGTTCGGCGCTTCACGATAAAGCGGTTGCTGCTCCGCCACGCCGAATTTTCGCGCTGCCTCTGCCATGATGTCCCCGATTTTGATCCCGGCTTCTCGATATCAGAACGAGATAAATCGGTGCTGACCTTTCTGCATCACCGCACGACCAATCAACCTCGATGCCCCGTTGTTCACAGGGGCGGCAAACCGTCCACAGAAGAGTGTTTCCGCGCCCCGATTCCGGTTGACTCAGAAAGGCGCTGACTTTTATCCGAGTCGTTGGAACAGAGCAAGAACACTCTCGGTGATTATCCGCTTCTTCCGTCCAATGTATCGCCCCAGTCCAGCCGCCGCGCTGCCTTGAACAGCTCGCCCTCGCGCTTGGTGAAAAGTGTCTCGCCGGCGCCGCCATCCTGCTGGCACAGTTTGAGCAGCACCTTGCCGGAGCCCGATTTCGGCGGCGCAATCACGCGCGGCTGACGTACAGGCGCGGGTTGCCGCGACGCCGCGACGTAGATGAATTTCTCGTCCTCCCACGGCACGACGGCGTCTTTGGCCAGGCGATGCAGGCGCGAGCGGGCGACGCGGCGCGAAAAATGACACCAGTCGGGCGGCTCAAGTGGGCAGGGCGCCTCATGCGGACAAGGCGCCAGCACATGCGCCCCGGCCTCCAGCAATTGCCTGCGCACTGCCAGGATGCGCTGCCAGCCGGCCGGGGTGCCGGGCTCAACGATCAGCAGTGTGTCGCCGGTCAAATGCCAGAGCCGGCCGACAAGCTTCGGCAGCGATGCCGGCGCGATCTCGTCCAGCACATAGGCGCAGGTGACGAGGTCGGCAGGCTTGAGATCGGCAAGGTCGATGGTCACGTCGCCGGCGCGCCAGTCCATTCTGGTGGCGATGGTATCAAGGGCGAGCGACTGGCCAACCTTGCGCACCGCGGCGCTTGCTTCAACCAGAACCGCCTCTTCGAGGTCGGGCCACAGGTCTGTAGTGGCCCAAAGCACCGTGCCAGGACCTGCGCCGACATCGAGCAAGCTCGTTGGCTGGAAATCGGGCCGCGCATAGGCGAGTTCGTCGAGACCGGCCCGTACCGCCGCGTAGGTCGCCGGCAGCCGCGTCGCCAGATAGGCTTTTACCGCCATCTCTTCGGCCATGTGCAGGCGGCCGTCGCGCAATTCGGCGCGGTAGCGGTCAGACAGCGTCTTCGCCGCCTGGCGCAGCACCGCCAGCGGTATCGTTTCGAGCAGGCGCTCGACGCCTTGTCGCAGCGAGGCGGGGAGTTCCACGCTCAGGCTCCGCGTGCCGCGAGCACCGAGGCGCCGGCGAACTCGACAAGGGTGGTGGCGATGGTGGGCAGGCAGGTCATTAAAAAAGGTCTCGCGAGAACGAGACCTTTTTCAGTGTCAGAGCCGTCAATGGCAAGCGGCAATCGCAATCGAGGCGTTATTCGCGATCCGCCACCTTGCGACGGCGCGCTGGCTTGGCCGCAACGGACCTGACAGCAACGGACCTGGCAGGCACAGACCTGGCGACAGCAGGCTCGGCGGCCGCCGTCTCCTGGCGATGCCCCATTTCGCGCATTTCCAGCGCCTTTTCGCATTTGGCCATGTAGTCGCGCGTCATCGGCAGTGTGTCGTTCTTCTTGGCGATCTGGATTTGGAAGATGACCAGATCCTGCCAGCGGAAGGCGGCTTCCGAAGCCGCCAGATAGAACTCCCACATCCTGCAGAAGCGCTCGTCATAGATGGCCTTGGCCTTGTCGCGGTTGGCGGCAAAGCGCTGGCCCCAATGCTTCAGCGTATCGGCATAGTGCAGCCGCAGAATCTCAATGTCGGTGACCACAAGCCCCGACTTCTCGATCGCCGGCATCACCTCCGACAGCGAGGGAATGTAGCCGCCCGGAAAAATGTACTTGCGGATGAAGGCGCTGGTCGCCCACGGCACGCCGGAGCGGCCGATCGTGTGCAAGAGCATGACGCCGTCGGGCTTCAACAACGTCGCCGACTTGTCGAAGAAGGTGCGGAAGTGGTTGACGCCGACATGCTCGAACATGCCGACCGAGACGATGCGGTCGAAGCGTTCGTTGAGTTCGCGGTAGTCCTTGAGGTCGAAATGCACGCGGTCCTGCAAGCCTTGCGCATGCGCCCGGTCGGTGGCGACGCCGTGCTGCTCGGTCGACAGCGTCACGCCTTGGACGTCGACATCGAAAGCCTTGGCGAGATAGAGGCCGAGCCCACCCCAGCCGGAGCCGATATCGAGCACGGTCTGGCCGGCCTTCAGCCTGAGCTTGGCGGCGATATGGCGTTTCTTGGCCATCTGCGCCTCGTCGAGCGTCATGTCCGGCTGTTCGAAATAGGCGCAGGAATACTGCATGTCGTCGTCGAGGAAGAGCCGGTAGAGGTCACCCGACAAATCATAGTGGCGCTGCACGTTGCGGCGCGCCCGTGATGCGGTGTTGATCTGCTGCAGGCGGCGAAAGGCGTGGCGCAGACCCTCGATGGCCTTCGACCAGGTGGCGTCGATACCGCCGCTGCCCATGTTCTGGAAGGCGATGCGCATCATACCCAGTACGCCGCCCTCGATGATGTCGAGTTCGCCGTCCATGTAGGCTTCCGGCACGGCCAGCATCGGATCGAAGGTAATGGCGCGCTCGGCATGCGCGGTCTTGATGTGCATATGCACCGGCTCGCCGCTGCCGTCGCCGAAAACCACTGTCGAGCCCTTCGGCCCGGTGACTTTCAGATTGCCCGTACGCACCAGGCGGTCGAGAACGCGCTTCAACAGAATATTCATCACCAAATGTCCCCTCACGGTCAGACTGGCGGACCAATTCTGCAACAATATATAGGGGTTCGAAAAGTTCCATTTGGCACAAAAATGCCCGGGCGAGAGGCCCGGGCATTGGTCCAGAAAGGCTGGATGACGAGGAAGTGATTGGAGCGCTGCTCCCTCGCTTCCCGATCAGGCCCAGTGCGGGATCAGGCGTTGTCTTCTTCGCCGCCTTCGAACTCGGTGTTCGGGTCGAAGAAGTTCTCCGGCCGTGCGTTGTCGTTGATGTCATCGCCATAGATGGCTTCGGCGGTGGTCAGCGTCTCGCCCTTGGCCTGGCGCTCGGCTTCGTCGGCCGTGCGGGCGATGTTGAGGCTGATGGTGACCTCGACTTCCGGATGCAGCGCAATCGCCACATTGGTGACGCCGATGGTCTTGATCGGCTGGTTGAGCTGGATCTGGTTGCGGTTGACCGAGAACCCTTCGGCGGTCAGCAGGTCGGCGATGTCGCGGGTCGACACCGAACCGTAGAGCTGGCCTGTCTCGCCTGCCGAACGCACGGCGATGAAGCTCTTGCCGTCGAGCTTTTCGGCAACCTGGCTGGCTTCCGACTTGCGCTCGAGGTTGCGCGCTTCGAGTTGCGCGCGCTGCCCTTCGAACTTCTTCTTGTTGGCTTCGTTGGCGCGCAGCGCCTTGCCCTGCGGCAAGAGGAAGTTGCGGGCAAAGCCGTCCTTGACCTTGACGGTATCGCCCATCTGGCCGAGGCGGGAAACGCGTTCGAGAAGAATCACTTGCATGGTTTTGTTCCTTCGTCTGGGCACCGACCGCGGGATCGGCGCCGAATTGAATGGAACAGGTCAGGAAGCTCTGAGCGCCTTGGCGCCGGTGTCGCTGTCCTGCCTGTCGCGGCAGTTAGAGGCTTTTCACCTCAACTCGGGATTTCAATGCATGTCGCCAAGAGTGGTCCCGGTTTGGGACAACGACATGCATCATCAAATTACCCCTGCGGCGCCCGTCGCCGTGGGAGAAGGAAGCAGGCGGCGACCGCCTGCTCGAAAGTCCTAGCGAACCACGTAGGGCAGCAGGCCGAGGAAGCGGGCGCGCTTGATCGCCTTGGCGAGTTCGCGCTGCTTCTTCTGGCTGACGGCGGTGATGCGCGACGGCACGATCTTGCCACGCTCGGAAATGTAGCGCTGCAGAAGGCGCACGTCCTTGTAGTCGATCTTGGGCGCGTTGGCGCCGGAGAACGGGCAGGTCTTGCGGCGGCGATGGAACGGGCGCCGGGTCGGGATCTGATTGATGTCGACCATTATTCTGCACCTCCTTCAACGCCTTCGCGCGGACGGCGCGGACCACGATCACCACCGGCGTCGCCAAATGAGCGCGGCGGACGATCGCCACGGTCGCCGCGATCACGGTCGCCGAACGAGCGCGGACCACGATCACCACGGTCGCGGTCGCCGAAGCCGCCGCGTTCCGAGCGCTCTTCGCGCTTCTGCATCATGGCCGACGGGCCTTCCTCATGCGCCTCGACCTTGACGGTCAGGAAACGCAGCACGTCCTCGGACAGGCCCATCTGGCGCTCCATCTCGTTGAGCGCTGCCGGCGGGCAGTTGAGGTCCATAAGCGTGTAGTAAGCCTTCCGGTTCTTGTTGACCCGGTAGGTGAGGGACTTCAGTCCCCAGTTCTCGACCCGGCCGACGGACCCGCCATTTGCGGAGATGACGCCCTTGTACTGTTCGACAAGCGCATCGACCTGCTGCTGCGAGAGGTCCTGCCGGGCAAGGAACACATGTTCGTATAGAGCCATAGTGGTTCAGTGCCTTTCTTCGTTTCTCTCCCGGATCCTCGCGGCAAAAGCCTCTGCAACTTCTCTGACCCGCTGATCCCGAGGGGGCGGGGAAGAAAGGAGCATTTCGAGACGGTCGAGAGCGGAGACACGGGAGGCGGAAGCGCTTCTGGCTTCACACGAAGGTTTTGGGTAAAACCTCCGGCCCTCCGTTCAGCCCCCAGCAAGGACCGGCAGATTGCGGGCGTCTATATAGCAAATTGGCTGGAAGGCAAGGGTAACGCATGCTCCGGACAGCGTCCTGGCGTCGCAGGGTTGGAAAAATACCAGGCATCAACTCGTATGCGGGGTACGACCGTTGATCGTTTCGGGGAAGAAGTCCGGAGCCGCCTTACGCTTGCCGAACATCATGTCGTATTGCAGCAGGCGGAAATCGTTGATCGCCGGATCAACATCCTTCTGCCGCGCCCAGTCCGCCGTGGCCTCACCTGACGGTGTCAGAAGCAGATTGCGGTCGACGACGCGATAGCGTTCGCGCAGCGCGCCCAGGAAGCCGGTGTAGTAGGGGTGCGTGATCCCGGCCGTCGTAAGGATATGGTAGGGCAGGAAGGCTGGGCTCACGGCGCCCATATCCTGCGCCGGACCGGTGCGGTTAGACCAGATGACCAGCGGCGTCTGATGATGCTCCAGTGCCGCCTCGGGCGTCGGTTCCTTGCGCGGCGCGACATTGTCCTTCAGGTAACCGGTTTCGACATAGACGGGGCCGAGCGGCGGCAGATGGTCGCCGAAGAAGGCGATGACCGTCGGCCGCTCGCGCTTCTTCGCCCATTCGATCAATCGCTCGAGGCCACGGTCGGCATCGGCCGATCCCTCGGCGTAGCTGAGCAGCGATTCCCGCGCCCACGTGCTGATCGGTGCCACGACCTTGTGGGTCGGATTGTAATAGCGGTACGGCTCGTAGGGACCGTGGTTCTGCAGGCTGACGGCGAAGAAGAACACCGGCCGCTCGCTGGCGTCGGCCTCTGCGATGATCTCGTCGGTCATCGACGCATCGGAAGCCAGCGGCCCGCGCTTTTCCAGTGGCGGCAGCGTCTCTTCCGAGCGGAAATCGTTGAAACCGAAATCGGCATAGACGGCGCCTCTGTTCCAGAACCAGTTGGTGCCCGGATGGATGGCGCGCGCCCGGTAGCCCTCGCTTTTCAGGAAGGTCGCCAGCGACGGCGTCGGCGTGCGCACATATTGCTGGTAGGGGATCGAGCCCGCCGGCAGGAAGGCATTGGAAAAGCCGGTCAGCGCCTCGAATTCGATGTTGGCGGTCATGCCGCCGAATTCCGGCGAGAACATATAGCCGGAACGCAGCGCCCGCACATTGGGGATCGGGTCAGGCGTGATTGTGACGCCGGGCAGCTTGGTCGGATCCCAGAAAGATTCACTCATCACCACGATGATGTCGGGTTTCTCATCCGGTACCGAGGCCGTCACAGCAGGCCTGTCGATCGCGTCGATCGCCTTGTCGGAATAGCCCGCCGGCGCCGAGACATGCGCCATCGGCACGTTGAGCGCGAAGGCCAGCGCAAACCCGTTGGAGGCGTAGTTCTCCTTCTGGTCCCACATGATCGGGATGATCTGCAGCCGGTCGCGGGTCCACGAGAAGGTGGCGTAGTCCATGATCGAGACGAAGAAGGCGAGCAGCGGCACTGCCAGCGTCAGCCGCGCCAGCCGCCCTTTGCGGCTGAGGATCGGAACCTTGCGGCGCCACAACCGCCAGCCATAGATCAGCAGCGACAGGCCGGCGACGATGCCGACCGCCATGGCGAGCGCCGTCCAGGGCCGTTCGCGCACCAGGAGCGGCATCAGTGCCATGATCTGGCGCGAATAAAGAAAATCGGTTGGGTAGAGCGGATCGCCGAGATAATGCGACTTCTGATGCCCGACAAAGGCCAGCGCCAGCGTCAGCGGCGCCACGATCATCAGGCTCTGGTGACTGCGGCCAAGCACGGCGTCCAGTCCCATCAGCACCAATGCAAAGACAATGATGGTGGTCCAGCCCGGCTTGAATGGCTGCAGGAAGAAGTCGACCGTGCCGAAGAAGTCGCCGCGCACGATCCATTCGATGGCGAACACCAGGATGGCGGAGGCAAGCAGCGTGACCAGACCGTAGCGGATGACCGGCCATCTGCGCCCCGGCAGGTAGCCGGTGGACGGATCGTCTTCCAAGAACTGTGGCGCGGGTACGGCCGCGCCCTTCCTGATCCTAGCCACGTCTCTTCCCCCGGCCCAAGCAACGCGTATTTCCACTCGCGCCACCGTTCTGTCATAGAACTGTCATGCAAAAGCTAGCGCCTGTGGCGAAAATAAGAAGAGCCAGCAAACGATTCGTGAGCGGTTTTCATCAGGTGTGATCGGCAAAAAGCCTTTGGGAACAGCGACTCGAGGTCAGCTCCGGTTCAAGCGAGAGCCGAAATGCCGCCTCCGGGCTTGACTTGACGGTCCGCCTTGCGTCACAGGCAGGAAAAATCAGCCGCTGGAGAGCGCCCAAATGGCCGTCGCATTCACCTTTCCGGGACAGGGCAGCCAGGCTGTCGGCATGGGCAAGGACCTCGCCGACGCCTTCCCCCAGGCACGCAGGGTGTTCGAGGAAGTCGATGATGCATTGGGCGAAGAGCTGTCGAAACTGATCTGGGAAGGCCCGGAAGAGGCGCTGACCCTGACTGCCAATGCCCAGCCGGCGCTGATGGCGGTCTCGCTGGCGGGAATCCGCTCGCTGGAAGCGCGCGGCTTTTCGCTGAAGGACAAGGTTGCCTACGTTGCCGGTCATTCGCTCGGCGAATATTCCGCCCTTGCCGCGGCCGGTTTCCTTTCGGTCGCCGATGCTGCCCGGCTGCTGCGCATCCGCGGCAACGCCATGCAGGCGGCGGTGCCGGCCGGCGAGGGCGCCATGGCGGCGATCATCGGACTGGAACAGCCCGACGTCGAAGCCGCTTGCACCGAGGCCGCAACGGGATCCGGCAAGGTCTGCCAGATCGCCAACGACAATGGCGGCGGCCAGCTGGTGATCTCCGGGGCCAGGGCAGCGGTGGAACTCGCCGCGAAACTGTGCACCGAAAAGGGCGCCAAGCGGGCGCTGATGCTGCAGGTCTCGGCCCCCTTCCATTCGGCGCTGATGGCGCCGGCGGCCGATGTCATGCGCGAGGCGCTGGCCGGGGTGACCAAGAATGCACCGGTGGTGCCCGTCGTCTCCAACGTCACTGTAGTCCCGACCAGCGACCCCGACGAGATCGCGCGCCGCCTGGTCGAGCAGATCACCGGCCGCGTGCGCTGGCGCGAAACGGTGGAGTGGTTCGGCGCCAATGGCGTCGCCACGCTCTTTGAGATCGGCGCCGGCAAGGTGCTTTCCGGCCTGGCGCGGCGGATCAACCGCGACATCGCCACGTCAGCCGTCGGCACGCCGGCCGATGTCGAGGCGGCGCTGGCCGCGCTTGCATAATCCACTGGCGATTCAACCCCTCCCGTGGGAAGGGTGTTCTCTTAAGATCAGGAGACGAAAATGTTCGAACTGACCGGCCGCAAGGCGCTCGTCACCGGCGCATCCGGCGGCATTGGCGAGGCGATTGCCCGGGTGCTGCATGCGCAAGGCGCCATTGTCGGCCTGCACGGCACCCGCATCGAGAAACTGGAGACCCTGGCCGGCGAACTCGGCGACCGGGTAAAGCTGTTCCCGGCCAATCTAGCCGACCGTGACGAGGTCAAGGCGCTTGGCCAGAAGGCCGAAGCCGAACTCGAAGGCGTCGACATACTGGTCAACAATGCCGGCATCACCAAGGACGGCCTGTTCGTGCGCATGGCGGACGCGGATTGGGACAGCGTGCTGGAGGTGAACCTCACCGCCGTGTTCCGGCTGACCCGCGAGCTGACCCATCCGATGATGCGCCGCCGCCATGGCCGCATCATCAACATCACCTCGGTGGTCGGCGTCACCGGCAATCCTGGCCAGACCAATTATTGCGCCTCCAAGGCCGGCATGATTGGCTTGTCGAAGTCGCTGGCGCAGGAGATCGCCACCCGCAACATCACCGTCAACTGCGTCGCCCCGGGCTTTATCGAATCGGCCATGACCGACAAGCTCAACGACAAGCAGAAAGACGCGATAATGGCCGCGATCCCGACGCGCCGCATGGGCACGAGTGGTGAAGTGGCGTCGGCCGTCGCCTATCTCGCCTCCAACGAGGCAGCCTACGTCACCGGCCAGACCATCCATGTCAACGGCGGCATGGCCATGATCTGACGGGATATTGCCGGGTGATAAGAAGACATGGCCGGCTTGTGAAAAGAGACCATTTCGCCTTGGACCTCAGCCATTTTTCGTGTAATGCGGCCCGCAACCCGGCGGTTCGGGCAAAAACCGGTCCGGCATCGTTGCGTTTCCGGCAGGACCATCTTTCAGCTTGATTAGCGGCATTCTGCCCGCTAACGAAGACAGACAAACAAAAGACGAGGATGCCCCAAATGAGTGACACCGCAGAGCGCGTCAAGAAGATCGTCATCGAACATCTTGGCGTCGATGCCGACAAGGTGACGGAGCAGGCGAGCTTCATCGATGATCTGGGCGCGGACAGCCTCGACACGGTCGAACTCGTCATGGCCTTCGAAGAAGAGTTCGGCGTCGAGATTCCGGACGATGCGGCCGAGACCATCCTGACCGTCGGCGATGCCGTGAAGTACATCGACAAGGCTTCGGCCTGACACTATCCGCAGTCATCACCGGGGAGGACCTGCGATGAGGCGTGTCGTCGTCACGGGCCTTGGCCTGGTTTCGCCGTTCGGCATGGGCTTCGAGCACAGCTGGAAGGAACTTCTGACCGGCCGCAGCGCCGCCAAGCGCGTCACCGAGTTCGAAGTGGAAGATCTTGCCTGCAAGATAGCCCACGTCATTCCGCGCGGTGACGGCACCAACGGCACGCTCAATCCCGAAGCCGTGCTCGAGCCCAAGGAACTGCGCAAGATCGGCGACTTCATCCTTTACGGGATTGCGGCCGCCGACGAAGCGCTGAAGGATTCCGGCTGGGAGCCCAGCACCGAAGCCGAGCGCTGCGCCACCGGCGTCATGATCGGCTCCGGCATTGGCGGCCTCGAGGGCATCGCCGAGAACGCTATCATCCTGAAAGAGCGCGGACCGCGCCGTATCAGTCCATTCTTCATTCCCGGCAACATTATCAACCTGGTATCTGGCCAGGTATCGATCCGGCATGGGCTGAAAGGCCCCAACCACGCCGTCGTCACCGCCTGCTCGACCGGCGCGCACGCCATTGGCGATGCCGCCCGGCTGATCATCTTCGGCGATGCCGACGTGATGCTGGCCGGCGGCGCGGAATCGCCGGTGACCAGACTATCGCTTGCCGGCTTCGCTGCTTGCCGGGCACTGTCCACCGACCGCAACGACACGCCTGAGAAGGCCTCGCGTCCCTATGACCGCGACCGTGACGGCTTCGTCATGGGCGAGGGCGCCGGGGTCGTCGTGCTGGAAGAACTCGAACACGCCAAGGCGCGCGGCGCCAAGATCTATGCCGAGGTCACCGGCTACGGCCTGACCGGCGATGCCTATCACATCACTGCACCGGCCGAAGACGGCGACGGCGCCTTCCGCTGCATGACGGCGGCGCTGAACCGGGCCAAGCTGACGCCCGCCGACGTCGACTACATCAACGCGCACGGCACCTCGACCATGGCCGACACGATCGAACTCGGCGCCGTCGAGCGGCTGGTCGGCAACGCCGCCTCGAAAATCTCGATGTCGTCGACCAAGTCGTCGATCGGCCATCTCCTGGGTGCCGCGGGCGCCGCCGAGGCGATCTTTTCGATCCTCGCTATCAGAGACAACATCGCGCCAGCCACCATCAATCTTGACAACCCGGAACGCGAAACCGCGATCGATCTTGTTCCGAACACGCCACGGCATCGCCAGGTCGACGTGGCGCTGTCCAACTCCTTCGGCTTCGGCGGCACCAACGCTTCGCTGGTATTCCAGCGTTATACAGGCTGATTGCGGTATCGACCGGCGCGCCAGCGGTCTGTCGTCAATTTTGCCATATTCAAGCCTACTCTGCCGCTGGGGATTCGTCGCATCGGCCTGAAACCGAAGGCGCTTTTTTTAAAAGCACGATGCGTAGGCTTGAAATGTTAGGGCACGCTGTGCGTCCAATCGGGCGCATGGTCGCTCTAAGAGATCAGATGGTAGGGCGCTAATGAACACCAATCCGGGCGGCAGCGGACAATTCGGACAAAACCAGCAGACCGGCCCGATCGTGCCGAAGACCGCGGCCGAAGCTTTGCGCCCGGAAGCCGGCACACCACCACCAAAGCGCTCGCGCGCCTCGCGCAGCCAAGTCGTCGTGTTCATGAACTTCGTCATCTCCGCGGTGATGTTGATGATCCTCGCCGCCGGCGTTTCGCTCTATTTCGGCAAGCAGGCATTCAACGAACCGGGCCCGTCGGTGGCCGGCGACACCTTCCTGGTCAAGCCGAGCACCGGCGTCCAGGATATTGCCGACCAGCTCGAACGGCGTGGGCTGATCAGCGATGCCCGCATCTTCCGCATCGCCGTGCGGGTCTATGGCAATGATTCAGCGCTGAAGGCAGGCGAATACGAGATAAAGCCGCGCGCCTCCATGCGCGACATCATGGAGCTTCTGAAGAGCGGCAAGTCGGTGATGTATTCGCTGACCATTCCCGAGGGCCTGACGGTCGAGCAGGCGCTGCAGCGCATCGCCGAGCAGGATGCGCTGACCGGCGACATGCCGGCCGCCAAGCCGGCTGAGGGCAGCCTCGCCACCGACACGCTGCGCTTTACCCGCGGCGCCACGCGCCAACAGATGGTCGACAAGCTGCTCGCCGACCAGAAGAAGTTGGTCGACGAGGTCTGGCAGCGGCGCGCGCCCGACCTGCCTCTGGCCAATGTCGACGACTTCGTCACCTTGGCCTCGATCGTCGAAAAGGAAACCGGCCGGGGCGACGAGCGCTCGCGCGTTGCCGCCGTCTTCCTCAACCGTCTGGCCAAGGGCATGCGGCTGCAATCCGATCCGACCATCATTTACGGCCTGTTCGGCGGCAAGGGCAAACCCGCCGACCGGCCGATTTATCAATCTGACATCCAGAAACAGACGCCTTACAACACCTATCTGATCAACGGCCTGCCGCCGACGCCGATCGCCAATCCCGGCCGCGCCGCGCTCGAAGCCGTCGCCAACCCGTCGAAGACCGATGATCTCTATTTCGTCGCCGACGGCACCGGCGGCCACGTCTTTGCCACCACGCTTGCCGAGCACAATGAGAACGTTGCCCGCTACCGGGCACTGCAGAAGAAGCAGGCTGAAGACGCCGCCAAGGGCGCCAAGACTCCGGGCCAGACCGATGCGCCGGCGGATGGCGACGACAACGGTGACGCAAGTGGCGATGCCGCCGGTGACAGCGGTGATGCCGGCGATACGGGTGCCGCCCAGTAGCAGGCCGGCGCTTTCAGACGGATCGACCTTAAGCGATGCGGACGGAGGCGGACGCGCTGCTGCTTTGAACGAGTAGCGCCGTTCGAAGCGTCTTCGGTCTTGCTCGGGTGCCTCTGCTTCGCTCGATTTCAGCCCCGCGAGATCGAAACGACAGCGGAAATCAAGATCTTGCCGGTATTGCGATTCTGACATTCGCGCTGCCCGTGATATCGAACGCATGCGCAATTGTTAGAATCGGACCATCAGGGAGACACGAGCCGCATCATGAATTTGCAGAGCATGACCGGATTTGCACGCACTGTTGCCGAACATGACGGCGCCTCGATCGCCTGGGAGGTCAAGTCGGTCAACGGCAAGAGCGTCGAGGTCAGGTTGCGGCTGCCGCAAGGTTTCGAGCGGCTCGAACCGACTGTGCGGCAGACGCTGCAGAAGCGCTTTTCGCGGGGCAATTTCCAGGCGACGCTGACGGTCGGCCGCGCCGCCGGCCAGCAGGCGCAGCCAGTGGTCAACGAAGCCTTCCTCAGGGATCTGGCGGGCTTGGCCAAGCGGCTGCAGGACCAGTTCGGTGTTGGTCCGGCAACTGCCGACGGTCTGCTTTCCCTGCGCGGCGTGCTCGATATCCCTGAAACCAGCGAAACCGAGGAGGTGCGGGCAGCACTCGACGCGTCAATCCTGTCCGCGCTGGAAACGGCGCTTACAGGTCTCGAGCAGGCACGCCAGAACGAGGGCGAAGCGCTGCGTTCGCTGCTTTCCGGCCATATCGACGCCATTGAGGCGCTGACGCTTCAAGCCGAGGCCGACCCGTCGCGCGAACCGGCGGCGATCCGCGAGCGGATCGCCGAACAGGTGCGGCTGCTGATGGATGCGTCGGCCAATCTCGATGCCGGCCGGCTGCACATGGAAGCGGCGTTCCTGGCCACCAAGGCCGATAGCCGTGAAGAGATCGATCGGCTGAAGACGCATGTGGCGTCGGGCAGAGCGCTGCTGGCAAATGGCGGCGCCATCGGCCGCAAGCTCGATTTTCTGGCGCAGGAATTCAACCGCGAATCGAATACGCTGTGTTCCAAGTCGAACGCCGCCACTGTCACCGCCATCGGGCTGGAACTGAAGGCGGTGGTCGACCAGTTTCGCGAACAGGTCCAGAATCTGGAGTAAACCCGAATGGGTGGCAAGGAGCCGATGGTTGCCAGGGATCTCGGATCCCGCATTCGCCGCCGCGGGCTGATGCTGGTCCTGTCGTCGCCGTCGGGCGCCGGCAAGTCGACGATCGCGCGCAACCTGCTGGAAAGCGACGGCAGCCTGGAATTATCGGTCTCGGTCACCACCAGGCCACGCCGCGGCTCGGAGATCGAGGGCGTCCACTATCACTTCCGCACCACGCGCGAGTTCGAGCGGCTGCGCGATTCCGACGCGTTGCTCGAATGGGCCGAGGTGCACGGCAATTGCTACGCGACGCCGCGCGAGCCGGCCGAACTGGCGCTGGCGCAGGGCCGTGACATGCTCTTCGACATCGACTGGCAAGGCGCCCAGCAGCTCAAGGAGAAGATGCGCGCCGACATTGTCTCGATCTTCATCCTGCCGCCGTCGATGAAGGAATTGAAGTCGCGCCTCAAGCGCCGCGCCGAGGACCAGGAGCACGTGATCGAGACCAGGCTGAAGAACGCCCGCAACGAGATCGAGCACTGGAAGGAATATGACTTTGTCATCGTCAACGACGATCTCGACCGCGCCTTCGCCGAAGTGCGTGGCATCGTGACGGCGGAAAGGCTGCGGCGCGACCGCCGGCCCGGGCTGTTCGATTTCGTCTCGGGGTTGCTGGACGAGAAGACGGAATAGCTCGTCCACCGCTGGCAATCTAAATTAGCCGCATCAGCTGCCTGGCAGATCGTCCGGCCAACGCTGCGCTCCGTGAAGCACGCGCAGGATTCGAATCGTGCTGTTGGTCAGCTGATAGGCCGCGACATATGGCGTGCCGACGATGACGATCTCTCGTGTCCCTGCAAGCCTGCCGATCCGGCCGCTTTGGGGAAGGTCCCGAAGACGGTTGATTGCGGCGACGATCCGCTCATCGGTGGCGATCGCGGCCGCAGGATTGTCGGCCTCGATATGCGCGAAGATGCCGTCGCGATCTGAAAGCGCGAATGGCGACCAGACGATCTTCAAGATTTAGGTTCACCCGAACGCCGCGCCGCGGCGCGTCTCTCGGCAAAATGCGCCTCGACTTGATCATCAGGAATGTCTTGTCGGGTGTCGTCGAGCGCTTCGCGAACCTTGGCGCGAAACCATAAATCATACGCCTCGTTGTTTGTGACGAGATCGATGGGCAGCGCACCCTCGTTGGCGGTTCGGGTGAGCAATATCCGCACCGCATCCGAGACCGTCAGCCCCATGCTTTCGAGCACCGCCGAAGCTCGATCCCGGATGTCGGCGTCGATACGCGTCTGGACCAGTGCATTTGCTGGCATGGCAATCTCCTTCGACGTCAATGTAATGCGTTTGAATGACGATTGCTAGGCGGCGCTAGCGCCGCCGGTCAAACCGCGTTTGTGAGCCGCACGAATTCCTCGACGCTGAGCGTCTCCGCACGCCGGGTCGGATCGATGCCGGCGCGCGTCAGCAGTGCCTCGCCACCCAGGCTCTTCACGCTCTGCCGCAGCATTTTCCGGCGCTGGCCGAAAGCGGCTTCGGTGACGCGACCGAGTTTTTTCACGTCGGTTGACAAAGGGCTGGCGCGCGGCACCAGATGCACCACCGAGGACGTTACCTTGGGTGGCGGCGTGAACGCTTGCGGCGGCACGTCGAAGGCGATCCTCGCCTCGGTCCGCCAGCCCGCCAGCACGCCGAGCCGGCCATAAGCATCGCTGCCGGCACCGGCGACAATGCGCTCGGCCACCTCGCGCTGGAACATCAGCGTCATCGATTGATAGAAGGGTGGCCAGTCCGCCACGGTCAGCCAACGGATCAACAGCTCGGTGCCGATATTGTAGGGCAGGTTGGCGGCAATCCTCACCGGGCCGTCTTGTGACGCGGTCTTGGCAAGAGCGGCAAAATCCGTCTTCAGCGCATCGCCGCTGATCACCTCGAGCCGGCCCGGATAGTGGTTGGAGACCTCGGCCAAGGCCGCAAGGCAGCGTTCGTCGCGCTCGATGGCGACGACGCGGCGGGCACCGGCAGCGAGCAGCGCCCTGGTCAGCCCGCCGGGGCCGGGGCCGACCTCGATCACCGTGCTGTCGGTGAGGTCGCCGGCGACCCGCGCGATCTTGCCGGTCAAATTGAGGTCGAGCAGGAAATTCTGGCCAAGCGCCTTCTTTGCCTGCAGTCCATGGCGCTCGATCACCTCGCGCAGCGGCGGCAGCCCGTCAATGCTCATGAATTTGGCTCATGATTTTGGGCTCATGCAGCTGCGGGCTTTGCGCCGGTATCGGCCAGCCGGCGGGCCAGCTTCAGCGCCGCGATCAGGCTGTCGGGACGTGCGATGCCCTTGCCGGCGATGTCGAAGGCTGTGCCGTGATCGGGCGAGGTGCGGATGAACGGCAGGCCAAGCGTGACGTTGACGGCCTCGTCGAAGGCCAGCGCCTTGGCCGGGATCAACGCCTGGTCATGATACATGCAGACCGCCACGTCGTAGCCGGCGCGGGCGCGCGCATGAAACATCGTATCGGCCGGCAGCGGCCCGAAGGCATCGATGCCTTGCGCCCGCAACATGTCGACCGCAGGACGAATGATGCGCTCGTCCTCTGTCCCTATGGCGCCGCTTTCGCCGGCATGCGGATTGAGGCCGGCAAGCGCGAGCCTCGGCCTGGCGATGCCGAAACGGCGTGCAAGATCGCCGGCGGTGATGCGCGCGATGGCAACGATCAGCTCCGTCGTCAGCGTCTTCGGCACCTCGGCCAGCGCGATGTGGATGGTGACAGGAACGGTGCGCAATTCGGGGCCGGCGATCAGCATCACCGGCGTCACCGTGCCGCCGGTGTGGAGCGAGGCCAGATGCGCCAGATATTCGGTGTGACCGGGAAAGCCGAAGCCGGCATCGTAAAGCGGCTTCTTCGCGATCGGACAGGTGACGACCGCGGCCGCGTGACCGGCAAGGCAGTCGGCGACGGCGCGATCGATGGCCTCGATGATGCCGGCGGCATTGGCCGGGTCGGGCCGGCCGGGATCGTCGGTGAAGTGGGCCGCCAGCGGCACCACGGGCAAGGCGTGTTGAAAGACACCAGCTGCTTGGGCCGGCACCGTCTCGGCGATTGCCACCGCCGCGCCGAGCCGGCGCGCCCGCGCGGCAATCAGCGCCGGATCGGCGAGAAGATAGAAGGGCGCGGCACCGGAACCGCGGGCGCTCTGCCACGCGGCAATGGCGATTTCCGGACCGACGCCGGATGGATCGCCGACGCTCAGCGCCAGCGGAAGCTCTGTCTCACGCACGGCTGGGCCGGTTCAGCGCGTAACGATCTTGGCTTTCGCCTTCAGCTCTTCGACATATTTGGCCGAGAGCTCGTCGGCGTTCTTGTCGCCGCTGCCTTCGCTCTGGAACACCATCTGGGCCGCCTTGTCGTCGGAAACCTCGCGCGACGAGCAGATGCCGATGAATTCAATGCCGCGATCGGTCTCGCGCACGGCCGTGGCGCCGCCCAGCTTGGTGGCCTTGATCTGCTCGGCCCAGTCCGGCGGCAGTTGCGGCGCCAGCAATCGGGGGAGGTCGCGAACGGTGACGTCGATCAGGCCCTTGGCGAATTCACGCGTGGTGTTGCAGCCATTGAAGCGGGCGCGCATGGCTTCGGCCTCGCGCTTGCGTTTGGCGAGTGTGGCACTGCGCTCGGCCTTCGGCACCACGAAGATCACCTGCTGCAGCATGTACTCGGTGGCGCTTGGCTTGGCGCCGCCTTTTTCGAGCATGCGCTTGACCAGATCCTGTTCGCTCACCTGCCCGCCGCCGCCGCTGTAGCGTGCGCTCAGCGCCTGGTTCCACGCCATCTGGGAGCGGATGAATTCCTTGAAATGCTCCTTGGTCACGCCGGACTGCGCCATGACACCGTCGAGCTGCTTGAGCTGCATCTTGTTGCTCGAGGCAAAGCGCTGATAGGCAGCCTCTACCTGGGCGTCGGAGATGCGGATGCCGAGACGCCTGGCCTCCGCCATACGCAGCGTCTGGTCGATCATTTCATGACCCGCGTCACCCTTCTTGCGCTGCAGTTTCAGGAAGGCAGCCCGGTGCGCGATGTCGCCGGTGGTGATCGGCATGTTGTTGACGACATACTTGATTTCACTGGCGAAGGCCGGCGGTACCATCATGGTGACAGAGACCGAGGTCGCCGCCAACAGGAGCGCGAATCCTGCCGAAAACAGGTATTTCCTCATCGAAAGCATCCCAATTCTAGCCCGGTTTTGGCCGATTCCAGCCCGATATTGGCGAAATCCGTGCCCGCTTTATGCGGCAAAACGATGTCGTCAGCCGGCTCTACTGGATGGAGTCGATCGAGCTTTGGGACGAGCCGAAATCGCCGAGCGTGCGGAACGACAGGTTGAAGCCGACATTCTGCGACACTTCCTTGGTGTTGATGTCGCGTGATTCCGAGTACGTCATCAGGTAGGTGAAGCAGGAATCATTGTAGGCAAAGCCGACGCCGTCCTTGACCAGCACGCTTTGTTGCAGGTCATAGGTGCCGGTGCCGAAGACGCGCCAGTTTTCGGCCAGGTGTGTCGAGGCGCCGAGCGTGACTTCGTGGCGGTCGGTGGTGAAACCATAGAGCGGCTGCGCCTGGATGAAGGCGTATTTGGCGCTCAGCGAAACCGGCAGCCCGGAATAGGCGGCCTTCACCTCGGCACGGCGAACTTCGAAGGTCTGCTCGTCGAAGCGGCCGCTGAGCGAACCGGAGAAGCCGCTCGGGCTGCTGAAGCCGACAAGGCCGACATAGTCGGAGGTCGAAGTCTCCAAGCCGGAATCGGCGCCCGCATTGACCAGATCCGGTGAATCGAAGGAGTTGCGCCCGCCCAACTGGTAGGATTGGCCGAAGATCGCGTTGGTGCCCCAGCCATTGTCGTAGGCGCCGGAATAGCGGAACCCGACATTGGCGCGGCTGCCGCCTTCGACGCGGTCGTAGCCGGAGAACTTGTCGCGCTCGAACAGCGTCGTGGCGTCGAAGACGAAGCTCTGTGCATCCTCGTTGGGAACGGCGAGCCCGCCGACATACTGCTCATTCGGGCGCATGAAGACCTGCGCCATCGGCTCGACGATATGGCTGGAGCCGGTCATCGAGAACAGCACCGGCCAGCGCATTTCAAGTCCGGCGGTCGCCATGTACCGGGCGAAGGAAGACCGCATGTCGTCGGCGGCACCGACATTCGTTGCCATCTGGTTTACCGCAGTCAGCGAAGCCGAAGAAGCGTTGAGATAGTCGACGTCGCCCTGCAGAGCCAGAAGGGGCGTCAACTGCAATCCGCCGTCCGTGGTGAAGGTACGCTTCCATTCGGCCTCGGCGGTGAGGCGACCGGATTCGCCCTCGATGCCTCGCACGCGCTGGACGCCTGAGCCCGGCACATAGGGGGTAAAATAGGCCTGATCGAGATCGTCGCGGCGGATGATGCGCGCATTGACGTTGAACGACAGCTGGCCGCCGGCCACCGACATGTCGGGGATGTAGGCATAATCGAGCGACGGCAACACCCAGGGCTGCTTGTCGCTGCGCGATGCGACGTTGCCGTCCGGTGTGTTCTCCTGAACCTGGAAGCGCATGGCGCGCACATCGAAATAATTGCGGTCGTTTAGGCCGGTCAGGTAGACCGACGATTGATGCACGGCGTCGTTGTAGCCTTCGATCGTATAGGTACGCGAAAAATTCTTGTCGGTCTGAAGCAGGATATCCCAGCCGAAGTCCCAGCGCGGATTGATGGCGAACTGGCCCTTGGTGCCCATCATGCCGCGGAACTTGTTCGGATCGCCTGCTGGCCCCGAATTGACATTGTAGCCGCCGGGGAAAGCCGCGAAATCACGGAAAGCGCCAGGGTCCTGCTGGTTGATTCCGGCAAGCTTCAGCGTGTATTGGCCATTGTTGAAGCGCTGGCGCCACTCGGCCTCGCCGAGGAAACCCTGCTTGGTATAGCCGCTGCCGGTAACGGTGAGGTCGTAGGTCGGCGACAAAGCGAAGTAGTAGGGGACTTTGACGCCGACGCCGAGACGATTGTTGTAGCCGATGCTGGGGATCAGGAAGCCACTCTTGCGCTTGACCGTCGGGTCGGCGATCTCGAACGCCGGCAGATAAGCCAGCGGGAAACCGAAGAATTCGAAATTCGCGTTCTCGAAGCGAACCGTTTTCTTTTCGCCGTTCCAGATGATCTTCCTGGCTTTGATCCGCCAGGTCGGCGCCTTGTCCGGCTTGTCTTCGCAAGGCTCGCAGGCCGTATAGACGCCGTTGTGGAACGTTGTCAGCACGCCGCCCATGCGCTCGGCGCTTTCGGCGGCGAAATAGGCTTTTTCGGGCGTTTCGACGCGCAGCGCATTGACGAAACCGTCAGCGAAATCGTCGGTAATGTCGATATGCTGCGAGTTGATCTTGGTGCCGTCGCTGTTGACGATCTCCACATTGCCGCTGGCAACCAGCCGCTTGGTGTTTCGATCATAGACGACGCGCTGGGCGACGAGCTTGTTGCCGCCATAGTCGATCTGGACGCCGCCGATGGCGGTGACCGTCTGGTTGTCGTTGTTATAGACGAGCGTGTCGGCCGCCAGCAGCATCTGGGAGCCGGAGGGAACCTTCCTTGCCACGTCGGTAACGTCCTGCGCCAGCGCAGGGGCCGTCAGCACGCCGCAGGCGAGCAGGCATGCCAAGGCGCTCGCCGAATAGAGGCGCGCCAAACCGGCCTGCCTATGGCTGCGCAAAGCCGCCTCCCTCACTAGCCGTCTTCCTTGTATAGCAGGAATGTCACCCCAAAGAACATAGCCACGACAACCGGAACCCATGCAGCCACGGCTGTGGGCACGAATCCCGCAACGCCGAATGCCTTGACCAATACCGAAACGACATAAAGCAGAAAGCCGGCGAGGACGCCACCCAGAATCATCGTTGCCGACTGCCCCATCCTCGCAAATCGCATTGAAACTGTTGCCGCAATCAGCGTCATGGCCACAAGCAGGAACGGTAACGCCACCAGCGAATCGAACTGCATGGCGAAGGCATTTGCCTTGAGGCCGAAGGAGCGGGCAACCTCAATCTTGCCGGGAAGGTCGTAAAACGGGATGGTTTCGGGGCGCGCCAGCCGTTCCTGCACGAATTCCGGCTTGAGGTTGGTCGGCAACTGGTCGGTCGTTTCGGAACGGATGTTGCCGTCCTTGAACACCTTGACGTCCTGCAATTCCCAGTAGCCGTCGCGCAGAAAGGCCCGGGCCGCGTCCTTGCGCTCGACGATATTGCCCTGCGGATCGAGGACGAAGAACACGGTGTCGGCCATTTCCAGGCCCTGGTTCAGGATGGCGCGGGCGCCGATGATGGTATCGCCGGAGTTGGTTTTCTGGCGGATCCACGGCGTGGCATCGGCCGCCACCGCGTTCGAATTGCCGGATCGCAGCTGGTTTTCCATCTGCTCCGACCATGAGAAGCCATGCGCGGCGATCGGATTGAGCACGCCGACCGACAATATGCCGAATAACAGCGCACCGATGCAGCAGGGCAACAGAAACTGCCAGGCCGACACTCCGGCCGAGCGCGCAATCACCAGCTCGTATTTTCGGTTGAGCGAGACCAGCGTCGCCATCGCCGAGAACAGGCCGACGAACGGCACCGTCTGCAGCATGATCATCGGCATCCTCAGCGCCGAGATCGCGACCGCCGTGCCGTAGGTGAAGCCCGGCAGGCCGGTGATGCGGCCGGACAGCTCGGTGAAGTCGATCAGGAACACCAGCGCCAGAAGGCCGATGAAGAACCAGATCGTGATCGACACGTAGCGAAAGAAGAAGTAGCGGCCCAGGGTCCAGCCCATCGTCAGGCTCCCTGGCCGGATGTGTAGCGCCGATTGAGGCGCAGCTTGAGCGCCGTCCAGCCATCGCTGACGCGGCCGGCGAAATTCGTCATCCAGTCGGCCCAGCTGCGGGGCAGTTCCATGCTTCGCGAGGTGACGATGAACCAGATGGCGACCGCCGAGGCGATGACCGGCACGCCATAGACCATATAGGCGTATTGAGGGATCTTGTCGGCCTTGCCGGCGGCAAAGAAGCCCAGCCAGCGCACGAACAGCGCAATGGCGATGGCTGTGATCAGCGGGTGGATGCGCGCCTCGCGGTGTGAGTGCGCATCGCCTGCCACGGCCAGCGCGATCAGCGCGAACACCAGCGAATAGGACCATTCGGAAAAGCGCTGGTCGAGCTCGGCCTTGTAGGCGCCGGGCCTGCGCTGGAAGATCTTGTCGTTCGGATCCGGGTTGAGCAGGTATTGCGTCGTTCGGTCCTTGGGCAGGAGCATGATATCGTTCGCCGCCGACATGAAGGCGGAAAGGTCGAAGGCGTAGGACGTGAAGCGGATGACCGACAGGTCGCCGGTCAGCGTCTTGCGATGAATGACGCCGTCATTCATCATCAGCACCTTCTCGTCACCCTTTTCGACGACGCTGCCGCTCTTGGCATAATAGATCAGATTGGCGCCTTCCTCGCGCGAATCGGCCACGAAGATGCCGCCGAGCCGGTTGTCCGGCAGCCGCTCGCCTATCTGCAGGAACAGCCCGTCGTCGATCTTGCGGAACGTGCCTTCCTGGATGATCAGCGACAAGAGATCGGCGCGCGAGGATGCTATCAGCTGGCGGTTCTTCTGCCTGGCATAGGGTTCGACGCCATTGTCGACCGCGAAGGAAAAGACGCTGGCTGCCAGCGCGATCAGCAGGACCGGCCGCACAATCGTCCAGCGCGAGGCGCCGGCGGCGTTGATGACGGCCAATTCCGAATCGGAGTTCATGACGCTGAGCGTCTGGGCCACCGCCACCACCAGGGCGAATGGCACCACGATCGGGATGATGGTGGGGATGATGAGGCCCGCGACCTCGAAAAAAGTGAGCGCCGATTGGCCACTGTCGGTGACCAGGTCGATGCGGGCAAGCACCTGCGTCGTCCAGACAATGGCCAGCGTCCAGATCAGCGCAGCGAGAAACACCGCCAGTGCGCGACGCATGATGTAGCGTTCAACGACCTTCATGTAAGGCTTTTCTCGATTTGCCGAACGGCATCATGCCCGCCGACAAGGTAGTCGTCCGGCTGCGGCTGTACAACTGGGTGCGTTTGGCCATTTCTTTCAGGCGGTTCGATCCGATTCTCCGTCCCACATCGCCCGTCCCGCAGGCCGGAGTGTCGGCGGCAATGGATAAGAAAGGGAGAACATCGATGGTTAACAACAGGTTGCGGCAGGAAAGCGGGGCCGTGCCGCGACGAATCGTTATCGATTCCGCTGCGCATATGAGCCCTGATTCCGGCAAAGTCTTGCCAAATCAAGGAAAACGACCAAATGTCGCGCATCTTCCCTGAGAATGCATTTTTCCTGAAAATCTGAGCCGTTTCCCGAAAGCAGGACCTGATGACTTTGAGACCATTGATCGCCTTCGCCAAATTTGCCGCACCCAAAAAGGGCAGCATCTTCGTGCTGGCGGCCGACGATGGTGGTCTTGGCGAACCGGCAAAGGCCTGCGACCCCTCAGGAACGCTGGCGCGGGCGTTTCCGGTGGCGGAGTTTTCCGGAAAATTCGCCGGTGTCGTCGAAGTGCTGGCGCCGCAGGGAACATCGCTCGACCGACTGGTGGCGGTCGGCGCCGGCAAGGTCGCCGGCCTCGATGACTTTGCCTGGCTGAAGCTTGGCGGCACCATCGCCGCGTCCCTGCGCAAGGCAGCGGAGGTGGCCGTCATCCTCGATGTGCCGGGCGCAAAGATTGGCGGCAGGCAAGCGGCGAACCTTGCCGCCGGCATCATTCTTCGCAGCTACTCCTTCGACAAATACAAGACCAGGAAAGACAAGGACGATGCCGAGCCGAAGAAACCGGTCAAGGTGACCATCCACACCGCCGATCCTGCCGCGGCGAAAAAGGCCTTCGCCGACGAGGTTGCGGTCATCGACGGCGTGCTTCTGGCGCGCGACCTTGTCAACGAACCGGCCAATACGCTCGGCCCGATCGAATTCGCCGCCCGCGCCAAGGAACTGGAAGCGCTCGGCGTCGAGGTCGAGATCCTCACCGAGAAGGAAATGAAGAAGCTCGGCATGGGCTCGCTCCTCGGTGTCGCGCAGGGTTCGCCGCGCGGCGCCCGGATGGCTGTCATGCAATGGAAGGGCGGCAAGGCCAAGGACGCACCGGTCGCCTTCGTCGGCAAGGGCGTCACCTTCGACACCGGCGGCAATTCTATGAAGCCGGCCTCCGGCATGGAAGACATGAAGGGCGACATGGGCGGTGCCGCGGCCGTCATCGGGCTCATCCAGGCGCTGGCCGCGCGAAAGGCCAAGGCCAATGTCGTCGGCATCGTCGGGCTGGTGGAAAATGCCGTCGACGGCCATGCCCAGCGCCCCGGCGACATCGTCACCTCGATGTCGGGTCAGACCATCGAGGTGCTCAACACCGATGCCGAAGGACGCCTCGTTCTGGCCGACGCGCTGTGGTATTGCAACGACCGCTTCCAGCCGAAATTCATGGTCAATCTGGCGACGCTGACCGGCGCCATCATGGTCGCGCTCGGCCAGCATTATGCCGGCCTGTTCTCCAACAATGACGAACTTTCGGACAGGTTGACGGCGGCCGGCCAGGCGAGTCAGGAGCGGCTGTGGCGCATGCCGCTTGGGCCCGAATACGACAAGCTGATCGATTCCAAGAACGCCGACATGAAGAACATCGGCGGCCGCTATGGCGGCGCCATCATCGCCGCGCAGTTCCTGCAGCGCTTCGTCAAGGAAACGCCGTGGGCGCATCTCGACATCGCCGGCACCGCGATGGGCTCTCCGCCGAGCGAGATCAACCAGTCCTGGGGCTCGGGTTTCGGCGTCAGGCTGCTCGACCGGCTGGTGCGCGACAATTACGAGGGATAAGGCAGGGAATGGCCGATGTCCTGTTCTACCACCTGACCGAATCGACGCTGGAGGATGCGCTTCCCGGCCTGCTCGAGCGCAGCGTCGATCGCGGCTGGCGCGCCGTGGTGCAGACAGGGACCGAGGAGCGGCGCGATGCGCTCGACCTGCATCTGTGGACATTCAGGGACGATTCGTTCCTCGCGCACGCGACCGACCGTGAAGCCCATCCGGCCGAACAGCCAATTCTGCTCACCACGAGCGACGCCAACCCCAACCAGGCGCAGATACGCTTCCTCGTCGATGGCGCCGCACCCGCCGATCTCGCCGGCTACGAACGCGCCGTGTTCCTGTTCGACGGCCATGACGCGGCCCAGGTCGAAGGGGCGCGGACGCATTGGAAGGTGTTGAAAGAAGCGGGCCACGCTGTCACCTACTGGCAGCAGACGCCCGACCGTCGCTGGGAGCGCAAGGCGTAAGTCGCGTTATCGGTCGCTGATCGTAACCTTGTTTATCTTCGCGCCCTGCGGGAGATCTTTCACCTGCCGATGGATTTGGCCGGCGATATGCACCTTCACAACGAAAAACGTCGTTTCCATCTCTCGCAGACTCATTTCGCCGCCAAGCACCGGCGGCTTCTTGAAATCATAGCATTGGCCGGCTGCCGGAATCAGTCCGTTCTTTCGGGCGGCAACGACAAGGCCCGCCAGCAGCAACTCGTCGCGGCGCGCTTCATTCTGCAAGTCGGCCTGAAATTCCGCCCAATGACCCGCAATTCTGGTCAATTTCCCGTCGAGCATATCGAGATGACGAACCGACCCGTCGCCGGCACGGAAAAATATGTCGCCGAAAGCTGACACCGCAGCTGGTTCAAGGCCATCCAGTCCGATCCACTTCCAGCCGTCCAACGCTTCCGCGACTTCGTTCGCAGGTGGTTCGATAAAGAGGAACTGATAGTCATGGGGCCATTCGGCTCTGATCAAGCCCCCTGTATTGGCTCTGTTGGCCTCGGCTTTTCCTTCCTGTCTGGCGTCGGACGCGCCAAAAATTGAAGAAATAAAGCGGAAAAAAGATCTGGCCATAATCGCCCCCGTACGGGTCTTTATACTTGCGAGAGATTCTAGCCGCAATCCACTGAAGGCTCCATAGTTCCCACGCATTCGTCTTGATGATGGCCATCACATTGGATCCGTTTTATGGATTGACTGGATGCAGGCTCATTGGGCGGGCTGAGAATGCGGATCAGGATCATCGGAACCGGGCGGGCCGTGCCGGCTCGATGCGTGACGTCGCGCGCCCTCGATGCGCGGCTGGGGTATGGCGATGGACATTTCGAGGCCGCGACCGGCGTCATCGAACGCTATGTCTGCGACGCCGAATCGCAGGTCGACCTTGCTTGTGCCGCAGCCCGTCTGGCGCTTGCCGATGCCGAACTTGAGGCAGGCAGTGTCGATCTGGTCATCGGCGGTTGCGGCGTGCCTTACCAGCCGTTGCCGTCCACGGCGCCGCTGGTCATGCAGCGCCTCGGCCTTGCCGATGGGTCGGCGGCCGCTTTCGACGTCAACAGCACCTGCCTGGGCTTCCTCACAGCCTTCGAGACCGCGTCGCGCCTGATCGAGGCCGGGCAATGCCGGACGGCGCTGGTGTTCTCGTCTGAAATCGCCTCGCGCGCCCTGCCGTGGCAGGACCAGCCGGAAATTGCGGCCCTCTTCGGCGATGGCGCGGCGGCCGCCGTGCTGCAACAGGCCCCAAGCGAGGGTCGGGTCGCGGCCAACCTGATGCGCACCTACCCTTCCGCCTATGAGGCCTGCAGCATCGGCTCCGGTGGCACCCGGTTCGACTTTCATCGTGAGCCTGAGGAATTCGCCCGCCACAGCCTGTTCCACATGGAGGGTAAGGAACTGTTTCGCGTCACGTCACGCCATTTCAACGGCTTTGTAGCGGAGTTGCTCGATCGCGCCGGCTGGCGGCACGACGATGTCGACCTCGTCGTGCCGCATCAGGCGAGCCCTTTGGCGCTCGCCCACATGGCGCGCCAGACCGGCTTCGCCAGGGAAAAGCTCGTCGACATCGCGGCGCGCTACGGCAATCAGATCGCCGCTTCCATCCCCTTTGCGCTCGACGTCGCGCGCCGCGAACAACGCATTGTGCCCGGCGCCAAAGTGCTGTTCCTCGGCACCTCGGCCGGCGTGTCGTTCGGCGGCATGGCGCTGGAAGCATGACCGTGGGACGCGTCCTCGTCACCGGCGCCAGCGGCTTCCTCGGCGCGCATGTCATGGCGCGGCTGGCTGCACTGGGTACACCGGCGCTGGGTCTTGGCAGGGACGCCAAACGCTGTGCGGCGCTCGAAGCCGCTGGTCATCGGGTCGTTCGGCTCGATTTGTCTCAACCGTTCGATGCAGCTGCCGCGCGCGCTCTCGACGGAGTCGATGCGATCATCCACTGCGCGGCACTTTCCGCGCCCTTCGGCAGGTTGGCGGATTTCCAGACGGCAAATGTCACAGCTACCCGCAACCTCAGCGATTTCGCGCGCGGGCAAGGCGTGCGCCGCTTCGTCCATATCTCCAGCCCGACGGTCTGTTTCGCCTATCGCGACCAGCTCGGAGTTTCCGAGAATGCGGCCTTGCCCCCTCCGGTCAATCACTATGCCCGCACCAAGCGGCAGGCCGAGGAGATCGTGCTGGCGGCGCCTGAGATCAGCCCGGTGGTGCTGCGGCCGCGCGGCCTCTACGGTCCCGGCGATCGCACGCTGCTGCCGCGTCTGCTGCAGGTGGCACGGCAGCGCCCGCTGCCGCTGTTTCGCGACGGCAAGGCGCGCATCGATCTCACTTATATAGAGGATGTCGTCGATGCGGTGCTTGCCGCGCTGTCCGCCGGGAGCGCTGCCGAGGGACAGATATTCAACATCTCCGGCGGCGAAGTGGTGCCGGTCCGCCGCATTGCCGAGGCGGCCTGCGCCCGCGCCGGCGTGCAGCCGCGCTGGCGCAGAATGCCGCTCTGGCCCGCCATGCTGACGGCCGGGATAGCGGAGGCGGTAGCGAATATATTGCCCGGCCGCCCGGAACCGCCGGTGACGCGCTACGGTCTTGGCCTGTTCGCCTATGCGCAGAGCCTCGATCTTTCCAAGGCAGGCCGCTTCCTCGGCTGGGCGCCGAAAGTGTCGTTCGAGGAAGGGCTCGATCGCACATTCGGCAAGGCGACGGAAAACAGGGGGACTGCGTGAAGATCGTCTTCGCCAACAGCGCCTCTGTCGGCGCAGCCGAGCGCCTGATCCTGCGCGGCGGCAGCTGGGCGAAGGTCAGGCTACGTGTCCGCTACGGCCTGATCATGCATCCGCAGGCCGGCCCCGTACTGATCGATACCGGCTACACGCCGCATGTGACACAAGGCAGCGAGCGCAGCACGGCGCTGCGTCTTTACGGTGCGATCCTCCGGCCCCAGCTCAACGAAGCCGAGCAGCCGCTGGCGGTACTGGCGCGCTTCGGCCTCTCGCCG
Organism: Mesorhizobium sp. M0802; assembly: GCF_040320115.1. Classification (NCBI taxonomy): domain Bacteria; kingdom Pseudomonadati; phylum Pseudomonadota; class Alphaproteobacteria; order Hyphomicrobiales; family Phyllobacteriaceae; genus Mesorhizobium; species Mesorhizobium sp. M0802. The sequence continues at coordinate 35,045 of NZ_JAMYOY010000014.1, forward strand.
CAGGACGTGCGCACCGTCATTGTCACGCATTTCCATGCCGACCACATGTCGGGCCTGTCGCTGTTTCCCAACGCTCGGCTTATCGCCAATGACACCGCCTGGGCGCGGGCGAAGGCCAAGACTTCCCGGCAGAATCTGCGCCATGGCGTCTTCAAGGAACTGTTCCCGTCTGACTTCGAGGCCCGACTCGACGGGCTGTCGTCGAAGCGGCAGCTCGAGCCGCGTGGCGGCGTACCGGGCGGCGCCGATCTGTTCGGCGACGGCAGCGTCGTCGCAGTCGATCTGCCCGGCCATGCCGATGGCCAGTTCGGCCTTTTGTTCCCCAATCTGGAGCGGCCGCTGCTCTACGCCGTCGATGCGCAATGGCTGATCAGAGCATTGGTGGAAAACCGAACTCCCGGTCTGCCTGCAACCCTGCTGGCCGAGGATGCCGCCGCGATCGAGCCGACCAGCGTAATGTTGCGTCGGTTTCTGGCGACCGGCGGCGAGGTTGTTCTTTGTCATGATCCGGCGGTGACGGCCTACGATGTGGCCGGAGAGAGCGCGTGAACGGGCCGGCCGAAGCGATCCGCTCGTTTGCGCTGACGCAATGGGTTTCGCGCAAAAGCCGCGAGAGTTTCGAGCGCTGGCAGGCGCAAGCCTTGCGCCGCTTTCTCGACCGCGACCTGCCGCGCGCGCCGTTCTACGGCAAGGCGCCGCGTCTTCTCGGCGACCTGCCGGTGACCGACAAGGCGACGGTGATGGGCAATTTCGAGCGCTTCAACATTCATGGCGTCTCGGCCGCCGAGGCCTGGAAGGCGCAGGCCGGCGATAGCCGCATTGGCGAGCTGACTGTCGGCTCCAGCACCGGCACGTCGGGCAATCGTGGCCTGTTCGTCATTTCCGAGGCGGAAAAATACCGCTGGCTGGGCACCATCCTGGCCAAAGCCGTGCCCGATCTGCTCTGGCGCCGGCAGCGCGTTGCGGTGATCCTGCCGCAAAACACCGGGCTCTACGATAGCGCGCGCAAATCGCGGCGTATCGACCTGCGCTTCTTCGATCTGACGCGCGGTCCGGAGAGCTGGCGCGGCGCTCTCGAAGATTTCGCGCCGACGGTGATCATCGCGCCACCGAAGATACTGCGGCACTTCGCGGCCGAGGGCTTTCGGCTCAAGCCGCAGCGTGTCTTCAGCGCCGCCGAAACGCTCGACCCGGTTGACCGGCCGGTCATCGAGGCATTCTTTGGTGGTCAGGTCGACCAGATCTACATGGCGACCGAAGGGCTGTTCGCCGTCACCTGCCGCCAGGGCGGGCTGCATCTGGCCGAGGATTCGGTGTTCTTCGAGTTCGAACCGGCCGGCGACGGCCTGGTCATGCCGCTGATCACCGCCTTTCGCCGCCGGACCCAGATCATGGCGCGCTACCGGATGAACGACTTGCTGCGGCTGTCCGAAAAGCCATGCCGCTGCGGCTCGCCGCTGCGCACGCTGGACGAGATCGTCGGCCGCATGGACGACGCTTTCCGGCTCGCCTCGCCGCACGGGCAGCTCCTCGTCACGCCCGACATACTACGCAATGCGGTGCTCAAGGCCGACCGGCGCATCGACGATTTCCGCCTGGTCCAGACCGCTGAAGATGCAATCGAACTCAGCCTGGCCCCCGGGCTTGCCGACGAAGCCGCCACCGCCGCCCATCAGTCCGTGCGCAATTTGCTGGCGGCGCGCCAGGCGACAGCTTCGGTCAGTCTTGTTCGCAGGGACCTGCCGTTGGAGACCGGCCGCAAACTGCGTCGGGTCGAATGCCACCTGGGAGCGGCATCATGAACCGGCTCGCTATGTTGCCACTCGATCAGACGAACCGGGTAGAAAACAACCCGCGTGAGGTCGAAGCCTTCGTTCAGCTTTTCAACGAGGTGCCGGTGCGCGACCTCGTGCGCAATCTGACAGTGGCTGTCGAAACCTTCGAGATCGCCGGCCGCTCCTTTCCGCTGACGCTGAACGACAGAAGCGAAGCGCCGAACTGCTACATCTGCTGCCCGTCCAGCGCCTATATCGACTATGCCATCGACGAGACCCGCAATTTCGTCTCCTCGCCCTTGCTGCAAAAAACGATGCGGATGCTGATCGGCCTGTGCGCGCCGCTGGTCAGGATGAGCGGCCTTGACCATCAGGTTCAGGTCAACAACTGGCTCTATTCGACCAATCCGGTGCCGCTGCTCGATCGCAACGCGGTCGCGGCGATGCGCGACGATCTCACCGCGCGTTTTCCCGATCGCGCTGTTCTCATCCGCTCCCTGAACGAGATCGCCGATCCCTCGACAATCGCAGCGCTGAAGGCGGAGGGTTTTCGAATGCTGGCGGCGCGGCAGATCTACATCTTCGCAGGCGACGGTTCGGCCATGACCAACGACATGAAGCGCGACCGCAAGCGGCTGCCCACGACGCCTTTCGAGCAGGTCGGCAATGGCGACTTCACCGAGGCCGACTATGCGCGCGCCGAAGCGCTCTACCGGATGCTCTATCTCGACAAATACACGCCGCTCAACCCGCACTACACGGCCCGCTATATCGGCGAGACGCACCGTCGCGGCATCCTGCAACTGGCAGGCCTGCGTCGTCCCGGCGGTGAACTGGTCGCCGTCGCCGCTTTGTCTCAGAACGGCAGGACACTGACGCAGCCCATCGTCGGCTACGACACCGGCCTCCCGGTGAGCGAAGGCCTTTACCGCATGATGATGGCGCTGGCGCAGGATCATGCGATGGCGCACAGCCTGTTCTTCAACATGAGCGCCGGTGCCGCCGCCTTCAAACGCTTGCGCGGCGCCGTGGCGACGGTGGAATACAACGCCGTCTATGCTGCCCATCTGCCGCGCCGCCAACGCATGGCGGTGCGGATCATGGAATTTGTGCTCGCGAAGATCGGCATTCCCCTGCTCAGGAGATTTGAACTTTGAGCGACACCCGGCAGCAGAAAGACAAAGACTATTGGCAGGCGGTGATGCGGTCTGCCGACATCAAAGCCAAGCCGAAGCGCATCCTGTTCGACGGCGCGCCGCTGGTGCTGTTCCGCTCGGCGAAAGGCATTGCCGCCCTCTTCGACCGCTGCGCTCACCGCCTGGTCGAACTCTCGACCGGCAAGGTCGTCGGTGGCGAGATCGAATGTCCCTATCATGGCTGGCGCTACAATGGGGAAGGGCGCTGCACCGCCATTCCCGGCCATGTCGGCGACGTCCCGCATTACCGTATCCGCCGCTACAGCGCGATCGAGCGCGACGGCGTCGTCTTCGTCTCGGCAGGCACGCCTGAGGGCGAGCCCTATCTCCATTGCATGCAAGGCAAGGATGTCGTCGTGAAGCGGGTGCGAAGCTCGGCGCGATCGACGGTGCTCGACGCCGCCGAGAACATTCTCGACGCCACTCACACCCACTTCACCCACAAGGGTGTGCTGCGCGGCCTGACCGCAAAGCGCCATCTCGTGCGCGTCGAGGTGACCGGCGGCAAGGGCTGGGTCGAAAGCTGCTACACCGGCGAGGACCGCCAACAGGGGCTGGTCAGCCGGCTGCTGGAAGGCGAGCGCGCCAGGACCATCGGCCGCTACCGACATCCCGGCATCGTCGAACTCGAATATTGGGGCAAGGGCGGCTTGGCGCTGGCGACCACTTTCCATTTGCGTCAGGCGGACGAACGGACGGTCGAAGGCGTCGGCTGGCTGATCGGCCCGCGACAGGGCCTGTTCGGCGAACTCAAGGCGCTTGCTTTCTGGCCGCTCTTTGCCTTTGCCCTGCAGCAGGATCGCCGTGTGCTGAAATCGGCCAGCGCCAACGCCCGTATATGGCCGCAGGTTCAGCCGGCGATCGGCCCGCTGGATTTCCTGCGCCGCGACATTGCGGCGATCATGGACGGCAAGATGCCGCCGGCAGCGGCTGAGCCGAGGGTGTACCAGATCGAGCTGTAGGAAAGCGCTCTATTCAGTCCTGCTCCGGCCCATTCCACTCGATATCGCGCGTCGACGCAGCCTGAAGGCTGATGCGCTGGCGCAGTGCTGTGCCGGCGATCTCGGCCAGCGTGCGCCACTGCGCCCGCGTCGGCGCGGGGTCGCCCGGCCAGTCGAGCAGCTCATCGGCATCGTGCATCGCCTGGCGAAAACTGCCGAGACCACCGGAGCGCAGTGCCGCCGGCATCCCGTAGATCCACATCGCAAGCCTCACCGTCTGCGGCGCCGTCACGTCGGGCTTCACCTCGGCGCCATCCTCCAGGACCGCGTCGGCGAAGCGCCGCGGATCGCGAAAGAAGTGCAGGCCGCTCACGGCGCGCGGATTGCACTCCAGTGGCAGCACCGTGCCGTTATTCTCGCGCATCAGGTCGAAGGAGATCTGGCCGGTCCAGCCGGCGCCGGCGACGAAGGTTTCGACGAAGCGCCGGGCAGCCGCATCCCCGACTGGCTCGAAACAGATGCCGGCGCCCATGCCGGCGCGATAGAGCGAACTGTAGAGCGCCAGCGCTTTGAGTTCACCCTCGACCGCCACCGCATAGGCGCTGATCTCTTCACCTGCGATGTAGCGCTGCGCCACCCAAGGAGCGGCGGGCGAGGGGCGGACGGCGTCGAGTTCGTCCGGCGATGGCCGCAGCAGTACGTCACGGGCAAAACGTGACCACACAGGTTTGAACACCAATTCGCGCGATTGGCCACGAACGCCGTCGAGATCGGCCTCGCTTTGCAGCAGTATCGTTTCCGGCACGTCGAGCCCAAGGCTCTGCGCCAGCCGGATGAAGGCATGCTTGTCGTGAACGCGGGCGAGCATCGCCATCTCGGGTGCGAAGAGGCGGGCCGGCATGGCGCGGTGCTGCCAGAGACGGCCGAGATAAAAGACTTCCTCGCAGGTCGGGATAACGAGTTCGATGCCTTCCGCGCGGACAAGCGCTTCCACCGCCTTGGCATAGGCGTCGGCGGCAAAGCGCGGCGGCGGCAGGCGATGGTAGGCGGCGCAGGCCGTGCTCGCTGCGGCGATCGGCCGGGCCGGGCTGTCGGCCAGGATCACCCGGCGACCGGCGCCATGCAGCAGCCGCGCCAGGTGTAGCGCCACCGGCGCGCGGGCACCGGTGATCAGCACGGTGCTATTGGGCATGAGCCACCGGCATCGGTTGGAAAAGACGAGTCAATGCTTCTGCGGAAGGCTTCATTCGCCATAAGTGCCACATGGCTTGCGTGCCGCCAACGGACTCCACAAAGGTGGCTCCGCTGCGTCAGCCATCGCTTTTTGGCCTTCAGGGCGTTATTGGCAATCTGTCGAACACCCGGATCTCCTGAATGCGCTTTCTTTTTGTCCTGATACTGCTTGCCGGCGCCGCCATTGGCTTCGTCTATCCCTGGGCCATGAGCAATTTCTCCGGCCACGAGATCGGCACCTGGCGCGTCTACGACCAGGGACGGTTTAGGCCTGTGACGGTGACGCTGAAAGCTGGCGACGCGCCGGTCAGAGTGCTGGTCGACCTGACGGCAAAGGCCGAGCGCATTGTCTCGCAGCAGCGCACCGTGCTGACGCTGACTGCCGCCACAGCCGGGCGCACGCTGCTTGCCTCGACGCTGCAATTCAACCACGCCGACAATCCGCGCCAGGTCAGCCCGCAACTGCCCGACAAGATCTTTCGCGACGAGGCCGGCGTGATCGAAACCGTCAGTCCCGGCGCCTATCTCTTCACCGCCGGCCCGGGCGACGCCGACGATATCCCGATACGCGCAGTGGATCTGATACTGCGCTCCGGCGCCGGTGAGATCGATCAACGCGCACGGCCGGTTGGCTATGGGCTGATGGCCGTCGGCCTGATCGGCTTCCTGCTTACTCTGGCTTTCGGCGGTCGCCGGCCGGAGAACCCGAACTCGAAGCCGCCACCGCCGCGTTGGGGCAGAGGCTCCTCGACATGAGCGCGGCATGAACTACCGTCACGCCTATCACGCCGGCAATTTCGCCGACGTCGTCAAGCATGTCGTGCTCAGCCTTCTGCTCGACTATCTGAAGCAGAAGGACAAGGCGTTCCGTGTCGTCGACACTCATGCCGGCATTGGCCGCTACGATCTTTCGTCGGCGGAAGCGCAAAAGACCGGCGAATGGCGAGGCGGCATCGGCCGCCTCATCCACGCCCCGATCGAAAAATCGGCGGCTGCGCTGCTTGCCCCCTATCTTGAAGCGGTGCGTTCGCTCAATCCCGATGGCGGGGTGAAGAAATATCCGGGCTCGCCATTGATCGCCAGGCACCTCATGCGAAAGCAGGACCGGTTGTCGGCGATCGAACTGCACGGCGCAGATGCCGCCAGGCTGAAGACGCTGTTTGCCGGCGATTTCCAGACAAGGGTGATCGAACTCGACGGCTGGCTGGCGCTTGGCGCGCATCTGCCGCCAAAGGAAAAGCGCGGCCTGGTGCTGATCGATCCGCCGTTCGAGGAAGCCGGCGAATTCGACCGCCTGGTCGACGGCATGCAGAAAGCGCACAGGCGCTGGCCGGGTGGCATCTACGCGCTGTGGTATCCGATCAAGGATCGCAAAGCGATCATCGCCTTCCGCAAGGCGCTCAAGCAATCCGGCGTCCCAAAGTTGCTCGACATCGAGTTCGAGATCCGGCCGGCATCGCGTGAACCAAGCCTCGACGGCAGCGGCATGGTGGTGGTCAACCCGCCCTTCACGCTGGAGCGCGAACTGCGCATCGTGCTGCCGGTCCTGCACAGATTGCTGGCGGTCGAAAAGCCGGCGCACTGGTCGCTGGAATGGCTGGCCGGGGAGTAGCGACGCTTCGCAGCGGGCGACGCCCGCTGCAAAGACACAAAGTCGCTAGAAGTTTTGACGGTGGCGCCATCCGCGAATGCTCAGCTGTGTTCAACGAACCGAAACCATGGAGATGCACATCTAATCGGCTCGGCGTTGACGCTAATCCCAGAATCAGATAGATAGATATCTAATTATTAGATTTCGAATCGAATGCCAAGATCGACAGAAGAGGAACTGGTCAACGCGATAGGCTTCGCGATGTCGCGCTGGCAGGATGCCGTCGAAACGTTCGATGGGACCGTCGCCGAAATCTATGTGCTGAGCGCTGCCGAGCGCCGCTGTCTCGGTGCGATCAATCACGGCCGGCGGGGCCGGCAAACCTCGTAGCGAGGAGACAAATCTCACGCCGGCGGCGGTCACGACGTTGATCGACCGGCTGGAAAAGCGCGGCTTCGTCAGCCGTCAGCCGGATCCCGATGACAGGCGCAAGGTCATGGTCGCGGCGGGCAAGAAAACCGAGGAACTCGTCCGGCGCTGCTACCATCCGATCCTCGAGGCGGGCGCCGCATTGCTGGAGAAATACTCGGCGGCCGAGATGCAGTTTTTGCTCGGCTTATCAAGAGGTCGAAGCGATGCAGAAGGCGCAGACCGAGAGGGTGCGCGGCAAAGCAAAACCGGTGCGTTGAGAGAAGGCATCGGAGGATGGTCCGGCGAAACGCCGGTCCGGTTTCAACTGTGTACTGTCAAGGAGACGCTATGCCCCGCATGATCTTCGTCAACCTGCCCGTCGCCGATCTCGCTGCGTCGATGGCATTCTACAAAGCCCTCGGCTTCGACAACAACCCGCACTTCACCGACGACACCGCAGCCTGCATGGTGCTGAGCGAAACGATCAACGTCATGCTGCTCACCCACGCCAAATGGCGTCAGTTCACCGATCGCCCCATCCCGCCGGCCACCTCGAGCGAGGTCATGCTTGCCGTGTCCTGCGACAGCCGCGCGGCGGTCGATGCGATGAATGAGGCGGCGGCGAAAAATGGCGGCGCCGCCGACATCAACGCCCAGCAGGATTATGGCTTCATGTACAATCGCAGCCTGGCCGATCCTGACGGCCACGTCTGGGAAGCGATGTGGATGGACCCGGCCGCCATACCGCAGGGCGACGCCAAGCAAGGCTGAACCGGGTTTCGGCGGCCCGCCGGCCATGGGCAGGCCGCTTTTCCTAATGGGCAAGGCGAGCTTTTTCGAAGGTCAGGACGTGGTTTCGCAGCTTCGCACCGGCAAAACCGGTTGCGGAGCGGGAAACCATCGTCAGGGCGACCGCTTGACCGCGCGCCGCCGAATCCGCAAAGTGGGCGCAGTCGACCTTTGAGAGGCTGCCATGACTCGCTTTGCCAAATCCGCTCTTGCTGCCCTGATTTCGCTTTGCACGCCGCTGGCCGCACCCCTTGGCCAGCCAGCACAGGCCGCCGATCTTTCCGTCTATTCCGACGAGGACAGCGGCGTTTGCGGCGAGGCCTGGGTGCTAAGCAAGATCTCCAGCCGCTTCTCCTACCAGGTGCATCACGTGCCGCATCTGCCGGATGTTTCGATCACCGATTTCCAACGCATCCACCAGCATCGCTATCTCCCGGCCAGCGAAGAATGGCCGATCGGCCGCCGCTATTGCGGCGCCACCGTCAGCCTTTCTGACGGCCGCGCCCGCACCATCTGGTACTTGATCGAGGAAGGCCAGGGTTTTGCCTCGATCGGCGACAATGTCGAATTCTGCGTCTCGGGCTTCGACCGCTGGATGGTCTACAACGGCCGCTGCCGCGTCCTGCGCTAAGGTCGGATAAGAACCGCCGTTGTGCACCTGCCATCTCCCCGCAAGGGGGAGATCTGATGTCGCTCCGGTTTCGCCAATCTCCGAACTGCTGCCGCTGCCTCACATCGCCTTCCCACCAGATACGTAAGCGCAGATCAGCTCGACCAACTGCTTCTGCAGTTCCGGCAAGTCGAGCATGTCTCGCCGCGCGGCATTGTGGATGACGCCCTCGACCGCTGAGGACAGCACACGGGCCACGGCCTCATTGTCCTTTCTGCGCCTGCGATATTGCGCCACCGCCGTCGTGTAGTGATCGAGATAGCGCGATTGGAACGAGGCATGGGCGGCGCGTGAGCCGCGATCGCCCGGCGCCTCGTCGAGCAGCACCTGATGCAGCGTCGGATGGATGCTGTGCGCATCGATCATGCCGCGCACCAGCTCCTGCGCGAATCGTTTGAGCGGCTTGTCGCCTTCTGTTGATTCGGCGATCACCGACAGCACCTGATCGAAATGTCGCCGGCGAATTGCTTCGACCAGCGACAGCTTGTCGGGAAAATATTGATAGAGCGAGCCGATGCTGACGCCGGCCGCATCGGCCACCTTGTTGGTGGTGAAGCCGGCCCAGCCGAGCGCGCTCAGAACATGAGCACCGGCTTCGATGATCGCCTCGACCGTCGCTCTCGAACGCGCCTGGCGTGGCTGCTTGCGCATGCGTGAGCGCGGCTTTGCAATGCGAGTAGACATGTCTGCTCCAGCAGCCAAGAATATAGATAATATACTCACATTTTTTGCAAAGGATACAGACCATGGACGCGCTGGATTTGCTCCGAAGCCTCTTCGTTTATCAAGCCTGGGCGAATGGTGAATTGCTGCAGAAGCTTGCGGGCCTCGACCAGCAGGAGCATGTCGATCAGCGCCACACGGCGACCCGTCTCATCAACCACAACCTTGTCGTATCGAAGATATTCGCCGCGCATCTTTCCGGCACACGTCATGGCTATGCGTCCGACAACACCGAGGACACACCGGCACTCGATGAATTGAGCGCTGATGTCGCTGCGATGGATCGTTGGTTCTCGACCATATCGAAGCCGTCTCGCCAAAGCTCATGTCAGAGCCTGTGCCTTTCACCTTCACCGACGGCGACAGGGCGATGATGTCACGCCAGGAAATGCTGACACATGTCGTCACGCATGGCGGCTATCACCGCGGCGAGATCGGGCGGATCCTGATGCAGATCGGCATTGCGCCGCCGTGGGATACGTTTGCCGTCCACCTCCACCACGCCGAGCCTTCGCGCCGGCTGCAGGTGCGCGAGCGGGTTGGCGCTTAGGGGCCTGCACCCCTTGGCTTCCAAGGGATCGCGGCTTCCCGGGAGGAGGATTCCCCGATCTTCGTTTCCCATTTCCGTTAGGCATCTCTTGCGCCGAAGCTGGCGATCTCCCTTCTCGTCTGGGAAACGTCCGACACAACAGGCTGTCCCTTCAAGTGCTGTCTTTCCTGGCTTCCATCCAACCACTTTCGATATACGAGTAAGAAGCTCGCGTTTAGTTTAGTGCTGTTCCTGCAACCGTGGGGATGAAGCAAGATCAGCCTCTGCGGTGCGATGATTGTTGCCATCCGATAGGCCGCCGATGACCGCGTGAGATCGACGGCGTTGCAAGAGAATGTGAGCTTGACGAGAAGATCGTGTGAGTCGCGATATCAGAGATTTCTCTCGCAACAGTTCGCTGCGAAGCGGGAAGATTCTTTGCCGATTTCTGTGTCGATCATTGCGATCATGCTCTCAGCGTAACCGAAACTTAATTTGCGAAATTCTATGTAATGCTTCGCTGGCTAGATACGCACGAGTCAGATATGCATTAGCTCGCCGGGTCACTCACGGCCATCGGCACAAACGCAAGGGGCATCGCATGGCAAAGACCACGACGAAGGCGCCGGCGGCGAAAGCGCCGGCAAAGAAAGCGGCACCGAAAGCTGCCGCGAAACCTGCAGCAGTAAAGAAGGCAGCACCGAAGGCAGCGGCAAAGCCGGCCGCCAAGGCAGCGGCAAAGCCGGCAGCTAAGGCAGTAGCAAAACCCGCCGCCAAGGCAGCAGCGAAACCCGCCGCCAAGAAGCCGGCCGCCAAGGCTGTGGCGAAGCCTGCTGCGAAGGCAGCAGCCAAGCCCGCCGCCAAGAAGCCGGCAGCCAAGGCAGCGGCAAAACCCGCCGCCAAGGCTCCGATGAAGGCCGCCGCCGCCAAGTCGACGGCAGCTGTGAAGAAGGCTGCACCGGCCAAAAAGCCAGCCGCCAAGAAGAAGTAACGACGTTCCATCTCAAAGCTCCCGGGAACTTTGCCGACTGGCAGATTCCCGGGAGCTTTTTTGTGGTGATTTAGGCCTTGTTTTGATCCATGTCGTTCTCTCGAAATTGAGGCCACTTCTGTGAGACATGCATTGGCGATTTCATTGTCGGCGGATTGGCCGCCTGGTTTTGCCCTTCTGGCAGTTGCTCCCTCAGGGAAGATCGGCCAACACTAAGGCGGTCGCATTCGATGGGGTTCAGGCGACGCGCTCTAGACCTTTGTTTTACGCGCGTCGTTCTCAAGACCGGAACCGCATTTTTGAGCGACATGCACTGGCCGTCCGAAAACAGGGAACCGATCATGCCGAAGCTGCTCTACGCGTCCTCATCCCCCTACAGTTCCAAGGTGCGCATGGCAGCACTCCATGCCGGCATTGCCGTCGAGCTAGTGCCGGTCAAGACCGAGGACAAGCCTGCTGAACTGATGTCAGCCAATCCTCTCGGCAAGATTCCGGTGCTGGTGCTCGACGACGGCCGCTCGATCCACGACAGCCGCGCGATCACCCAGCATCTCAACCGCGCTTCGAAGAGCCTGTTGTTGCCGCGCAATGCCGACAAGCGCCTCGAGGCCGAAGTGCTGGAGGCGCTGGCCGACGGCATATGCGACTGCGCGCTGTCGATGGTCTATGAGCGGCGCACGCGTCCGGAGGAGATGGTCTATCAACCCTGGCTCGATCGCCAGTGGACCAAGATCACCGCCGCACTCGATTTCCTCAACGCCAATCCGCCGAAGCTGCCGAAGAAGATCACGCTTGGCCAGCTGGCGTTGCGTGCCTGCCTCGGCTACCTCGCTCTGCGCTTCGCCGGCAAATGGGAAAAGGGCCGCGGCCGCCTGACCCGCTGGGCAGCGCGTTTCGATGAGAAGTTTCCGGAGCTGAAGGTGGCTGTGCCGGCCTGACGGGCGAAACAAAAAAAGCCGGGCGCGAGGCCCGGCTTTCTTGTGTCGTGGCTTGAACGACAGTTAGAACTTCATACCGACGCCGAAGGTGACGCGGTTGTCGCTCTCTTTGACCTTGGTGCCGACACTGTCGAAGCTCTTGGAACCGAAGTCGGTGTAGCGGTACTCGACACGGCCGAACACATTGTCGGTGATCTTGATGTCGGTGCCGACGCCGGCCGTCCAGCCGAGCATGGTGTTGCTGTCGCTGTCGCCGGGGACCGAGACCTTCTGGTTCTTCAGGGCGCCGCCGCCGGTGCCGTAGAGCAGGATTTCCGGGGTCACGGCGTAACCCAGACGGGCGCGCAGCGAGCCTTCGAAGCCGCCCTTGGAATTGACGCCGCCGCTGTCACCCTTGACGCCATCGTAGCCGAGATCGGCTTCAGCACCGTACACGAAGTTTTCCTGCTGCCACTGGTAGCCGCCGAAAACGCCGCCGACAAAGCCCTTGGTCTTGATGTCGGGGCCGCCGTCCTGGACTTTGGCATGACCGCTGAAGCCGTAGCCGGCGCTGAGACCGGCATACGGGCCGGCCCAGGAAGCGACGGGAAGCTCGGCGATCGGGGCCGGCGCCGGGGGCTCTTCCGAGACGACATCGGCAGCAAAAGCGGTACCGCTGAGGGCGAAGAGCCCGAGCGCAACCGCGAGCGGCGCGAATTTGAGATTGGTTTGCATTGTTGTTTACTCCTTAAGCCACAAGACACGTAGGCTTGTTTGTCCTGAGCGCCATCAACCCGTCCGGGGGGTGAAACGGATCTGGCACTCAACGGTTCCGAATGTCGTGTCAAAATGCGGCGGCAGCGAACCTGAAAATGGGTCATTCCCCGGCACGAATGAGGCCGAAGGTTGACGTTGCATCTTCGCAACAGCGAAATGTCAGTACGCAGGCGATGCTGCACTGCACTCGGCTTGGTGCAACGGGTTCAGCGTCCTATATTGCGGTCCTGCCGACCCGAATCCGGGGCGGTGCCGGCGGCGAAAAAGCCGTTTCGCCACATTCCTGCCCCAGGTGGAAACGGCATTTAACCCCTGGTCGCGTCACAATGTGCCGCCAGCCGAATTGAGGCGCAGATTGAGGATTGACAGATGATCGAAGCCGCCGGAACGGCGCTGGTGACGGGCGGGGGGAAGCGGATCGGCAAGGCGATCGTCGAGGATCTGGCCGCGCACGGTTTTGCCGTCGCCATCCACGCCAACCGCTCGACCGCCGAGGCCGACGCGCTGGCTGCGAGCATCAGGGACGGAGGCGGCCGCGCCGGCGTGGTAGCCGCCGATCTGACCGACATGGATGCGGTTGGCGATCTCGTCGGCCGCGCCGCGGCAGCGCTCGGCCCGGTCACGCTTCTTGTCAACAATGCGTCGCTGTTCGTCGACGATAGCGTCGAGGACTTCGACTGGGCGGCATGGGACCTTCACTTCGCCATCCATGTGAAGACGCCGGCGCTGTTGGCGCAAAACTTCGCCCGCGCCTTGCCGCCAGGGCAGGAGGGGCTGATCGTCAACATCATCGACCAGCGCGTCTGGCGGCCGACGCCGCGCTATTTCTCTTATGCGCTGTCGAAGTCGGCCTTGTGGACGCAGACCGAAATGCTGGCACAGGCGCTCGGTCCGCGCATCCGCGTCAACGCCATCGGTCCCGGTCCGACTCTGAAGAATACGCGCCAGGACGATGATGATTTCCAGAAGCAGGTCGATGGCCTGATTCTGAAGCGCGGCCCGCAATTGGCCGAATTCGGCGCCACCATTCGCTATCTCTGGGATGCGCGCTCGGTGACCGGCCAGATGATCGCGCTCGACGGCGGCCAGCATCTTGCATGGCAGACGCCGGATGTGACAGGCATGGTGGAATGAGTCCCGCAGACCAGAAACACAAGACGCGCGCCGGCGCCGCTGACGATATGCCGCCCGACATCGACCTTGAGGATGAGGCGGTCGAGGAGATCGTCGAGCCCGAGGCCACCGGGCCCGATGTCGCCTTCACCGCGATAGACTGGGCGCCGCATGCCGGCGACGCCGACGGCATGGTCGGCGCCGAGGTCATCCAGACACTGGTCAAGCGGCTGCCCAATGCGCCCGGCGTCTACCGCATGATGAACGCCGCCGGCGACGTGCTTTATGTCGGCAAGGCGCGCAGCCTGAAGAAGCGGGTGACCAACTACGCGCAAGGCCGGTTCCACACCGCCCGCATCGGCCGCATGGTGCGCGAGACATCGACGATGGAGTTCGTCGTCACCCGCACCGAAATCGAAGCGCTGCTGCTCGAGGCCAATCTCATCAAGCGTTTGCGGCCGCGTTTCAATGTGCTGATGCGGGACGACAAGTCGTTCCCTTACATCCTGTTGACCGGCGATCACGTCTCGCCCGGCATCTACAAGCATCGCGGTGCGCGCTCGCGCAAGGGCGACTATTTCGGACCTTTTGCGTCGGCCGGCGCGGTCGGGCGCACCATCAATTCGCTGCAGCGCGCCTTCCTGCTCAGGAGCTGCACCAACTCCTTTTACGAAAACCGCACCCGGCCGTGCCTGCTCTACCAGATCAAGCGCTGTGCCGGTCCATGTACCGGGGAGATCTCGCATAGCGACTATGCCGAGCTGGTCAGCGAGGCGAAGGATTTTCTGTCGGGCCGCAGCCAGAAGGTGAAGACCGAAATCTCTGCCGCCATGCAGCAGGCCTCGCAGGAGCTCGATTTCGAGCGCGCCGCCATTTATCGCGACCGGTTGGCTGCACTGTCCCATGTGCAGAGCCATCAGGGCATCAACCCGGCCACGGTCGACGAGGCCGATGTCTTTGCCATCCATCAGGAGGGCGGCCAGGTCTGTATCCAGGTGTTTTTCTTCCGCACCGGCCAGAACTGGGGCAACCGCGCCTATTTCCCCAAGGCCGATCCGGCACTGGAGGGGGCGGAAGTGCTGGGCTCGTTCCTGGCGCAGTTCTATGACGACAAGCCGACGCCACGGAACATCCTTCTGTCGCGAGGCGTCCAGGATCAGGAACTGTTGGCCGAAGCGCTGTCCACCCGCGCCGGCCGTAAAGTGTCGATCTCGGTGCCGCAGCGCGGCGAGAAGAAGGATTTGACCGACAACGCGCTGCAGAATGCCCGCGAGGCGCTCGGCCGCCGCCTGGCCGAAACCTCCACGCAAGGCCGGCTGCTCGCCGGCTTTGCCGAGACCTTCGGCCTGCCGAAGCCGCCGGTGCGCATCGAGGTCTATGACAATTCGCATATTATGGGCACCAACGCCGTTGGCGCCATGGTCGTCGCCGGGCCGGAAGGGTTTGTGAAGAACCAGTACCGCAAATTCAACATCCGCTCGACCGAGATCACGCCCGGTGACGATTTCGGCATGATGCGCGAGGTGATGGAACGGCGCTTTTCGCGGCTGCTGAAGGAACATGGCGATGTCGTTCCCGACGACGCGGCAGCCGGTGGAGCAGGCGACGACATCGAAGAAGACATCTCCGGCAGCTTCCCGGCCTGGCCCGACGTCATCCTGATCGATGGCGGCCAGGGCCAGATGAGCGCGGTGCGCAAGATCCTCGCCGACCTCGGCATCGAGGATCGCGTGGCGGCCATCGGCATCGCCAAGGGCCAGGACCGCGATGCCGGCCGCGAGCGTTTCTTCGTCAGAGGCAGGGACTCGTTTTCGCTGCCCGTCCGCGATCCCGTGCTCTATTTCGTCCAGCGGCTGCGCGACGAGGTGCATCGCTTCGCCATCGGTTCGCACCGCGCGCGGCGCAAGAAGGAATTGGTCAAGAGCCCGCTCGACGAGATCGCCGGCATCGGTCCCGGCCGCAAGCGCGCGCTGCTGCTGGCCTTCGGCACTGCGAAGGCGGTCAGCCGCGCGGCAGTCGAGGATCTGGTCAAGGTCGACGGTATTTCAGAGCAGGTCGCCAAGCTCGTCTACAATCATTTCCATGAGAGCTGAGCGCCGGTGACGCCGCTGTCCCGATCAAATGGCAGCAGCCGTTCTTTTCTCGCAGGCCACTCGAATCCCGGCAATCGCGCGCTATTTTCGTCTGGCCAATCGAATCTCGCCTGTTGACCCCCTACATCCGGTTCTGATTTGAGTACGCAGGCAGAAAGAGTCCCTGAGATATGGCCAAGCGCGCGTTCAACCTGCCTAACATGCTTACCTATGCCCGCATCGTCGCGGTGCCGCTGGTGGTGCTGTGCTTTTTTCTCGAGGGGCATCTGAAATCGAGCGACTTCGCCCGCTGGTCGGCGTTGATCATCTTCCTGCTGGCTTCGATCACCGACTATCTCGACGGCTATCTGGCGCGCGCCTGGCAGCAGACGTCCAACATCGGCAAGATGCTGGATCCGATCGCCGATAAACTGCTGGTCGCCACCTGCCTGCTGCTGCTCGCCGCCGACACCGACCGCCATGCCGGCATCGCAGGCTGGTCGTTGTGGGCGGCAATCATCATCCTGTGCCGCGAAATCCTGGTTTCGGGGCTGCGCGAATATTTGGCGGCATTGAAAGTCTCGGTGCCGGTGACGCAGCTCGCCAAATGGAAGACCGCCATCCAGATGGTCGCCATCGCCTTCCTGCTGGCCGGGCCTGCCGGCGACAAGATCTTCCCGCTGACCACGCAGACCGGACTGGTGCTGCTGTGGATCGCAGCCCTCGTCACGCTCTACACCGGCTACGACTATTTCCGCGCCGGCCTCAAGCACATCATGGACGAGTGAGATGTCGACCAGGCTCATTTATTTCGCCTGGGTGCGCGAACGGATCGGCAAGCCGGAAGAGGATGTCGAACTGCCCGCCGGTATCGAGACGGTGGCCGACCTCCTGCGCTGGCTGAAATCGCGTGGCGAGGAATATGAGCACGCGCTGCAATATCCTGATGTGATCCGCGTCGCCATCAACCAGGAACATGTCGAGCATCGCGAGAAGATAGCCGGCGCGCGCGAGATCGCGCTGTTTCCGCCGATGACCGGGGGCTGACACCATGTCCGGCGCGCCGACGGTGCGCATCCAGCGCGACGATTTCGACGTTGCCGCCGAGATCGCGAAACTGACCGAGGGTCGCGCCGACATCGGCGCTGTAGTGTCCTTCTCAGGACTTTGCCGCGACGAGCAGGGCCAGCTGTCGGCCCTGGAACTCGAGCACTATCCCGGCATGGCCGAGGCCGAAATCACCCGCATCGCCCGCGAGGCGCTTCAGCGCTGGCCGCTGCAAGGGCTGACCGTCATCCATCGCCACGGCAAGATCGCACCGGGCGAAAACATCGTGCTGGTGGTGGCAGCGTCCTCGCACCGGCAGGCGGCGTTCGAAGCGGCCAATTTCCTGATGGATTTCCTGAAATCGCGTGCACCCTTCTGGAAGAAGGAGCACCGCGTGGACGGCACCGATGGCGGCTGGGTCGAGGCCAAGGACGCCGACGACCAGGCTGCGGCGCGCTGGAAGGCGCGGCCCGAATAAATCTCGGCGCAGCCATGTATTGACCGCATTCCCTTGGCCAAATCGCATCGGCCAAAAAGGGAGCAAGGGCATGCTGGACAGGATCGCCGAATTCTTCGTCTTCGGTTTTGTGCCGCTGGTTATCGGCGTTCTGGCCGTTCCCGAGCCTTCCGTCGCCGCCGAGAAAACCCTGAAGGGCGAGGTGATGTATCGCGAGCGCATCGCGCTGCCGCCCAACGCCGTGCTGTCGGTTCAACTTGCCGATGTATCGCTGGCCGATGCGCCGGCCGCCATTGTCGGCGAGCGCAAGGTAGCGCCGGCCGGCCAGGTGCCGATCAAGTTCGAGATCAGCTTCGATCCAACGGTGATCCGGCCCAACATGACCTATGCGCTGCAGGCGCGCATCACCGCCGACGACAAGCTGCTGTTCGTCACGGACTCGCGCTATCAGGTCGATCCGCTCAGCGAGGCGCCGCAGGCCATTGTGCTGAAAATGGTGGCGCCGAGCGACAAGCCGACCTCGGCCTCGCTGTTCGGCCAGAGCTGGCTAGTCGAATATATCGACGGTATCGGCGTGATTTCGGAGCCGCAGGCGACGTTCCGGGTCAGCGAAGCCGGCAAGGCGGGCGGCAGCGGCTCGTGCAACGCCTATTTCGCCACCGCCAAGGTCGATGGCGAGACCATCGTCATCAGCGACATCGGCTCGACCTACAAGGCCTGCGCGCCGGAGATCATGGCCGAGGAAAAGGCCATGTTCGAGGCGCTCGCCAAGGCGGCGTCATACCGTGTCGATGGCGGCAAGCTGATCATCGCCGACAAAGACGGCCGCGACATTTTGCGATTCAACGCAGCGAGTTGATCACGGGCAGCAACGAAAAAGGCCGGCAATGAGCCGGCCTTTTCGATTCAAAGCTGATGGTCGGCTCAGCCGACGATCTCGGTGTCCGAGAACCAGTACTTGATCTCCTGGGCGGCGGTTTCCGGCGCGTCGGAGCCGTGCACGGAATTCTCGCCGATCGACAGCGCGTGCACCTTGCGGATGGTGCCTTCGGCGGCGTTGGCTGGATTGGTGGCGCCCATCACTTCGCGGTTCCTGGCGATGGCGTTCTCGCCTTCCAGAACCTGCACGATGGTCGGCGCCGACGACATGAATTCCACCAGTTCGCCGAAGAACGGACGATCCTTGTGGACGGCGTAAAAGCCTTCGGCCTCGCGGCGGCTCATCCATACCCGACGTGAGGCAATGACGCGCAGGCCGGCCTCTTCCAGCATCCTGGTGATGGCGCCGGTAAGATTGCGCCGGGTCGCGTCCGGCTTGATCATGGAAAAGGTGCGTTCGATCGCCATTGGTCATCCTTGTGATGAAGAGAGGAATTGGGTGATGAAGAGAGGAATTGGGTGATGAAGAGTGGAATTGGGAGTGGCGGGCTCTATACAAGCCGCCCGGCCCATTGCCAAGGGGACGCGCCCCGGCAGCGTTATTCGGCCGCGACCGCCCGCATGGCTGTTCGCAACGCTCTGGTCAAAGGCAAGGCTTTGCGGGAAAATGGCGATTGCGCAGGCACGCACGGTTTCGAAGGGAAATCAGCGGAACGGAAAGACATCGGACCATGTTTGACGGGACGCGCTGGCCCTACCACCACCTCAGGCCGGGCGACATAAAAGGGAGCCTATTGGTTATCGGCATTTTTGCTGCCGTGGGCCTTGTTCTGCTGCTCTTTCTGGGTCGCCGCACAGATACGAACTTCGGCTTCGGCCCCGAATGGCAATGCACGCCGATGCCGAAGGGCGACCCGATCTGCGTCAAGCTGGTCGGCAAAGAAGAGACGAAGTGATGGGCAGCCTTACCGCCTGATCACCACCGGCTGCCGCCGCTGCTCCCAGCCCTCGCGTTCCAGCGTCGGCAGATCATGCTCCTCGCTGGCATAGCCGAGGCAGAAATAGCCGATCAGCGTCCACTCAGGCGGGGTGTCCAGGATTGCGGCCATCTCGGCGGCGTCGAGGATCGACACCCAGCCCATGCCGATGCCTTCCGCCCGCGCCGCCAGCCACAATGTGTGCACCGCCATGACGGCCGAATAGTCGATGGTTGCCGGCATCGTCATGCGGCCGAGCCCATGGCCCTGTTGCGTCGTGCGGTCGGCGAAAACCGCGAACTGGCAGGGCGCTTCATTGAGACCGGCGAGCTTCAGCCGGGCATAGAGAGCGGCGCGCTCGCCCGAAAAGCATGCCAGCGCCTCGGCATTGCAGCGCTCGAAACAGTCTCTCACCGCGCCCCGCCGCTCGGCGCTGTCGACCACCACGAAGCGCCACGGCTGGCTGAGACCGACGGACGGCGCGATGCTGGCAAGCTCCAGCAGCCGCTCCAGCGTACCCTCGGGCAAAGCCGTCCGCTCGAACCGCCGCACATCCCGGCGCCAGCGCAGCAGCGTGACCAGCCCGGCGCGAAAATCATCGGTGAAATCGGGGGGTGGTGGCATGGCGATCAGGAGACTTGTGTGGGGAATAGGCAGTAGGCAGTAGGCAGTAGGCAGTAGGCAGTAGGCAGTAGGCAGTAGGCAGTAGGCAGTAGGCAGTAGGCAGTACAGCGCTCGGACCCTATTGCCTACTGCCTA
The DNA here is from genome assembly GCF_040320115.1 of Mesorhizobium sp. M0802. NCBI lineage: Bacteria > Pseudomonadati > Pseudomonadota > Alphaproteobacteria > Hyphomicrobiales > Phyllobacteriaceae > Mesorhizobium > Mesorhizobium sp. M0802. Next base: position 54,892 of record NZ_JAMYOY010000014.1, read on the forward strand.
TTCCCTAAGCTGCTGCCGCCGCCTCCTTCCAGCAATGCGGGCTGAACGGACGGGTCGCGTCGTGTCCGACGAGTTCATGGAACAGAATGGTCATTGGCGGCTGCGCCCTCGCGGTCTAATTAGTCGCCTGCGGCTGAAGCGGAACTCGTCGGCGGGAAAAAAGATGAAACAGCATTTCATGATGTTCGCGGCCTACAATCAATGGGCCAATGGCCGCATCTACGATGCCGTGACCGAGCTCGACGAGGAAGAGTTCAACCGCAATGTCGGTGCCTTCTTCGGCTCCATGATGGGCACGCTCAATCATCTGCTCGCCACCGACCGCATCTGGATGAAACGCTTCACCGGCGAGGGTGACGCGCCGACGAAGCTCGACGCCATCCTGCACCGGGCGCTGCCTGGCCTCAGGCTGGCGCGTGAGGCCGAGGACAGGCGGATCGCCGACTGGGTGGGCGCCTTGAGCGACAAGGCCTTGTCCGGCCGCTTTTCCTACATGACCGTTTCCGACATGCGCACCGTCTCGCAAAGACTGGCGCCGGCGCTGGGCCACGTCTTCAATCACCAGACCCATCACCGCGGCCAGGCGCACGCCATCCTGACCATTCTCGGCCGGCCTTCGGTGCAGCTCGACCTGGCGTTTTTCCAACGCACCGACGAAGGCCGCGCCTACGCCTGATTTCTTGACCGCGGTTTGCGTTTGAAGACGCCGGACGCGACATCCCTCGGTGCTTTGTACCATCTGCGACCTGGCCGCCGATACCAGTGAACCGCCTCTGGACGCGACGGACAGCGCCAAAGCCTCAACCTCCAGCCTGAATCCCAAGCCGGGTTTTTGAAGCCCGTGGTTGCACGACGCTGCCAGGTGGCTTGTGCCGCCCTTTGGCGCCGCCCCTTGCTCGGCCGGCCGCTACAACCTGCTCCATTTTTCAGTAGAGTTTCTATTTAATAAATTCAACAAAGTTTAAATATTGAAGCAAAAACATATTTTTTTTTAGAAACCGAGTACACTGATTGAGAACTACAACGGCCTATGTCGAAAAAAATAAAGAAACTATAAGGAAGACTCGTGCGTAGCTGTGAGTGCATAAGCATATGTCTGCTTTGGTTTGCTGACATGTTGCAATGCACAAAGCAGAACGGCAACAAGGAGAGTGTCATGGTTAATATCACTCAGAAAATCGCTAGAGCACTGGCGGCGGGTGCAATTATCGTTATTTTTGCCGCTCCCGCGAATGCAGGAGGCGGAATTGGCGTCGGTGTCGGCGCATCTATCGGCGGTGCTGGCGGCATCAATGCAGGTGTTGGCGCTTCGATCGGCGGAAGCGGCGGGGTCAAGGCCGGTGCCGGCGCCTCGGTCGGCGGCAGCGGCGGTATCAAGGCGGGTGCTGGCGCAACGGTCGGCGGCAATAGCGGCGTTACTGCGGGCCTCGGCGCCTCAGTCGGCGGTAGCAGCGGCATCAAGGCCGGCGCTGGCGCGACGGTCGGCGGAGCCGGTGGCATCAAGGCCGGTGTTGGGGCCACGGTCGGCGGCAGCGGAGGTATCAAGGCCGGTGTCGGCGTCAACGTCGGCAGCGGCATCAACGTCGGTGTCGGCGTCGGCATTGGCGGAACGCCGGGCACGCCCGGTACCCCCGGCACTCCAGGAACTCCTGGAACACCAGGCACCCCTGGGACACCCGGTGTCGTCGCCAGCATGTCGAACAGCCAGCTGACACGTATGAAGAAGCGCTGCGTCGATGTGCTCGCCAGCGAGGGCACCTACGACAGCGATCTGCGGCAGCTATGCCTTATGATCTCGCGTCGCTGAGACAGGTTTCGCCGGGAGTGTCGAGCCAGCCGTGAGGCTTTACGGCACTCTCCTACCGCATGGCCCAGACTTCCCGAGGGACATGCGCTGACGAGAAGCCTCCGGCCAGTCGGAAAGCCCGCCGCGCAAGTGGCGGGCTTTTTGTCGCCACTCACAAGGCAACCGATCGCGCCTTTCGATTGCCGGAGCGTTTTATCGTTTAACGGAAACGGTGAAACGCGCTATCCCTTTGTCTTGGCAATTCTCAGGGAAAGCGCTGCGCACTTTTCCCGGGAAAGTCGCTAGCGCTTTTGCTGGCATTGATCTGGTTAACCACATTCGAATTGCAGGTAAGATTTTAGGGTTTCATTTGTGTTCCCGCTGCAAAATGGCGAACACAGTGGGAGAAATGGCATGCGGGTCGATCTTTCGCCCACGAGCTTGGGCAGGGTCATAGCAGTCACGGTTGTCGGCACGGCGATCTGTATCGCGGCGGCCTTCCTTGTCGATTCCTACAATTTTCCGTCGCTGTCGCCCGAAGCGTTGCGCTGGGCGCAGCTCACCGACCTGTTGCTGCCGCTCTTGCTGGGTGGATCGTTCTTCTCTTTCCTGATGTACAAGATGCGCCAGCTGGCGATCGCCCAGAAGAATCTGAGCATCGTCGCGGCGACCGACAGCCTGACCGCGGTGTTCAACCGCGGCGCGTTTTCGATGCTGGTCGAGGCCTATCTCGAACAGGCGCGCAGCCAGGCCGTCGTCGATGCCGGCGCCCTGCTGATCGTCGACGCCGATCATTTCAAGACCATCAACGATCGATTGGGCCACGATTGCGGCGATCAGGCGCTCAAGCTGATTGCGCAGACGATCAAGGCCCAGTTGCGCGGCGCCGACATCGTCGGGCGCATCGGCGGCGAGGAGTTCGCCATCTTCCTGCCTGGCGCCGACCCGTCGCAGTCCTGGCTGGTTGCCGAGGGGATCCGGCGGCGCATCCGCGAGGTCGAGTTTGCCCCGGATGGACGGCCCTGTCCGCTCTCGGTGAGCATCGGTGGCGTCGCCTTCAGCGGACCCACCACCTATGCCGACATGTTCCTGACGGCCGACCGGCACCTCTACAAGGCCAAGTCCAACGGCCGCGACCAGGTCAGTTTCGAAACGACCGGGCCGCGCGCCCTGCTGGCCGGTGATCCGACGTTGCATTGAAATGCGGGCGCCAGGCGAGGCTCCGGTCGGGCGCAGGCGCTTTTCAAACGGATCGCGGCAATGCGACCTGGAACACGCAGCGGCGCCGTCAGCTTCCATGGTGTCGACTGCAGCAGGCCTCGTTCCTTAACGCAAGTGTTTCGGTCTAATGGTGGCGCTGCGATCCGTTGGCCTGCCGCATCGATATGATGCCTTCAGATGTACCTAAAATAGTCCTCGCTTGCTGCGTCCGCCGCTGCTTGCGGGTTGGCCGTCCATTTCTGCTTCGAGGTGTGGATCAACCCGATGGCGAAACGGTGGCTGCAGCGTCGCTCGCTATCGCGCGTGGTACCCGCCTCGGCGGCTTGTACCGTTATCCACTGCTCATAGATCGGATGAGTCAGTGATCCAGAAGTCGGCCTAAACTGTTGGAACGACAATTACTTAGAGAACAAATAATCCGTAGAGTTTCCGTTGTTCCATCCTTTCATCAAGATCATGATATATTCAATTCCTGATCAGCCATAATGGATTTGTGTCTGACGTCTCAAAGGCCAGTTAATATCTCAGAAATGGGCAAGCAATGCAAAAACTCAAAGGAATTTTAACACGGCATCTAGGCCGGGGGCCTTTTTCACTCCTCGAGTTCGCCTCAAGGTATGGATGCGTGACGCGGCACCTTGTAAAGGATGAAGACATCGATCTCGTCAGTTCCGATGATCCACAAGCGATTTCTTTCCTGGCGAACGAATTCAAGGTTAAAGCCATTTAGTCGCGATCGATACCGGAGGAGGCAGTTTTTGGCCGGCTCTATGATGCAGTCTTTGCGCTTTCATTCTTTTCCACATGCCGATAACAACTGGTCGCGATGGCTGGTTCGTCTGTTCAGCTTTGTGCGGCCTGGTGGCATTCCGATTTCACAACTCACGGCTCGCGAACCCTGCCTTTTCTTCAAATGGAGACGCCACCGAGTGAATTTGGCTTTCGGTTTGCATTTGAACAGTGAACAGGCCGACATCGCGGTTGAGAAATACGGCATGGGCCATGGATCTTGGGTTCGTGATCAAACTATCTCAAGACGCTTCCAATGCCGAGTTACTCCAAGATGAAGTGGACGCTTGGTGGGATCACCAAGACGTGTTTGTCGTTCGACGTCTGCCGGCAAGTCCGAGTGATCTTTTTGCTGGGTAGGCCTGGTCCCGGCCGTCTCAGACGGCGTAGCCGCCATAACCGTGTGCGACCGGCTTGACCGAGACGGCCGGCTGGACCGCGGGCCAGAGGATGCCTGCCGTGACTGCAAAGGTGATCAGGGCATCGCGTGCGGCCTCGGTCGAGATTTCGCCGGCGCGTGCCGCCTCGCAGGCCCTCACCGCCGCGCCATAGCTCAGGCGCCGGCGTGACGGCGGAAATTCGGTCAGGAAATCATGCATCTCGAACAGCGAGGCGAGCATGCGTTTGTGGCCGGCGCCAACGCTAACGGCAACCGGGGTGAAGAACATCGCATCGTGCATTCTGGCCTCTCTGGATGGGCGGAAAGGCGGCGGTCGCCGCTCTCCGATCGCGGGTTGGACGCCAGAAAACGCGGCTGGCGGCCCGAGGTTCCCTGAGAGATGCCATGACAGGCCGATTTGCTTCTTGAGGTCACTCCCCGGCCGGCATCCGCGGTTGCGGCTATTTCCACATGCCGCGCATGCGGGCGCCGAGGTCGACGCGGACTTCAGGTCTGTGGCGCGGATCGTCCTTTGCGTGGACGCTCGCCCAAGAGGTCTGCTCGAAGGCGCCGAGGATCGAGGCCGGGATGAAACGGGTTCGCGAGGCATAGACGTGGCGGTCGCCGCGCGCTGCCTGGCCGTGAGTGAAGAAGCGCTGCGGCGTCACCAGATGCAGGCCGTCCTTGGCCCGCGTCATCGCGACGTAAAGCAGCCGGCGCTCCTCCTCGATGTCTTCCTTGGTGCCGACGCCGAGATCGGCCGGGATGCAGCCATCGACGGTGTTGAGCACGAAGACGTTCTTCCATTCCTGGCCCTTGGCCGAATGAATGGTCGACAGGATCAGATAGTCCTCGTCGCGGTGCGGCGGCCCGGCCTGGTCGCTGGTCGCATCCGGTGGATCCAGCGTCAGCTCGGTCAGGAAGCGCTCGCGCGAAGCATAGCCGGAACCGATCTGCTCGAGCTGCATGAGGTCGGCTCGCCGCGTCGTCGCATCCTCGTGGATGCGCTCAAGATGCGGCTCGTACCACAGCCTGACCTGTTCGAGATCGGCCGGCCATTTCCCCGACCGGGCGCGCAGGCCGGAATAAAGCGCAACGAAGGCTGGCCAGTCCTCAGCCGCGCGTTGCGGCGGCCGGTAGCGGGCCAGCCCCATTTCCTCGTCGAGCGATGTCGCCATGGTCTCGACGATGGTGCTCGCCGCCGAAGGGCCGATGCCGGGCAAGAGCTGCAGCACGCGGAAGCCGGCGACGCGGTCGCGCGGGTTCTCGGCAAAACGCAGCACCGAAAGCACATCCTTTACATGGGCGGCGTCGAGGAATTTCAGCCCGCCGAACTTGACGAAGGGGATGTTGCGGCGCGTCAGTTCGATCTCCAGCGGGCCGCTGTGGTGCGAGGCGCGAAACAGCACCGCCTGCGATTTCAACACCGTGCCGGCCTCGCGCTCGGCCAGGATGGCCTGGCAGACATAGTTCGCCTGCTCCGCCTCGTCGCGCACGCTGACCAGTTTCGGTTTTTGCGAGGATTTGCGCTCCGACCAGAGGTTCTTGGTGAAACGCTCCGATGCCTCCGAGATGACCGCATTGGCTGCCGCCAAAATGGTCTCGGTCGAGCGGTAGTTGCGCTCCAGCATGATGACATCGGCGGCTCGCGCGAATTGTTGCGGGAAATCGAGGATGTTGCGCACTTCCGCGGCGCGAAACGAATAGATCGACTGCGCGTCGTCGCCCACCACTGTCAGTCCGGCGCCGTCCGGCTTCAGCGCCGAAAGGATCGAGGCCTGCAGCCGGTTGGTGTCCTGGTATTCGTCGACCAGCACATGGTCGAAACGCGAGCCCAGATGCGCCGCGATCTCCGGCTCGGCGGCCATTTGCGCCCAGTAGAGCAGGAGGTCGTCGTAATCGAGCACGTTCTGCGCCTGCTTGGCCTCGACATATCGGGCGAACAGAGCCTTCAGTTGTTCGGCCCAGCCGGCACACCACGGAAAGGCCGAACCCAGCACCTCGCCAAGCGGCGCCTGCGCGTTGACAGCGCGCGAATAGATCGCCAGGCAGGTGCCCTTGGTCGGAAACCGGCTTTCGGTCTTCGAGAATCCAAGTTCATGCCGGGCAAGATTCATCAGGTCGGCGGAATCCTCGCGGTCGTGAATGGTAAAGGCCGGGTCGAGGCCGATCGTCAGCGCATAGTCGCGCAGCAGCCTGGCGCCGATGCCGTGAAACGTACCGGCCCAGGCCAGCGCGTCGGCGATGACGGACGCGTCTCGGCCCAGGACCTCGCCGGCGATGCGTTCGACCCGCCTGGCCATTTCGGTGGCGGCGCGGCGCGAGAATGTCATAAGCAGAATGCGTCTGGGATCAGCCCCCTTGACGATCAGATGCGCAACCCGGTGGGCGAGCGTGTTGGTCTTGCCGGAGCCGGCGCCGGCGATCACCAGCAGCGGCCCGGCGATCTGGCCGTCGCCATGTTCGACGGCGAGCCGCTGCTCGGCGTTGAGCTTCGCCAGATAGGCGGGCTGCAAGGACGAATCAATGATGGCGATGGTCATCGCCTATCAAGCATCGTTTCCGCTTTGTTCGCAACGGGCCGAAGTCGCCCTTATCGCCGTGGCGCGACACCCGTCGCCGCCGACGGGCGCCGCAAGGTGGCGCGTTCGTCGCCAGGCACCGGCAACGGATCGAAATTGTCGGGCACGTCCTTGATGATCTCCTTGGCGATGCGATAGGTCGCGTAAGCGAAAAGGCCGGTAATGAACAGACGGATCATGGCGCGATCTCCTTTGGGCAACCAACCTCAGAGCCGCCGTTTGGTTCCAGCCGACGCGGCGTCGTTTGCGAGCGTGCAACCAAAGCCGAACCACCTCGTTGCCTTACGAAGGAGAGGGCAGACCTAGGAGGTCGCCATGAAGAGGCTTCTGATTCTGTTGGCCGCCAGCTTGGCGCTCGCCGCCTGCGACGGCGACATCCAGCCAACCAAAGCCCCTGTGCTCGATCAAACCCCGCAGTCGGATTCGGCGCCAAAGCCGGCGGCCGGCGGCGATCAGCCGGCGCAATGATCGTTTTCCGGCGGGAGACGAGAAATGGCTTTCAGGAGAAGAAGGCCGGCGCCGCTTGGGAGGTGAGCTGATAGCGCCGGCCAGGCGGATATCAGGTCCGCCGCAACAACCGAAGATAGCTGAGTCGCTCGCCTGCGTCATGAGGTGGCAGTTTTCGTGCCGGTTCTGCTCGTGCCGTCTGCGCAAAACCAGCAGAAAAGACCACAAATCCCGCAAGGCCGCGGAAAGAATCCGACCTCAGGCAATGGCCTTGCGCAGCACCGGGCCGCCGGCAATCCCGGCGTCCAGCTGGCACTGCGTCAGCGCCGCCTCGGCCATGATCCACTGCTTGAACAATTCCACCTTGCGCGTGTAGGGCGCGGTGACCGGGCAGACGAAATACCAGCCGGCGGTGTTGGGGTGATGCACGGCAAACGGCGCCACCAGCCGCTCTGCGCGGATCTCGCTCGCCATATAGGCGCGGTTGGCGACTGCAAAGCCCATGCCGGCATTGGCCGCCTCATAGGACATCATGCAGGAATCGAAATAGATGCTCTTGGTCTCGCCGAGCACGGAACTCGCGCCGGCAAAACCCAGCCACGACTGCCAGTTCTGCGTGCAGGTGTCGGAATGCAGCAGCGTGAAATGCCTGAGGTCGTCGGGCGTCACCTTTGACGGCGGCCTATCGCCGAGAACCTCGTGGAACAGCTTCCTGCTGCACACCGGCGTCAAATCCTCCTTGAACAGCAGGTCCGCCTTGAGGTCGGGAAAGCTGCCGTCGCCATAGCGGATCTCGAGGTCGAACTCGGAGGTGGCGAACTCATTGGTGGCGTAGGAGGTCGAGACCCGCATTTCGATTTCGGGATATTGCCGCTGGAACAGCGGCAGGCGGGCAAACAGCCAGCGCGCCGCGAACGTCGGCAGCACCGAAATCTTCAGCACATGCGCCTGCGACTGTCCGGTCGCCTCCATGCTGGCCGCCACGATGCGCTCCAGCGCCTCGCGAACGCGCGACACATAGGTCTCGCCTTCGGGTGTCAGCGACACCGCATTGCCGCCGCGCTGGAAGATCTTGAAGCGCAGCTGTTCCTCGAGGCTTTTGACGCGCTGGCTGACGGCGGAAGCAGTAATAAACTGCTCTTCGCCCGCGCGCGTGAAGTTACGGTGCCGGGCGGCACTTTCGACAATCTTCAGCGAATTGAGGTTGACCTGACTGAGCAGACGCACGCGTTTTGACCTTAAGCTGGGCTTACACTAGCACCAGCATTCCTAATTTTACAGGGGTGGGGAAATTAATCGACAGTTTACCAAGTGATGCCCCCATCCTGGAGAAGTAGAATGAACGCCCATACCATACCTGAACTGCGCTACGCGATGAGCCGAGAAGCCATTATCGGCCATGAGACGGCCTGGAAAGTGTCGGGTTTCGGCGTTGCGCAGTATCTGCATGGCTACGACCCGGCGCTGCTGGCGGCGATCGAAGAGGCGGCGTTGAAGCTCAAGGCCAGCCACGCCGTGCACAAGCACCTCGACCTTACCTTCATCACCGGCGCCGACCGTTTTATCCCGGAGATCAATGAGTTGCTGCATGACAAGCTGCGCCTGGAACGTCTGTCCGACATGATGGGCACCAAGCTCGAGCCCTATCCGCTGTCGATCGTCGGCTCGACCGTCACTTTCATGAATCCCAAGGACGGCGCCGTCGATTGGCATTGCGACGGTGTCCCGGTCACCGAACTCATTCCGCTGTCGATCAGCAATCCGCTGGTCGGCGGCCATCTCGAAATCTACTGCGACGATTCCGAGACCGGCCGCGCCATCCTTGAATCCGGCCGCGAGATTCCGCGCAACCAGGTCATGCGCATCGACCACAAGATGAACTACGCCACGCTCGGCCAGTTTCTCGGCGTCCTGCACCGCACCGCGCCGATCCAGCTCGGCTCGCGCGTCACGCTGGTCCTCAACCAGCGCTCTGTGGCCAAGCCCTACGTCGACGACAATCGCATGTTCTATCTCGCAGCCGACAATGATCACGATCGCGAATGGGTCAACGAACTGGCCGAAGACGTCTGGACGAACCAGTTGCCGGCCTATCGTCGCTTCGAGGAAGAACGTCCGGTTGCGGCGGCGGCCGATGCGCCGGTCCCGGGCGGGTCAAGGGAATCCTGGTAGCCAGAGCATAGAAGTGGACGCCGGTTTGGCCGTCGGTAACATCATGGTCGGCGATAATGACAAGGCACCGTCTCGGCGATTCCGGGATGGATCGGGCTCGCCATCGGCCCTGGTCTTCGCCGCCGGCGCGGTCGCCCTGTGGTCGACCAACGCGCTGGTCGGCAAATCGCTGCTGGCCAGCCATCCGGTGTCGCTGGTGCAGTTGCTGCAATTTTGTGGAGCGGCTCTGGTGTTCGCCGTCATCCATCTGGCGAGCCGGAAGAGGGGCCTGCAAGACGCAGCCTTTTCCAAGGGTGCTGACGGCACCCTGGCGCCGGTCGCGGTCGGCTTTATTGGCCTGGTCGGCACTATGGTGCTGCAATACATCGCCTTTGCGTCCATGCCGGTGATCGAGGCCAATCTCGTCGCCTACACCTGGCCGCTGATGGTCGCGGCGGCGGTCATCGTGCTGGGCAAGCGGCAACGCCCCGTGCTTCTGGGTTTGACTGCCGTGCTCGGCTTTGTCGGCGTGGCGCTGGTGATCTCGGGTGGCCGCGGCCAGCCTTTTCTCCAGGGCAGCATCGTCGGCTATCTCGCTGCCTTCGGCTCGGCGCTGTGCATGGCCTTCTATTCGATTGCGGTCGCCCGCCTGGCCACACCGTCGGAGCGTTTGCTTTTGCCTTCGGCATTGGTCGGCGTCGGCCTGACCTTGCTGTGGTGTATTCACGACGGCGCAGCCTGGCCATCCAGCGAGCACCTCCTGCTTGGCCTCTATCTCGGCGCCGGCCCGATGGGGCTGGGATATTATTTCTGGTCGCGCGCCTTGAAGCTTGAAGGCGGCGGCAAGGTTGCGGTCATCGCCTATCTGACGCCGATCGCATCGACGCTGCTGCTGACACTTTCGGGCGAAAGGCTGACGCTGACCGCGATAGCCGGTGCGGTCCTCGTCATCGGCAGCTGTATTGCGGTGGGCATAGAACGCTCGGAGGCTGAACATGCTTGACGACGATGAACGCCTCGCCAGACAGGAAGCATTCTGGCTGCTCAAGGAGTTCGGCGCCGAGGCGCCGCTCTACGCCGCCATGAAGGCCGAAAAGGCGATAGAGCAAAAAGATTTCGGCCGGTGCGCCCGCTGGAAGCGCATTCTGGACATACTGGCCGACTCTAAACCTGCGGCGTCCGTGCAGTTGAAATCTGCTGGCGCGAAGTGGGCCGTTTCTAAGTATTAGATTTTCTAATTTGCAACGTTGCAACCTGTTGTGGAAACATCCTCCTGTTCCGATTCTTGATCGTTTATTGAGACTTTAGCGACCCGTTGGGGGGTGCAGCTAGGTCGATACATCAAGAGAAGTCTTAAAAAAAGCCGGCAACTTCATGACCGGCGGGAGAAACAGAATTGCACACCATCGACAGCAAGACCGCTATTGAACTGACTGCTGACATCGTCTCGGCCTATGTCGGCAACAATCCTCTCCCTGCGTCTGGCCTGCCGGATCTGATCGCCAGCGTCAGCGCATCGGTGCGCAAGCTGGGCAGCATTGCCGCCGTGGAAAGCCCCGCGCTGAACCCCGCTGTCAATCCGAAGCGGTCGGTGTTTCCCGATCACATCGTCTGTCTTGAGGACGGCAAGAAATTCAAGTCGCTGAAGCGCCACTTGATGACCGACCATGGTCTCAGCCCGGAGGAATATCGTGGCAAATGGGGCTTGCCGTCGGACTATCCGATGGTGGCGCCGAACTACTCCGCGACCCGTTCGGCACTGGCCAAGTCCTCGGGCCTCGGCCGCAAGCCGGCCGTTCCGGCTGCCGCGGCCAAGGTGACGAAGCGCAAACCCAAAGCCTGAACCAGGCAGCCTCTTAAAGTCCGTCTGCAGTTAGCAGTGATGGACGGCGCGCTTTGGGCGCGCCGTCTTCATGCCTTATGCCCCCGCCAGCGCCCAGGCCCTTGCGAAGCGCCGCCCTCCCGTGCAAAAGCCCCGGCATGCTTATCATCAACGATCTTTCGCTCCGCATGGCCGGACGCTTGCTTCTCGATCATGCCTCGCTGACCTTGCCGGCCGGCACCAAGGCCGGCCTCGTCGGCCGCAACGGCACCGGCAAGACGACGCTGTTCAAGGCCATCACCGGCGACTTTCCCTCCGAGACCGGCTCGATAAGCCTGCCCAAGAACACCCGCATCGGCCAGGTGGCGCAGGAAGCGCCCGGCACCGAGGAGCCGCTGATCGAAATCGTGCTCAAGGCCGACCTCGAGCGCACCGCATTGCTCGAGGAGGAAAAGACCGCCACCGACGCGCACCGCATTGCCGACATCCATATGCGGCTGGCGGATATCGATGCGCATTCGGCGGAATCTCGCGCGGCCACCATCCTCGCTGGCCTTGGCTTCGACGACGCCGCGCAGCGCCGCCCGGCCTCGTCCTTCTCCGGCGGCTGGCGCATGCGTGTGGCGCTCGCCGCGGTGCTGTTTGCCGAGCCCGACCTTCTGCTGCTCGACGAGCCGACCAACTATCTCGATCTCGAAGGCACGCTTTGGTTGGAAAACTACGTGTCGAAATATCCGCACACGGTGCTTCTGATCTCGCACGATCGCGACCTGCTCAACCGCGCCGTCAATTCCATCGTTCATCTCGACCAGAAGAAGCTGACCTTCTGGCGCGGCGGCTACGACCAGTTCGAGCGCCAGTACACCGAGCAGAAGGAATTGCAGGAGAAGGGCCGCGTCAAGCAGGAAGCCGCGCGCAAACACATGGAGTCCTTCGTCGAACGCTTCCGCGCCAAGGCTTCGAAGGCGAGACAGGCGCAGTCGCGCATCAAGGCGCTGGAGAAGATGAAGCCGATTGCCGCGATCGTGAACGACACGGTGCGGCCGTTCTCTTTCCCCGAACCGGTGAAAACGGTGGCGTCGCCGATCATTGCCTTGAACAACGTCAATGTCGGCTACACCGAGGGCCAGCCGATCCTGAAGAAGATGACGTTGCGCATCGATGCCGACGATCGCATCGCGCTGCTCGGCGCCAACGGCAACGGCAAGTCGACCTTCGCCAAGCTTCTCTCGGGCCGGCTGAAGCAGGAAACCGGCACCATGACGGTGGCGCCGGGCCTGAAGGTGGCGATCTTCGCGCAGCATCAGCTCGACGATCTCAGGCCTGATGAAAACGCCTATGAGCATGTCCGCCGGCTGATGCCGGAGGCGCCGGAATCCAAGGTACGTGGCCGCGTCGCCCAGTTCGGTCTCACCACTGAGAAGATGAACACCGCCGCCAAGGACCTGTCCGGCGGCGAGAAGGCGCGCCTGCTGATGGGCCTGTCGGCCTTTGAGGGGCCAAACTTGTTCATCCTCGACGAACCGACCAACCATTTGGACATCGACAGCCGCGAGTCCCTGATCCATGCGCTGAACGAGTTTCCCGGCGCCGTCATCCTCATCTCGCATGACCGCCATCTGCTGGAAGCGACCGCCGACCGGCTGTGGCTGGTCAAGGACGGGGCGGTCAACCCGTATGACGGCGACCTTGAGGACTACAAGACGCTGGTCACCGGCGTGTCCGGCGACCGACGCGGCAAGCGCGAGGCCGAGAAGGCATCCAAGGCCGATCGCCGCCGCGATGCCGCGGCGCGCCGCGCCGCCTTCGAGCCGCTGGCAAAGGAAATCCGCGCCACCGAAGCGCTGATGGACCGCATCCGCAAGCGCATCGACCTGATCGAGGATGAACTCGCCAATCCGGCGGTATACGAGAAGGATCCATCGACGGCGACCCGGCTGGCCAAGGAGCGCTCGCAACTGGCACAGCAGCTTGCCGGTCACGAGGAAAAGTGGCTGACCATGTCGGCCGAGTACGAGGAAGGCACGGCGGAGTGATTTACCCTCCCCCTTGTGGGGAGGGTCGATCCGCAAAGCCGAGCGGGGCGGGGGTCTGCGCCGCACCCCACCCCGGCGCTGCGCGCCGACCCTCCCCATCAAGGGGAGGGTAAGATCTGGCCCTACACGCCGCCCGCGAAACCCGCTAAAAACGCCGCATGAACCAGCACGCCAAGCTCAGAATCGGCCACTCCGCCTGTCCGCATGATTGCCCTTCGACCTGCGCGCTCGAGGTCGAACTGCTCGATGGCAACCGCATCGGCCGTGTCCATGGCGCCAAGTCCAATACGTATACGGCTGGTGTGGTCTGCGCCAAGGTCGCGCGCTATGCCGACCGTGTCCACCATCCCGACCGGCTGCTGAAGCCGCTTGTTCGCGCCGGCGCCAAGGGCGCCGGCATCTGGAAAGAATCCAGCTGGGAAGCGGCACTCGACCTCGTCGCCGAGAAATTCATCGCGGCCGAGGAAAAATACGGCTCCGAGACCGTCTGGCCTTATTTCTATGCCGGCACGATGGGGCTAGTGCAGCGCGACGGCATCGACCGGCTGCGCCATGCGAAAAAATACTCCGGCTTCTTCGGCTCGATCTGCACCAATCTGGCCTGGACCGGCTGGATGATGGGAGCGGGCGCCTTGCGCGGTCCCGATCCGCGCGAGATGGCGAAGTCCGACTGCGTGGTGATCTGGGGCACCAATGCCGTGGTCACGCAGGTCAATGTCATGACCCACGCCATCAAGGCGCGGAAGGAGCGTGGCGCCAGGATCGTCGTCATCGATGTCTACGAGAACGCGACGATGAAGCAGGCCGATATAGGCCTTGTGCTGAAGCCCGGCACCGATGGCGCGCTGGCCTGCGCGGTCATGCATGTGCTGTTCAGGGAAGGCATGGCCGACCGCGCCTATCTCGAAAGATACACCGACGATCCGGAGGGGCTGGAAGCCCATCTGGAGACGCGCACGCCGGAATGGGCGTCTGCCATCACCGGTCTTGCCGTCACCGAGATCGAGGCTTTCGCACGCCTCGTCGGCACGACGAAGAAAACCTATTTCCGCCTCGGCTATGGCTTTGCCCGCCAGCGCAATGGCTCGGTCAACATGCACGCGGCATCCTGCATCGCCGCCGTCACCGGCGCCTGGCAATATGAGGGTGGCGGTGCCTTCCATTCCAATTCCGGCATCTTCAAGCTCAACCAGGATGTGCTGGAAGGCGCCGCGATGCGCGATCCCAATATTCGCCATCTCGACCAGTCGCGTATCGGCCCGGTGCTGACCGGTGCAGCGGACGCGCTCTATGGCGGCCCGCCGGTGACGGCGATGCTGATCCAGAACACCAACCCGGTGAATGTCGCGCCCGAGCAGCGGCTGGTGAAGCAGGGTTTTCTGCGTGACGACCTGTTCACCTGCGTGCACGAGCAGTTCATGACCGACACGGCAAAGCTCGCCGATGTCGTTTTGCCGGCAACGATGTTTCTCGAGCATGACGACGTCTACAAGGCCGGCGGCAACCAGCACATCACGCTCGGTCCCAAGCTGATCGAACCGCCGGAAGGGCCGCGCACCAACCATTTCGTCATCGAGCAATTGGCGCAGCGTCTCGGCGTCGCAGACCGGCCGGGCTTTGGCCTGACCGAGCAGCAGCATATCGACATCATCCTCGGCAAGCGCGGGCTGGGCTCCTTCGCCAGCCTCAAGGAAGACAAATGGGTCGACCTGCAGCCGGATTTCGAGGCGGCGCATTTCATCGATGGTTTCGGCCATGCCGACAAGAAATTTCACTTCCGCGCCAATTGGAGCGGGCAGGCGGCGCCCAACCGGCCGCCGAAAATCATGGGCCTGTTCGGGCCGGTGGCGGAACTCCCCGAATTCCCTGACCATGTCGACCTGATCGAGGTGGCGGACGCCGAGCATCCGTTTCGGCTCGCCACATCGCCGGCGCGCAACTTTCTCAATTCGACATTCGCCGAGACACCTGTGTCGAGAGCCAAGGAAGGCCGGCCGGAACTCCTGGTGCACCCGGACGACGCTGCCGCGCTTGGCTTGGGCGACGGCGACCGTATCGAGGTCGGCAACCGGCGCGGCGAGGTGGTGCTGCACGCAAAGCTGTTCGAAGGCCTCAAGCGCGGCGTGGTGATCGCCGAGGGCATCTGGCCAAACAGCGCGCATGAGCGTGGCGAAGGCATCAATGTGCTCACCGGCGCCGACGCACCAGCGCCCTATGGCGGTGCGGCCTTCCACGACAACAAGGTCTGGCTGCGGCCGGCGGGCTAAAGCAATTCCAGGAAAAGTGTGAGCGGTTTTCCGTCCGGAATTGCGTAAAAGAGACTGGCTATCCCGGCAGAGGCACCGTCAGCCCCACCTTGACACGGTCCATGGCAACGAAGGTGCGGAATTTTCGGACATTCTTGCTGTCGAAGAACAGTCTGCGCGTCAGGGCCTCATAGGCCCCCATGTCGGCCGCGGTGATGACTAGGATGAAGTCGGCCTCGCCGGTGACGTAGTAGCATTGCTGCACTTCGGGCTCTGCCGAGAATTGCCGCTTGGCCGCGTCGATCAGGTCCGAGCGTTCGCTCTCCAGTTCGACCTCGACGAAAATGGTGATGGGATGGCCGACCGCCGCCGGGTCGACCACGGCGACATTGCCCGCAATGACGCCGGACTGTTCCATGCGCTTGATGCGCCGCTGCACCGCCGGCGCCGACAGGTTGACGGCTTCGCCGATCAGCCGCTGCGGCATCGTGTTGTCCCGCTGCAGGATGGCAAGGATGGCGAGGTCGAAACTGTCGAGTGAAGGCGATCGAGGCAAAGCGCTATCCTGGCGAAACAAACTTGCATTTCGAAGCGCCAATAACAGCGCTATTTGCGCCTCGGCTGCAATATGATTTCGTCACACCCAAAGGAGGCCACCCGTGTTCCTGCTCAACAGCAATGCCTTGCACCGTCGGCCGCTCGATCCGGTCGATGCCGAAACGCTGGGGAATGCCGGAGCCGATACGGTCGAGCGCTTTCTTGCCCATCGCGACAATCACCTGGCAACTCCGTTGCATGCATTGCCGACGCTGGCCGGCGAACTCGGCCTCGGCTCCGTCCACATCAAGGATGAAGGCTTTCGCCTCGGTCTCGGCAGTTTCAAGGCGCTCGGCGGCGCCTATGCCGTTTTTCGACTGGTGCTGGAGGAGGCGAGCCGATCGCTTCATCGGCCCGTTGACGTGGCCGATCTCAACCGGTTCGACGTCCGGGCGGTCGCTGCCGGCATGACGGTTGCCTGCGCCACCGACGGCAATCATGGCCGCTCGGTCGCGCAAGGTGCACAGTTGGTAGGCGCGAAAGCGGCAATCTTCGTTCACGCCGGCGTCAGCGAGGCGCGCATTGCAGCAATAGCCCGCTATGGCGCCGAGATGATCCGCGTCGACGGCAATTATGACGACTCGGTCAGGCAGGCCGCCGAGGTTTCAGCGGAGCAAGGCTGGACCGTGGTGTCCGACACCTCCTGGCCGGGCTACGAGCGCATCCCCGGTCTGGTCATGCAGGGCTATACGGCGATCGTGCGCGAAGCGTTGGGCCAGTTGCCGCAGCCGCCGACCCATGTCTTCGTGCAGGCCGGTGTCGGCGGCATTGCCGCCGCCCTGGCCGGCCATCTCGCCATCGTGCTCGGTGACGCCAGGCCGACCTTCATCGTCGTCGAGCCGGCCCGCGCCGCCTGCGTTGTCGCAGCCGCCCGGGCGGGCCACGTGGTCAAGGTCGCACACGACCAGCCGACGATGATGGCGATGCTCGAATGCTACGAGGCCTCGCAAGTTGCCTGGCGCGTTCTGGCGCGGGTTGCCGATGCCTTCATGACGGTGGATGAGGAGGAGGCGGTCGCGGTGATGCGGCGGCTGGCACGGCCGGCTGGCAATGATCCAGTGATCGTCGCCGGCGAAAGCGGCGGCGTCGGTCTGGCCGGGCTGATCCGGGCGGTGGCCGACCACAAGGCCGCTCTCGGGTTCGACGACAAATCCCGCGTGCTTGTAATCAACACCGAAGGCGCCACAGACCCGCACCGCTATACCGAGCTGGTCGGGCAGAGCCCCGCCGATGTGCTGGCCGGCAAGCTGAAGGCCGAGGCATAGCCATGATCGGGATCGATGCACAGCGTCTGCTTGGCCGCATCCGGGAACTCGCCGCCGTTGGCCGCGACAGTGAGGATAGGCTGATCCGGCTCGCCGCCTCCGACACAGACAAACAGGGCCGTGACCTCTTTGTCGGCTGGCTCAGGCAGGCCAGGCTGGAAGTCGCCATCGACCGGGTCGGTAATATCTTCGGCATCTGGCAAAGCCCCGACAATGCCGGGCAGGCGCCGCTGCTCATCGGTTCGCATATCGACACCGTTATCGATGCCGGCATCTATGATGGCTGCTACGGCGTGCTGGCCGGGCTGGAGGTGATCGAGACGCTGCAGGCTTCGGGCTTTTCGCCGTCGCGCCCGGTCGCGGTCGCCTCTTTCACCAATGAGGAAGGTGTGCGCTACACGCCTGACATGATGGGCTCGCTATGCCATGCCGGTGGCGTCAGTGCCGAGGCCGTGCTGGCCGCCATCGGCACGGATGGCAGCGTGCTCGGCCAGGAGCTCGCCCGCATCGGCTATGCCGGCGACCGCGAACCCGGCTTCCTCAAGCCGCATGCCTATCTCGAACTTCATATCGAGCAGGGGCCGGTGCTGGAGCGTGAAGGCGTGCCGATCGGCGCGGTCGAGAATTTGCAAGGCATTTCCTGGCAGCGCATCACCATCGACGGCGCCGCCAACCATGCCGGCACCACGCCGATGTCGATGCGCAGCGACGCCGGCCACGCCGCCGCCCGCATCATCACCTTCCTGCACGATCGGGCCAGGGCTTCAAATGGGCCAACCGTGGCCACGGTCGGCACGATGCGCTTCGAACCCAACGCCATCAACGTCATTCCCGCGCGCGCCGTCTTCACCATCGACCTGCGCGATCCCGACGAACAGCGCTTGCAGGCGCATGAGGCGGCCCTTGCTGCCTATCTCGAGGAGCTTGAGGTTTTGGAGAACGTATCGATCTCGGTCGAGCGGCTCGCCCGCTTCGAACCGGTGCTATTCGACATCGGCATCGTCGAACGGATCGAGGCGGCCGCGAAGAACCGCGGTCTCGGCGTCAGGCGCATGACATCGGGCGCCGGCCATGACGCGCAGATGATGGCCCGCCTCGCGCCGGCGGCAATGATCTTCGTCCCGAGCGCCGGTGGCATCAGCCACAATCCGCGCGAACACACTGAAGATGCCGAGCTTGTCGCCGGCACCAACATCCTGCTTGATGTCGCCAGTGAGCTTGCAAGATAGGTCGGGGAGAAAATGGCTGAGCTCGATCGTGATGTGCTGAAGCAGGAAATGACCGGCTGGCGGCGCGATTTGCACGCGCACCCCGAGTTCGGCTTTGAGGAAAAGCGCACCGCTGCCTTTGTCGCCGCGAAGCTGCGCGAATTCGGGCTGGACGATGTTGCAGAGGGGGTCGGCGGCACCGGCATCGTCGGCACATTGAAGCGCGGCAGCGGCAACCGGGCGATTGCGCTCAGGGCCGACATGGATGCGCTGCGCATCACCGAGCAGTCCGCGACCGCCCATCGCTCGCAGAACCCCGGCATCATGCATGCCTGCGGCCATGACGGCCACACCACCATGCTGCTCGGCGCGGCAAAGCTGCTGGCCGCCGAGGGCGGTTTCGACGGCACCGTGCGCTTCATCTTCCAGCCCGCCGAGGAATGGGGCAGGGGCGCGCTGGCGATGCTGGACGACGGGCTGCTGCAGCGCTTTCCCTTCGACGAGATTTTTGGCCTGCACAACATGCCTGGCCTGCCCGTCGGGCATTTCGAGACCCGTGCCGGCCCGTTCATGTCGGCGGAGGACAATTTCGAGATCGTGCTCAAGGGCATCGGCGGCCATGCGGCGCGGCCACATTCCGGGAACGAGACCTTGGTCGCCGCCTGCGCGCTGGTCACCAATCTGCAGACCATCGTCTCGCGCCGGCTGAGTCCCGCCGACATTTCGGTGGTTTCGGTGACCGAGCTGATCACCGACGGCACCCGCAACGCATTGCCCGGCCTCGCCCGCATCCTCGGTGACGCCCGCAGTTTTCGTCCCGAGGTCAGCGCCGAGATCGAGCGCCAGATGCGGGTCATCGCAGCCGGCACCGCCGCCGCCTACAATGTTTCCGCCGACGTGACCTATAGCAGGGAATTCGTGCCGCTGCAGAACGATGCCGACCTGGTGGACGCGGCCTTTGTCGCCGCAAGGCGCGTGCTGGCCTATGGCGCCGCCAGCATCGCGGCGGAGCCGATGACCGCCTCGGAGGATTTCGCCCGCTTCCTCGATCACGTACCGGGCTGCTTCGTCTTTCTCGGCAATGGCGAGACCTCGCCGCCGCTGCACAATTCCAGCTACGACTTCAACGATGACGGGCTGTTGCACGGCACGGATTTCCATATCGCGATCGTCAGGCAAAGACTGGGCGGCGCGATCGGGAAATGACGCCTGATCGCCTTCGCAACTGGCCCAAGCGGCACTGCTATCGCCAGCCAGCTGCCGGGTTTAGGGAGATTGCCTGTTGCCGGAGATCGCACGCCGATGACCAGGGTTTCGCTTCTGGGAATACCACATGACGAGAACTCGTCCTATCTCAAGGGCGCGGCTGCAGCGCCGGCCCTGATCCGGCGCAAACTCAAAAGCGACGCGCACAGCTCGTGGAGCGAAACCGGCTTCGATGTGGCGGACAGTTTCGTCGACCACGGCGACATCGACTTTTCAGGCGACGGCGATCCGTGGGAGCGAATCGAGGCCGAGGTCGGCCGCGCGCTGGATGCCGGCCACCCGTTGATCAGCCTCGGTGGCGATCATGCCATCGCCTGGCCGGTGCTGCGTGCCGTGCGCCGCCGCCATGCCAGGCTAACGATCGTCCAGATCGACGCCCATCCCGACATCTACGATGCCTATCAGGACAACAGGCGATCGCACACCTCGTCCTTCGCGCGCATCCTGGAGGAGGGACTGGCCGACCGGCTGGTCCAGATCGGCTTGCGCACCCTCAATTATGAAGTTCGTGACCAGCTCAAGCGCTTCGGCGTCGAAATGATCGAGGCGCGGCATTTCAGCGAGGACCTGCAGCTCGATCTCAAGACGCCGGTCTATCTCTCGGTCGATCTGGACGGCCTCGACCCGGCTTGTGCGCCGGGCGTGTCGCACCGCGAACCCGGTGGTCTTACAACCCGGCAAGTGATCAACCTGATCCAGCGGATCGACCAGCCCATCGTCGGCGCCGATGTCGTCGAATACAATGCAAGCCAGGACGTCTCCAATCTCACCGCGCTGGTTGCCGCCAAGCTGGTCAAGGAGATCGCCGGCATGATGCTCAAGACGCATGGCGCCGGCTGAATCAATCTGGCAGGGCGGCATGGTAGATCATTGTTGTGACTCGCATTTCCAGTGAAAGCCGCCATGCCGCATCTGTTGAAGATAGCCATAGCCGGTGCGCTCGGCCGCATGGGCAGGGAGATGGCGCTGGCCGTCGAGACCGATCCCAGGCTGGCGCTCGTCGCCCGCTTTCACAGGCCGGGCAGCGCCGGCGAGGGGCTGGTCGAACGCGACGAAGCACTGGCGCTTGCCGATGTCATCATCGATTTCACCACGCCTTCGGCCTCCGTCGATCTTGCACAAGCTTGCGCGGCCTGCGGCGGCCCGGCGCTGGTCATCGGCTCGACCGGCTTCGAACCTGCCGATCTCGCCGCCATCGCTGCTGCTTCGAAGTCCGTCGCCATCGTTCGCTCAGGCAGCTACTCGCTGGGGCTCAACATGCTGGCTGGGCTGGTCGAACAGGCGGCGCGAGCACTTGGTCCCGCCACCGACATCGAGATCCTGGAAGCGCATCACCGCATGAAGGTCGACGCACCGTCGGGCACGGCGCTGATGCTGGGCGAGGCGGCCGCTCGCGGACATGGCGTCAGGCTGGACGATGTGGCGAAACGCATCCGCGACGGCGTTACAGGTCCACGCCCTGCCGGCGAGATCGGCTTTGCCGTGCTGCGCGGCGGCAGCATCGTCGGCGAGCACAGCGTGAGCTTCCTCGGTGAGGGCGAAACGCTTACGCTCTCGCATTCAGCCGGCGACCGCTCGATGTTCGCGCGCGGCGCCATTGCGGCAGCACGCTGGGTCTCTGGCCGGCCGCCCGGCGAATACGACATGCGCGACGTACTGGGGTTCACGGCCTTTTGAGATGCAATGGTAACGCAACGAGGGGCGTTGCGAGGTCGGAACCGCCTAGAATAGAATATAGCACAACTACGCCATTTCGCGCCTTCCCAAACCGAACCGAACGGTTCGGTTCGCACATTTTTGTGATTGGCAATGGCAGCAACGCACACCCATTTCGGGGTGGTCCGAGCGACGCGAATTCCTCCCAAGGCACGCCACTTGACGGACAGGACTGAAAAATCTGGATTACCTGAAATGACCAAGATCGCACTTACCGCTGCTGCGGGCCGCAAAGATCTTGAATCAATCCGCCAGCAATTGGCCCTATCTCCTTGTTTGACCGTGGTCTTTTCAAAACACGGTTTGCGGCTGTCACCTGCGGCTAGCCCTTTTGGCAGCTTGGTCTAGCTTAGATCCTTCGGCTTGATGCAATGCGTCAACCGGGCCGCGCCGAAGCCGAGATCCGCCCAGTCGCCGTCGATGACAAAGCGGGCAAGGGCGGCGGTCGGGAATTTCTCTTCAAGTTTCCTGAGAGCAGCCACACCCGATCGCGGACTGGCAAGCCGGCGGGCAAAGTCCTCCAGGCCGGGATTATGGCCCAGCACCACGAGACAGCCGGCAGAGGAGATTGCCCGTCGCACTTCGGCCAGAATGTCGCCCGCCGTGGCTTCGAAGAGCGCCTCGGCGAACTCCACCGTTACGCTCGCCGACAGTTCCGCCGAGACCAGCCGCCATGTCTCGCGCGTGCGCAGCGCCGGCGACACCAGCGCCAGGTCAGGCTGCCAACTGCGCCGGGCCAGTTCGCGCCCCATCAGCGGCGCCGTCTTCAGCCCGCGCGGCCCGAGCGGCCGGTCGAAATCAGCAAGCGCCGGGTCGTCCCAGCTCGACTTGGCGTGGCGCAGCAGGAGCAGGTATCTCGGTGTCGCTATGTCGGCCCTACGGCGTGATCCGCGCCAGATGTTCGAGATCGCGTTCTTCGCGCAGCGGGTCGGGCGCCATCACCACGGAAGTTCCGTTTTCGGCATCGTCGGCGAAATGTGCCAGCACGGTGCGGCCGCCTTCCATGTGCGCCTTGCCGTCGGCGACCAGCCCGAGTGCCAGCGCATAAAGCCGGTGCTCGGCCTTCAGCACTCTGGCGGCCAGCGTGTCTTCGTTGTCGCCGACCATCACCGGCACCGCTGCCTGCGCGATGATCGGGCCGTCATCCATCTCTGATGTGACGAAATGCACCGTGCAGCCATGAATGCGAATGCCGGCGCGCAGGGCGCGCGCATGCGTGTCCAGGCCTTTGAAGGCCGGCAGCAGGGCAGGGTGGATGTTGAGCATGCGCCCTTGCCACTTCTCGACCAGGCCGCGGGAGAGAATGCGCAGATAGCCGGCCAGCGCCACGATCTCGGCGTTGAACGCAATCAGAGCGGCGTCGATCGCCGCATCATGCGCTTCCTTGCTGGCATGGTCGGCGCGCACGATGACTTTGGTCGGGATGCCGCGCGCGGCCGCGATGCCGAGCCCGGCGGCGTTGGCTCGGTCGGAGATGACGCCGACGATCTCGGCGGGATAGGCCGGGTCGCTCGCCGCCGCGATCAGCGCCGTCATGTTCGAGCCGCGTCCCGAGATCAGAACAACCGTGCGTTTCCTGCTCATAGGCCGATCGAGCCCCGATAGATGACGCCGGCGTCGCGGCGCGGAACGATGCGGCCGATCGGCGTCACAGTCTCGCCGGCCTCCTGCAGCACGGCTGCGACCTGTGCGGCCTGGCCGGAGGCGACGACGAGGATCATGCCGATACCGCAGTTGAAGGTGCGCATCATCTCCTCCGGCGCCACGCCGCCAGTCTTCGCCAGCCAGGAAAACACCGGCGGCACATCGATGGCATTGAGATCGAGTTCTGCGGAAAAGTCCTTCGGCAGGACGCGCGGAATGTTTTCGGGAAAGCCGCCGCCGGTGATATGGGCCAGCGCCTTGATACCATGCGTGTTGCGGATCGCCTTCAAGATCGATTTCACATAGATGCGGGTCGGCTCGAGCAGCGCTTCGGCCAGCGTCGCCTCATCGTTGAACGGCGCCGGATCGCTCCAGGCAAGCCCGCTGACGCCAACGATGCGGCGCACCAGCGAAAAGCCATTGGAATGCAGGCCCGAGGAAGCCAGGCCAAGCAGCACGTCGCCTTCGACGATATCGTCGGTCGGCAGCAACTGGCCGCGTTCGGCAGCACCGACGGCGAAACCGGCAAGGTCGTAATCCTTGTCGTTATACATGCCGGGCATTTCGGCGGTCTCGCCGCCGATCAGCGCGCAGCCGGCCTGTCGGCAGCCGATTGCTATGCCGCCGACGATTGCCGTCCCCTGGTCGGGGTCGAGCTTGCCGGTGGCGAAATAGTCGAGGAAGAACAGTGGCTCGGCGCCCTGCACGACGATGTCGTTGACGCACATGGCGACGAGGTCGATGCCGATCGTGTCGTGCTTGCCGGCATCGATGGCGATCTTCAGCTTGGTGCCGACGCCGTCATTGGCGGCAACCAGCACCGGATCCGTGAAACCCGCCGCCTTGAGGTCGAACAGGCCGCCAAAACCGCCGATCTCGCCATCGGCGCCCGGCCGGCGCGTCGCGCGCACCAGCGGCTTGATCTTCTCGACCATGAGGTTGCCGGCATCGATGTCGACGCCCGCCTCGGCATAGGTGAGCCCGTTCTTGCGCTTGGCCCGGTCGCCCTTGCTCATCGTCGGCGCATCCCTGTTTCCCTCGGCGGCTCTTCGCATGAATGGTTTCGGGGGGCAAGGACGACGACAGGATACCGGGCTTTTGCCCAAGATAAATACGTGGACAGTCGCCCCTTCACCGCTGGTCCTTGCAGCCACAGTCCATCTCCATCATCTATCTGCAGAACAAGCATGGCGGGACATGCCTTTGACCATTCCCAACCTCATCACCATCCTGCGCTTTCGTGCTGGTGCTGGCGATGCTGAACATGCGCTGGGACTGGGCCTTTGCCGGATTTCTCGTTGCCGGAATTTCCGATGGCGTCGACGGCTTCATCGCCCGCCGCTTCAACCAGCATTCGAAACTCGGCGCCTCGATCCGATGGCCGACAAGGTGCTTCTGGTCTCGGTGTTCGTGGTCATGGGCTTCATCGGGCAATTGCCGCTGTGGCTGGTGGTGACCATGGTGTCACGCGATGCGCTGATCATCTGCGCCGTGCGCATCCGGTCGAGATGAAGCCGCTCTATGTGTCGAAGGCCAACACCGCCGCCCAGATCGTGCTGGCGCCGTGGTGCTGGGCGAACTTGCCCTTGGCCTCCACCTCGACCCGCTCAGGCCTGCGCTCATATTGCTGTCCGGGGTCTTGACCGTGGCTTCGGCCGCGGCCTATCTCGTGGCTTGGCTGAGGCATATGAGCGGCTATGGCGAAGGCTCCACCCCGGGTAGTTGACAAGAATGCCGCGACTGCCGCGTTAGCAGACGCGGCTGCGTCCCTGGCGTTTCGCCGCCAGATTTTCTTCTGGCTGGGCACGGCAATCTTCCTGGCCCTGTTCCTCTACATTTTTTCCAGCATCCTGTTGCCGTTCGTTGCCGGCATGGTGCTGGCCTATTTTCTCGACCCGGTCGCCGACCGGCTGCAACGCCTCGGCCTCTCCCGGCTGATGGCGACGGTGGTCATCCTGATTGCCTTCATCGTCCTTTTGGTGCTGGCCTTCGTCATCCTGGTTCCGGTACTGGCCACGCAGATGGCCGATTTCGCCAGCAAGCTGCCGGAATATCTGACCCGGCTGCAGTCGCTGATCACCAGCTTCGATCCGAAATGGCTGGAGCAGAAATTCGGCGTCAATGCCAATGGTCTGCGCGACGGGCTGAATTCGCTGCTCACTTCCGGTTTCGGCCTGCTGAGCACCGTCTTCACCTCGATCTGGAGTTCCGGCGTTGCTCTGGTGTCGGTGGTCAGCCTGTTCGTGGTCACTCCGGTTGTCGCTTTCTACATGCTGCTCGACTGGGATCGCATGGTGGCGGTCGTCGACAGCTGGGTGCCGCGCGATTATGTCGGGACGGTCAGGGCGATCTCCAGGGACATCAACACCGCGACCGCCGGCTTCGTGCGCGGCCAGGGCACGCTTTGCCTGGTGCTCGGCGGCATGTATGCCACTGGCCTGACGCTGACCGGGCTGAATTTCGCCATCCTGATCGGCCTCTTCGCCGGGCTGATCTCCTTCATTCCCTATGTCGGCTCGCTGACCGGGCTGGTGCTGGCCGTCGGCGTCGCCTTCGTCCAGTTCTGGCCGGACTGGACCATGATCGTTGCTGTCGCGGTGGTCTTCTTCATCGGTCAGTTTATCGAAGGCAACATCCTGCAGCCCCGGCTGGTCGGAAAAAGCGTCGGCCTGCACCCGGTCTGGCTGATGTTTGCGCTGTTCGCTTTCGGCGCCCTGTTCGGCTTCGTCGGCCTTTTGATCGCCGTTCCTGCTTCGGCGGCGGTTGCCGTGCTGGTGCGGTTTGCCATTGCCCGCTATCTCGAATCGCCGCTCTACAAGGGACACTCCACCGAGCCCGTCCCGCCGCTGCCCGCCGCTCGCGGAGGCGGCCACCGGTCGCCGCGCGGCTGAACGTGACGGATCATAAGACCGAACCGCCGCGCCAACTGCCGCTCGACCTTGGCCACGGCACCGGCTACTCGCGCGACGAACTGGTGGTGTCGGCCACCAACCGCGAGGCGGCAGCCCTTGTCGATCGCTGGCCGGACTGGCCGTCGCCGGTGATCGTGCTCGCTGGCCCGGCCGGTTCCGGCAAGACACATCTGGGCTCGATCTGGCAGGCGCGGGCCAACGCTGTGGCGGTCGATGCCCAGCGCATCGGCAATGCCATCACCGGGCTTGGCGGCAGGCCCGCGCTGATCGACGATGTCGACAAGACAGCCATCGACGAGGCGGGCCTGTTCCATCTCATCAATGAAGTGCGCGGCGCCGGGGCCACCTTGCTGTTGACGGCGCGGCGCTTCCCCGCCGCCTGGAGGGTGACGTTGCCCGATCTCGCCTCGCGGCTGAAGGCGGCGGCAACGGTCGAGATCCATGAGCCGGACGATTTGCTTCTGGCTGGTGTCATCACCAAACTCTTCGCCGACCGCCAGGTCGAGGTCGAGCCGCACGTCGTGCAATATCTGGTGCGCCGCATCGAGCGCTCACTGGCCACCGCCATGCGCGTGGTCGAACGCCTCGACCGCACCGCGCTCGAGCGCAAGACGCCGATCACCAGGGCGCTCGCCGCCGAAACCGTCAGCGCAATGGACGAAGGGCAGGGCGAGTTCGAGGTGTAGGCAGTGGAAGGAGAAGACTCCGCTCCTGTCCCATTTCGAGAAGAAACCTCTGGCATCCATCTTGCAACACTGCGTTTGCCGGCTGACCCCGGTCCTGATCGCGTTCCTGATCGGGTTGTAGGCTCGCCGGGAGTGATGATTGGGGTTCTCGCCCGGCGAGCTTACCTTCAGATAGAATCGCCGCAAGGCCTACGATTGCGCGCCAGCTGTCATTCAGACTTCACCAAGCCGCAAGATCTCATCGTCCTGCATTGAAATGGACCATTAGATGCTCTACTTTTTGAATATGGACCAGAGCATGGTCCATAAAGGAGTGGTCAATGCAGGTATCCGTTACAGACGCCAAGGGACAGCTCACCGAACTGGTGCGTCGTGCGAGGCTGGGGATGAAATTATCCTGACCCGCCATGGTCATGCAGCCGTGCGCCTTGTTCCCGTGAAGGCTGCCCCTGACAGGAAAGGCCGCCGGGCATTGCTGGAGGCAATGCGAGCATCCGGCGCTGCCAAGGCGAAGGCCGGGCCGGATGCAGCGCGCAGTCAGGATTTCCTCTATGGCGCTGATGGCCTGCCCGAATGATCGTGGTCGATATCTCGGCCCTGATGGCGATCGTTCTTGCCGAACCTCAATCCAGTGCCTGCATTGCGGCGCTGGAAGCCGAAGACGATATTCTGATCTCGGCTGGCACAGTGGCCGAGGCGCTGATCGTGGCGGATAGGCGCAATGTCGGTGAGGAAATGGCCGGCCTGATCGACGGGCTCGGCTTCGAGGTCACGGCGGTGACACCAGCCTCTGGCCGGCGCATAGCCGAGGCGTATGGGCGATGGGGCAAGGGTATTCATCCGGCCGGGCTCAATTTCGGCGATTGCTTTGCCTATGAAGTGGCAAAGGATCGAGCCTGCCGGTTGCTCTATGTTGGCGACGATTTTTCGAAGACCGATATGAGAGCGCTCTATAGAGCTACGTTTATGCCCACAACGCCGCAAAATACCGGACCAGCAGATAGACCACCGTATGCGCTGCCACGTAGCACGCGGCGACGACGAGAAAGAACAGCACGCTGGCGGGCCACGAGCGGGGAGGGCCTTGCCTCTTGCTCGGCCGGTTGTTCCAGATCCACAGGGCTGCACAGATAATGGCCCAGACGACGACGAACGGAACCGTGATGCCGATGTAAGCGAAGTAGGCAGGGCCAATCAGCGAAAGCCATGCCTCGAGACCAAGCATCCAGAATCTCCCCTTTGCCCGGAGTTTAATGCATGTCGCTCAAAAGTGGTCCCGGTTTGAGAGAACGACATGCATCAAAACAAAAATCAAAGCGCGTCGCCTGAATCCGTTTCAGCGCGACGCGATTTTAGACCGGCGATAGAGGTGGAAGCGGGAGGATTATCCCTCCGTCGGATTTTCAGCCAAACCCGCAGAAGGGATGCTGTCCATGATACCGGCGCCTAATGCATGTCGCAAAAAAAGTGGCCCCGGTTTTTGAGAGAACGAAAATGCATCAAACAAGCACCTTAAGCGCGTCGCGTGAGTCCGTTCAAAGCGACGCGCTTTAGGTCAGATTGGTGCTCCGGCCGCCAACCCGGCCGGAGCAGGTCTAAAGCGATCGGATCAGCCGCAGACCCTGACCTCTTCGACGACCCTGTGGTGATGGCGCCAGTGCCTGACCAGTTCGATATGGCAGCGGTGATGGCGATGGTGGCGCCGCCATTGGCCATCCTGGTTGTCGCTGTAGTCGTCGCCATAGTCGTCGCTATAGTCTTTGTGGCGCTGGTGATGGCGAAGAATCTGTATATCGCCATCGTCGGACGAATATTGATCGTCGTCATCGGACTGGATAGTCAGACTGGCGGCTTGCGCCGGTGCGATCAAAGCCGCCGTTCCGGCGAACGCGATCATCGAGGCGATGAGAAGGGTTTTCATTGTTGGCTCCTTGGGTTGAACATACACAACTCTCGGAGCGAACTGGTGTTCCAATGTAGGGTCCGATCGGCGAGCGGCTGCTGCTTGGGCAATGCGTGCCGCCATGCGCTACCGGCGAGGCAGCCATTGGCGACCTTGGGAGTGACCTTGGGCAAGGACTGGCTTTGTGGGAAAAAATGGTCGGAGTGGAGAGATTCGAACTCCCGACCCTCTGGTCCCAAACCAGATGCGCTACCAGGCTGCGCTACACTCCGAGGCCCTGCGGCGTATACGGTTCCGGACCCTGTCGCGCAACCCCTAAAACATCAAACGGGGCTTGGCGGTCTGCGCTCCCGTGCAATCCTGGCTGCGATCGCTTTGGCTTGGATGCGGGCATTGGCGAAGCAGCCGCGGATGCTTGGCCGCATGCCGGTGAACCACAGGCCCGGCAGTCTCGGGTCGCTGTCGGCGCCGTTGAACAGCGGCACGCCCTTTTCGTCGAGCACGCCGAGCTTGCCCAGCATGGCCTCGAGCCCGGTGCGGTAGCCGGTCGCGGCGATGACGATATCGGGCTGGATCGTCGCGCCATCGTCGAAAACGACCGTGTCGCGGGTAAATTCCCGCACGGTTGGCAAGACGATGATCCTGCCGTCCTTGATGGCATAGACGGCGCCGTCATCGGTGGCGATGGCGGTATAATCCGACGCCAGCCGGCTTGCGCCGCCCGAAGGCGTCGGCGGCAGGCCGTAGGCCGTGAGGTCGCCGAACGCCCACCGCTGCGTCGCCGCCATCACCGCATCGGCGAGCTTGAACGGCAGCCGCGCCAGGATCGGCGAAAACCGGTGGACGGCGATCTGGCCGAGGCGCTTGGGCAGCAGTGCCGGACCGTTGCGCGCCGACAGCCAGATCTGTCCGGTGCCGGCTGCCGCCAGGTGATTGAGCACGTCGAAGCCGGAATTGCCGGCGCCGACGACCAGCACTTTCTTGCCCGCATAGGCCTTGGCGTCGCCGAATGCGGCCGAATGGATGATGCGTCCGGCAAAGGCCTTCATGCCTTTCCAAGCCGGAATGAAGGGCTGCCGGTCGCGCCCGGTGGCGATGACGACATGGCGCGCCAGCCGCGGCCCGGCACTGGTCCGCACAAGCCAGTGGTCGCCCTCGAAGCCTATCTCCTCGACCGCAATGCCGAACTCGACCGGCAGCCGGTGCATGGCGTGGAATTCGTTCAAATGGCCGATGATGGTGTTTCGGTGCGGAAAGGCAGGGGTGCCGGCAGGAAAGGAAACGCCCGGCAGCGCCGAAAGGTCGCGATGCGTGTTGAGATGCAGTCGCTCGTGCCGCCCGTGCCATGGCTCGGCCAGCCGGGCTTCCTTTTCCAACACCATCACAGGCACGCCGGTCTTGAGCAGCGCATGGGCTGCGGTCAAGCCGGCTGCCCCGGCGCCGATCACGATCGCGCCGTCGAAAATCGCTTGGCTGTCGGCCTCGGCGTGCAAAATCCCTGCGTCCATGCCTCTTTGTGTCGCCATCATGACCATGACTTTTGATGCTACGCCAGTGTATCGGGCCGATGCCGCTGCCGAAGCGGCCTGGTTGCAGGCCGCTTCGGCCTTGCCGTCGGCAGTGTTGCACAGTATTGACTGAAATAAGGCGGCGCTACCGCCAACGCAGCTACGAGGTGCCCATGTCCGCGCGAATTTTCAGCCCAGCCAAAACCGCGATGCAGTCCGGCAAGGCCAAGACCGGCCATTGGGTGCTGGAATTCGATCCCGCCCAACGCAAGAAGATCGACCCGCTGATGGGCTACACCACATCGGGCGACATGCTGAGCCAGATCAGGCTGACCTTCGACACCAGGGAAGAAGCGGTGGCCTATGCCGAAAAGCAGGGGCTGGCCTTCCGTGTCGAGGAGCCGAAAGAGACCAAGCGCCGGCAGATTTCCTATGCGGAAAATTTCCGCTATGACCGCAGGATACCCTGGACGCATTGACCGGCGGTCAGCGCCTGGCACATAGACATCAGCCGGCCAAGATATCAAATGCCGGCCAGCGGTCCCGTAGCTCAGCTGGATAGAGCACCGGCCTTCTAAGCCGATGGTCACAGGTTCGAATCCTGTCGGGATCGCCAATTTTGCCGGGGTCCATTCCGGACACATAGGTTACGGTTTGTACCTGGCATATGGGTAGCACTCTGAAGGTGTACGAACGAAACAGAACGACCGAGCGCTGCCCTTCCCATCCTGGCGCGTTGCTCGACGACATCGTTCCCGCCGCCGGCAAGACCAAGGTGGAAATCGCCAATCTGCTCGGAATCTCGCGCCCAGCAGCTCTACGATATCATCCGTGAGAAGAAGCCGGTATCGCCTGCCGTGGCCGCCCGCCTTGGCAAGATGTTCGGCGATGGTGCCGCGATCTGGCTCAGGATGCAGGCCGCGTATGATGCCTGGCATGCGGAGCGCGAAGTTGACGTTAGCGCCATCCCGACCCTGCATGCTGCCTGAAGGTAGAGCGCGTTCGCTGACGGCAGCGGTCCCGTAGCTCCGCGCACCGGCCTTCTAAGCCGATGGTCAGGTGAGGCGTCGCGGCGCCGGAGACTGAAGGTCGTCCTTGTTAGCCATCTACCGGTAAAGTTTCGGGTATTTGGCCCTCTCGCTTTGGCAACTTGCCGATCTCTGGGCCGCCATTGCGAAAGCCCTCTCATAGGTATGGATGGCCATGTTGAACTTTCGGGGGTCTGGGGTCACGTGTTTGTCCCGCCCATCATACAAAAGGACCGGGACGGCGAAAATTGCTTTTCCGTCTTCCGTTGGCCTCAACGCCGGATATCTTTGCCTTACGCCAACGAGGTCACCGGCCATTCTGGCGGCCGAATTTAACCTTGCATCGGACATCCGAGCCAGGAAGTTGATGTTTTGCTGTTCCCCTTGTCCGGCCGAGGCAGCCGACAATGCGAAGAAAATTCCTGCGGTGAATACAGCGAAAGCTAGACGTAGTTTCATTGTGCCCTCCCAAGTTGAGCACAAGAGAGCACGTTTGGACTTGACAGGATAGCCGCGTGTCCAGTGCAAGTTACTGTACGGAACCTTTGCCATACGTCGACTATCAGCCAGTTGTGCGGCCAGTCAGGATAGTCGGAACGCGGCGCGCCTTCGGGTGTTATAGGAGATGGCACCGAAAACCCCGACCATTGCGCGCATCTGGCGCGGCAGGACCTCGCCCGACAGGGCCGACGCCTATGAGCGCTACAATTACGAGGCTGGTATCAAGCCGCTGATCGAGAAAGCGCTTGGCGTGCAGACTTTTCGCGAGGACACGCCGACACATTCGGAATTCATCACCATCTCCTATTGGGAGAGCGTCGAAGCAATGGCCGCCTTTACGGGCGGCGATCCGCAAAGCATCCACCATCTCGACCGCGACAAGGAGTTCCTGATCGAATTGCCGAAGGGTGTCCAGGTGCTGCGAATCCGTTCCAGCCACGGAATGGTTGGCGGCAGCTGATGTTTGCGGGCTTTGACGCCAGGACCGTCCAAATGGAGGAGACATCGATCTTCGTCAGGGCCGGTGGCTCAGGGCCGCCGCTGCTGCTCCTGCATGGCTTTCCTGAAACGCATGTTATGTGGCGGGACATCGCCGTGGCATTGGCGCCGCACTTCAGCGTGGTTGCCGCCGATCTGAGAGGCTACGGACAAAGCGGCTGTCCGGCTTCCGGAGCCAATCATGCCGCCTATTCCAAACGAGCGATGGCGCGCGACATGGTGCAGGTTATGGACGTTCTCGGCTTCGACCGCTTCACGGTTGCCGGCCATGACCGTGGCGGCCGCGTCGCCTACCGGCTGGCGCTCGACCATCCCGAAACCGTGTCGAAGGTCGCTATTCTCGACGTCATCCCCACGGCCTCCGCCTGGGATCGTGCCGATGCCAGGTTGGCGCTGGCCTTCTGGCCGTGGAGCCTGCTTGCCCAGCCCGATCCGCTGCCGGAGCGTCTGTTGTCCGCAGCACCCGACGCAGTTGTCGACAATGCGATCGCCGGCTGGGGCTCGGCTCCAGATGCTTTTCCCGCTGAGGTCAGGGCCGCCTATATCGAGGCGCTGCGTGATCCCGCCCATGCCCACGCCATCTGCGAGGAATATCGCGCCGCCGCCGGCATGGACCGCGAGCACGACGCGCAGGACCAGGCTGATGGCTGTCGCATCAGATGCCCGCTGCTTGCGCTCTGGAGCGGCGAGGGCGGGCTTGAAAACTGGTATGTGGAGGAGGGCGGCCCGTTGGCGATCTGGCGGCAATGGGCTGATAACGTCGAAGGCGGCTCGGTCAAGGGTGGGCATTTCTTCCCGGAAGAGCAGCCCGAAGCCACGGCTGCAAGGCTGTCGAGATTCTTCGCAAGCTGACGGCGGACCGATTGCTAAATCCGGCCCTGTGTTTTCCTGTGCCGACTATCTCAGATGCCCGAGGGATTGCAGGATCAAAGTGCTTGAAAGACCAAGCAGGGCGATACCGTAAAACCGGTCGATCCACACGGCGTTTGGCCCAGCCAGAAGCCTTGCGGCCCGCGCGCCAAGGGCTGCGTAAAACGTCAGCACAAACACATCGGCAAGCGCGGCGATAATGGCCAGGATGCCATACTGGATCGCGATCGGTGCATCCACGCGGACAAAATGCGGCAGGATCGCGGGGAAAAGCAGCCAGGCCGCCGGATTTGTGACCGCCACCAGGAAGCAGCGCCCGATGAGTGCCTTGGCTGACTGGCGTGTTTCGGGAAGGTTAGGGTTGAACGAAGGTCGGGATGCGGTGCGCAGGGTACCGATGGCGACGAAAAGCAGGTAGCCAGCGCCGAACATCCTGAGAGCCGAGAGATAGAATTCCGAAGCCAGCAGAAGAGCGCCGAAGCCTAGCGCGACGATGCTGATAAGAACGAAATCCGACAGTACGACGCCGGCCATGCCGAGAAACGCGCGTCGAAAACCGTAGCGGGAGCCGTTGGTAATGGCGAGCACGACGTCCGGTCCCGGAACCGCCATTCCGAGCACCGACACGAAGGCAAATGTCACCAGCGGCAGGTTTCCCATGACGCCGCGTAATGTACCCGGCGCTTACCGTCCGTAACGCCCTTCACACAGCGGCTGGGCTATCGCCGTTGTTGGCCACCTTGGCTCAGTGCCCGCCGCGCATCTTCACCACCACCGTCCGCACCGCCAGCACCAGCACAGTGATGATGATCAGGATCACCGAGAGCGCGGCGATCGCCGGGTCGATGTTGTCGCGCAGGCCCATCCACATCAGCCGCGGCAGCGTGATGGCGTTGACCGAGGTGATGAACAGCGTGACGCCGATCTCTTCCCAGGACAGCACGAAGGACAGCAGCGCGGCGGTGACGATGCCGAACTTGATGTTGGGCATGATGATGCGCGTGGCGCGCTCCCACACACCGGCGCCAAGGCCGCGCGCGGCAAGGTCGATGCGGCGGTCGAGCTGGCTGAGCGAGACCAGGATCAGCACCGTGGCGAAAGGCACCGTCATCACCGAATGCGCCATGGCGACGCCAAGCCAGGTGTCGTAGCCGAAGAACGAGCTCATGCCCGAGATCGACGTCAGCAGGAAGTAGAGCGTGATCGCCGAGACCACCGGCGGCACCACCATCGGCAACAGCACGAAGCCGACAAGGGTGGCCGTGAAGCGCGGCTGGAACATCCAGACGCCAAGGCTGAAGCACAGCGCCAGCACGGTGGAGATGACGCTGCTGACGATGCCGATGCGGATCGACAGCAGGATGGCGTCGAGCCAGCGCGGATCCTCGATCAGCGCGCGGTAGTGGCGCAGCGACAGTTCGCCCGTCGGCATAGCCAGCATGCGGCTTGGCGTCAGCGACACCGGGATGACCGCCAACAGCGGCAGCAGCAGGAACAGCGCCACTAGCACGGCGAGGATCAGCGAGACGGGACCGGGGCGGTAGGTCGGCATCAGATCAGCTGCTTCGGTCTGACATAGCGGAACAGCAGCGCCATCAGCGCGCCGACGAACAGCACCAGCACGACGCTGATCGCCGCGCCCAGTCCCCAGTCGGGACTCTGGAAGATGCGGAGATAGATCAGCTCGGCGATCATCACGCTGCGGCCGCCGCCGAGGATCGCCGGCGTGACGAAGAAGCCGAGCGAGAACACGAACACGATCATCGCCGAACCGATGATGCCTGAGCGCGTCATCGGCACGAACACCGTCCAGAAGGTGCGCATGCGGCTGGAGCCGAGCCCGCGCGCCGCGAGCAGCACGCGCTCGTCGAGGCTGCGCATGGCGGAGGCCAGCGGGAACACCGCGAAGGGAATGAGGAAATGCGTCATGCCGACGATGACGCCGAACTCGTTGCGCACCAGCGCCAGCGGCTCGGAGATGAAGCCGATCGATTGCAGCCAGGTGTTGATCAGGCCGCGGTTGGACAAAAGCGCCACCCAGCCGAAGGCGCGGGTCAGCACCGAGATCCAGAAGGGGACGAGAATGCAGAATTCAGCGATTATGCGCTGTGCCGGGCTGCCGCGCACCCACACCATGGTGATGGCGTATGCCGCCGCCACGGAAACCACGGTGACGATCAGCGCGATGCGCAGCGTGCGGATGAACACCGACTGCACCAGGGCATCGGTGGCGAGCGCGCCATACTGGCCGAGCCCCGGTGTCGGCAAGGTGACGCTCCACTTGACGACGCCGAGGAACGGCCAGGCGTAGGCCAGCACAAGGAACAGGAGCAGCGGCGCCATCAGCACCGCCGCGCCCATCCTGTCGGAGAGGGTGCCTCTCATCGAAGCTCGTGCCCGGCCTGGTCAGGCCGAGATGATCTTGGTGTATTCGTCGAGTGCTGCCCCGTAATTCTTGGCGTACCAGTCCATGTCGAGCGCAATCTGCTTCTTCATGTTTTCGGGATCGACCGGGTTGATGCGCTTCTTGTCGGCGGGGATCAGCGCATCGGCGGCCGGATTGGCCGGACCCTGTCCGAGCTTGTCGAACATCACCAGTTGCTTTTGCGGATCCTGGGCGCTGGCGATGAACTTCATCGCTGCGTCCTTGCCGCCGGGGTTGCCCTTGAGCACGGCCAGCGCGCCGGGCGAAATCAGGCCCTGATCCCAGATGAACTTGATCTTGCCGCCCGAGTCCTGCTCGATCAGCGAGGCGCGGGTCGACCACACGATCGCCATCGAGGCTTCGCCGTTGAGCAGCACGCTCTGGCTCTCGGCGCCGCCGCCCCAGTAAGCCACGACGTTTTCCTTGAAGGCGGCGATCTTGTCATGCGCGCGCTTCAGGTCGAGCGGGTAGAGCGAGGCCGGCGCGATGCCGTCTGCGAGAAGTGCGGCTTCCCAACTCGACACGCCCCATTTGTAGAGCGAGCGCTTGCCCGGAAACTTCTTCACGTCGAAGAAGTCGGCCATGCCGGTCGGCGCGTCCTTGCCGTATTTCTCGGAATCATAGGCGATGACATAGGAGAAGAAATAGGTCGACGCCGCGTATTCCCAGCCGAACCCCTCGCGCATCTTCTTCTTGTCGACGATGGCGTAGTCGATCGGCTCGAGCGCACCCTGCGCGCCGAGCGTGATGGCCGAGAACGGGTCGACGTCGACGAGGTCCCAGGTCGGCGCGCCGCTCTTGAACTGTGCGGCAATCGCGCCTTCGGTCGGGCCCGAACCGTCCATCTTGACGGCGATGCCGGTCTCCTTGGTGAAGGCTTGGCCATAGGCGGCGTCATAAGCGGTGAGGGCATCGCCACCCCAGTTGACCAGCACCAGTTCCTTGGCCTGCGCAAACGCGTCGGTCGAGCGCAGCAGCATCGGCGTGCCGGCCAGCACGAAGGCTGCAAGCTGGGTGAATTGCCGGCGCGAAATCTCGCCGCGCACAGCCCGGGCGGATAGCGCGTCCATGGCTTGTTTTTTGCTTTGGTCTGTCATTTTAGTTCCCCTTTTTCGTTGTTGGTTCCGGTGGTTATGGCGCGCTCCAGATTCTTTGTTGGAAGACTTCGCCGTTCTCCTCGTCATCCTCCGTCCGGAAGGAGGAAACCCTTTTCCGCCGGCCAGGTCAGCCAGACGGAATTGCCTTTGCTCAGCGCCGCCGCCGCGACCTCGTTCGGCACCGAGACGGTCACCTTGGCGCCCTGGCGCGTCGTCAGATCGAGTTTGGTCGCCGCACCCAGATAGGTCGAGCCGATGGCGGTGGCGGCGATGCCATTCTCGCCGGCGGCGGCTTCGCGCGCGATCGACATATGCTCGGGCCGGATCGCCAGGATCGCATCGCCACGGACTTTCTCGGCCTTGCAGAGCATGTTGACCGCGCGGTCCTCGCAGAGGCCCGTCGAGCCATTGTCGGCGGGCTTGACCCCCTTCAACGGCAGCATGTTGATCTCGCCCAGGAACTCGGCGACGAAGCGGTTGGCCGGCCGGTCATACACCTCGTCCGGCGCTCCGACCTGCAGCAATTTGCCATGGTTGAAGATGGCGACGCGCGACGACAGCGCCAGCGCCTCGCTCTGGTCGTGGGTGACGAAGACGAAGGTGGTGCCGGTCTCCTGATGCAGCCGCTTCATTTCGGCCTGCATCTGGCCGCGCAGGCCCTTGTCCAGTGCCGAGAAGGGTTCGTCGAGGAGCAGCACGCCGGGTTCGAACACCAGCGCGCGCGCCAGTGCCACGCGCTGCTGCTGGCCGCCGGAAAGCTGCGCCGGCAGTTTCGTCTCATGGCCCTTCAGCCCGACGCGCTCGATCATCTCGGCGACGCGGCGTTTGATCTCGGAGGCCGATTTCTTGCGCACCTTGAGCGGGAAGGCGATGTTGGCCTCGACCGACATATGCGGAAACAGCGCATAGCCTTGGAACACCATGCCGGCGGCGCGCTGCTCTGCCGGCCGATCGGTGATGTCGAAACCGTCGCTGAAAAGCTTGCCGGCGGTCGGTTGCACGAAGCCTGCCAGGATCATCAGGAAGGTGGTCTTGCCCGAGCCGGAGGGGCCGAGCAGCGTCAAAAACTCGCCACGGCCGATATTGAGCGTCAGGTCGTCCAGCGCCCGGAACGAGCCGAAGCTCTTGCCGATCCCGATTGCCTTGATCTCTGCGGCCCGGCCGGGTTGCTGCATCCTGCCTCTTCCTTGGTCGTGGCTTGAGCGTAGGGCAGGGCCCCGGCTCACCGCAACCGAATAGTTTTCGCCTGATCGGCAAATTTGATTCACGGATGGGAGGCTAGTACGGGCTGATCCGGTTCTCCGACAGCTTCGACCTCAACCACCCATTGAACGCTTCCAGCACCGGGTGGCTGGCCTTGGCATGTTCCGACACCAGGAAATACGAGCGCGGCGAGGGGATCGCGATGTCGAAGGGGCGCACCAGACGGCCTTCGCTCAGCGCCCGGCGGCTGGTCAGCTCGTCGCCCATGGCGATGCCCTGGCCGGCGATCGCCGCGGAAAAAACGAGGTTCATGTCCGAGAAGAAGATGCCGCCTTCGGTGTCGGGGTTTTCCACCTTGGACAGCGCCAGCCAGCGCGCCCAGTCCTCGGTGTCGCCGAGATGAAGGAGATTGGCGCGCAGCACGTCGGCCGGTTTTGAAAAGCCGCCGACCTTGTTGAGCAGTGTCGGGCTGCAAAGTGGCGTGAACGAGATTTCGCACAGCAACTCCACCGAGCGGTTCGGCCAGTTGCCGACGCCGAAGGCAATGAAGGCATCGGCGTCCGGATTGCTGACATCGTCCAGCCGCCGCGGCGTCAGGATCGACAGCGCCACGTCCGGATACATTTGCCGGAACTCGCCGATATGCGTGCATAAAAACAGAGAGGCGAAGCCCGGCGTGCAGGAAACGGCGAACGAGCCGCCGACGCCCGTGCCGGCCTGGCGCGTCACCGCATCGCCCAGCACCGTCAGCGCCTTTCTCACATCGGCGGCATAGCGCTGGCCGCGCGGTGTCAGCGCCACGCCCTTGCCGATGCGCTCCAGCAGGTCGAAGCCGAGGTCGCGTTCGAGGAGCCGCAACTGATGGCTGACGGCGCTGCGGGTCAAATGCAGTTCATCGGCTGCGCGCCAGACGCTGCCGTGACGGGCAAAACTGTCGAGGGCGCGCAGCGCCTGTGTGGAAGGTATTCGCAAGAGGCCTCAGGTGAACCGAATTTGCATGAACCGGAAAAACATATCACTTTTTGCAATGCCGCTTCACTGCTTTCTTGGGCCGCATGGAGAAACCGGTGACGACCTCGGCGCAAGCCACCGCGCTTGCCTGTCTCAATAGCATCCAGCCGTCGCTGTCGGCGTGGACGCGCACCATTTTCGATTTCGGCGAAACAGCCTGGCGCGAATACCAGTCGGCGGCCTGGTATGTCGCGCGGCTGAAGCATGAGGGCTTTTCGGTCGAGGAAGGGTCGGCCGGCATGCCGACCGCCTTTTGTGCCCACTGGACGAATGGCCCGGGGCCGACCATCGGCATGTACGGCGAATACGACGCGGTGCCCGGCAACTGCCAGGACGCGGCAACGGTGAAGCGATCGCGGCCGGGCCTCGGCAGCGAGGCCGGCGGCCACACCGATCCGCATTCCGGGCTTGGCATTGCCGGCCTCGGCGGACTTCTCGCCACCAAGGCGGCAATGCAACGCCACGGCATCGAGGGGACGTTGCGCTTCACCGGCGAGCCGGCCGAGAAGGTCAGGGGCTCGAAGCCGATCCATGCGGCCAAGGGCTACTATGACGGCCTTGCCGGCATGATCTCCTTCCACCCCTTCTATATGCTGCCGCTCTGCAACACGGCGCGCTGGGACACGCATTGCGGCGCCGCCTATGCGATGATCTACCGTTTTGTCTGCGACGAACCCGAAAACTGGGTTCGCGCAAGCGATGGCGCGCCGATCCCGCAGGCGCATTCGGCGGTGCGGGCGCCCGGCGCCAATGACGCGCTGATGACGATGTACATGGCCTCCAAGGCGCTGCGCGATTCCATGCTACCCCACCAGGGCGGCTGGTCGATCAGCGAGGCGATCCTCACCGCCGGGCAGGCGACCGCCGACAATCTGCCGGCGGGGCTGGCCGAGATCCAGTACATGATCCGCGTGCCGACCATTGCCATGGCAGAGCAGGTCACCGCGGTGCTCGACCGTAATGCGGCCGCGGCCGCGGCGATCAGCGGTTGTCGCTATGAGCGCTATTGGGTGTCGAAGTCGCGGCCGGGCCTCGCCAATCACGCCATGGCAGGGATTGCCTATGAGGCGCTGTCCACCGTTGGCGCTCCG
The DNA here is from genome assembly GCF_040320115.1 of Mesorhizobium sp. M0802. Lineage (NCBI taxonomy): Bacteria > Pseudomonadati > Pseudomonadota > Alphaproteobacteria > Hyphomicrobiales > Phyllobacteriaceae > Mesorhizobium > Mesorhizobium sp. M0802. Next base: position 94,780 of record NZ_JAMYOY010000014.1, read on the forward strand.
AACTGGGACGATGCGGCGAAAGCGATCGGTCGCAAGGTCCAGGTCAATGCCGGCGGCACCTCGACCGAAAACCCTTTCATCGACGAGATGGAGCGGCTGGTTGCGCCGCAAGAGGCCGAAGCGATCCTGCGCCGCGATTTGCCTCCGTCGCAGATCAACTCGACCTCCGACGACTACACCGACATGTCGTGGCACACGCCGACCGCACGCTTCTATGTCGCCCGCCCGGCGCTGCGCTCGGCGAATGGCCATGCCTATCCATCCTGGGCGATGAACGCGCTGGGCGGTATCTCGGCCACCATCGACCCGATGGTCATTTGCGCCGCCAAGACGGTTGCGCTTGCAGCCCTCCGCCTGCTCGAGGACAAGGCCGCGCGCGATGCGGCCATGGACGAATTCGTCACCCGCACCGGCGGCGGCATTGGTGGCTCCAACTGGATCGCGCCGCTTTGCGACTATGACCCGCCGATCAATTTCCGCTGGCCGGAATATGTCACCACCGCGCGGGGGCGCGATTGGTGGATTCCGAGCAGCCAACCCAATCAAGCTGCATAATCGAGGAGAACCTTATGACCGTCCATGACCGCATCGTCGCCGAGCCGTTCTCGCTGCAACGCCGCAACCCCGCCGGCGGCACCAAGCCGCTGACGTCATGGGGCTTTGCCAACGAGACCGACGTGCTGACAGACGTGTTGCTCGGCTCGCCAAACTTCCTGCGCCACCTCTCGACCAGCTCGCTGTCGCGCAAGCATTTGCGCGAAGCGCCCTGCAACGTCCAGATCGCGCAGGCGCAGCACAAGGACCTCGTCGCCGCCTACGAGCATTTCGGCGTCAACATCCACTGGCACGAGCCGACGCCGGAACTGCCGATGCAGGTCTATTCTAGAGACTCCAGCGTCATGACGCCCTACGGCGCCTTCATCACCGCCATGGCCAATTGGTGGCGGCGCGGCGAGAACTATGCCGCCATCCGCACCTATGAAAAGCTCGGCATCCCCATCTACGACATGGTCACGGCTGGCACCTTCGAAGGCGGCGACTTCAACGTCATCGAGGAGGGCGTGGTGCTGATCGGCTGCGGCGGCGCCCGCACGCAGGAAGAGGGCGCCCGGCAGGTGCAGGACTGGTTCGAAAAGGAAGGCTGGGAAACGCGCCTCGCCTTCATCGACGAATATTATGTCCATATCGACCTGATGGTGGTGCCAATCGCTGAAAAGCTCACCGCGGTGTGCCTCGCCTGCACCGAGCCCGGCATTGTCGACTGGCTGAAGGGCAAGGGCCACGAGATCATCGACGTGCCCTTCCAGGACACGATGGCGCTCGGCTGCAACTTCATGTCGCTCGGCAAGGACAGGGTCATCGCGCCGACGTCGAGCCAGTCGCTGATCGGCCAGCTCAAGGCACGCGGCTTCGAGGTTGCTGCCGTCGACATGAGCGAGATTTCCAAGACCGGCGGCGGCATTCACTGCATGGCGCAGGCGCTCAAGCGCGAGCCGGCGTAAGGGCACGAATTGCCGCCGGGACCTGTGACGGACTGCTGTCAGATTTGACAAAACAGGCCTGGCAGAGGAAATTGATGCCATTAGAGGAGGGATTCTGTGAAGAAAACTTACGAAAAGCCGAGTCTGGCCAAAGCCGGCAAACTCGGATCGCTGGTTGCTTCAAACCCGTCGAAGCCCGCCCCCTGAGCGCAACCAGCCGCTGAGGCCGAAATTCGGTCGTCCTGGTTATCGACGACCGGATCGTGCTGTATGATTGAAGGGAGCCCGCCGGCTTTGAACGGCGGGCTTTTTGCTTTGCGCCAGAGCGCTGCCGCGTCTGCCGGCTAGTCCAATCTGCCCGAACCTGAATTGAACTTGCGCCGGGCGTTTTCCAGATGCGCCCGCATCGCTTGGCCGGCCGCTTCCGGGTCGCGGCGCTCGATCGCCTCGAACACCGCCTGGTGGCCGGCAAAACTCGTGCGGTTTTCGATCTCCGTATTGGCCACGTGGATGCGCTGATTGATCAGCCATTCGACCTAGCCGTTGATTTTGAAACCAAGCCAGCTTCCCCAAAAGATCATGCCCAAACAAAGCCATAGCGCGAAGACCACATGCGCGCCGTTCCCGCCCGCCCGGCGATCAGGGAGTGGCTGGCGTGAGATGGCCGCGCTGACGACGGAACGAGATCGCCTCGTCTGGCCGGCCGGACTCGCGACGGCGTGGTCCGGCCGGAGTTCCATCTGCTATGCGGGTATCAATACGGCGATGCGATGCACGCCGACCTCCTTGCTTGTATTCGTCGCTTCATCGGTCTTGCCCTTGGAGCAGGTGTACATATCACCCGTCTTGAGCTTGAATTCCTTGTCCGCTTTCTTGATCGTGAATGCACCTGAGGTAATGGTGCACACCATGTCGTTGTCCATCACGGTTTGAGGAGCATGTGCTCCGGGCTGAAACACAACGTCGATAATTGCGATGCTCTTGTAGGCGGGAATGTCTGCATTGCCGGTGCCGACCTCCACCACCCTGACACCGGGCGCAATCTCCTTGCCCTCTTTCGGGCCGTATTTCTTGATTTTTGCCGATGCCGCCAAGGGGAACAAAGGCGCTACCGCGGCGGTCGTCAGACCGAGGGCAATTGCAGACCTGCGATTCATGGTTTTCATTGCATCCTCCCGATGCTCGTCATGCATGGATATGCACGACCGGCGATATATTAGCACAAACGAATTTACTTGTATGCAAAGTGACTGTGGCGCAGGCCAGCAAGAAATGCTCCGCCGGATAATGTCGCTTCACTGTACCTTTTGCCGGAATTTCGAATGACAGGTCGAGCAATCCTGCAGGATGAGATGCAGGATATGCTCCGCCGGCAGTTTGGTCGGATCGGCTTCCTCTGGAATCGAGCGCTTGCCGAGCAGGCTGCCGCCGCCCATCGCCAGGCCGGTGCCCATGCGCATGTCATCGGTGATGACGGCCGGCGCGCTTTCGGCCTTGGCGGCCAGAGCGTCGGCGAGCGTTCCGATATGATTTGCCAGGGCCTCGAATTCCGCCCGTGACTGATCGATCTCCAGCCTGGCCTGCGAAGGCGGTCCAAGCGAGCCGCTCGGAAATTCGGCAATCAGGGCAGGGCCGGTACGCGCGCGCAGCGTGTCCGCTGCCGCCTTGAAGGCTGCCGCGTCATAGGCTTGCCTGCGGTCGAACATGCCGGCAATGGTTTTCGCAGCCGCCGCCATCTCCTTCATCGACGCCTGCCGGGCCGCGACCATCGGTCCGCCGCCGACGGAGGCGGCCATCGTAAGGGCACAGACCAGCCACAGCAGCGCCGCTTTCACAGTCCATCTCACGGCGCCATGTCCTTGCCCCATCCATCTGTGATCAGCCAGCCGCAGCAGGGGTTCGACCTGCAGTCGGATTCTTCGGTCGTGATGCCGGTTCTCATCGGTAAATTTCCGTCGCCGGAAGTCTCCGTCTCTGAGCGGATAGACCTTCCAGCCACCGGAAGGTCAACTGATTGAGAAGGCCGATCAGCGGGCAATCAGCACAGGCTTGCAGCAGGCTGACGCAGCGTTTCCTTGACTTGGATCGCAAAAACGGGCAGCAAGGCGGGGGTGAGGGAGAGCATTCTACCGTGGCGCAGACCATGGAGTGCTCTTTTTTTCGTATCAGGCGCCGCATAATCGGTGGCTGATGGAGGGATTGGTTAACCAACTTTGTCCATCTTTTGATTCAATCGGCAACAGACGCGAAAGGTGCAGGGGGCACCAGCGAACTGTGGATGTCACGGATGCGAGGGTCGCAAGCCTGCATGCCGATTGAGAGTGGTTGTATGGCGTTTTTGCGTTTGAAAGACCGGGGCGACACTCCTGAACGGGGTTTGACTTCGAAGAGATCCGGCCAGCGCTGGGTGGTGGTGCCGGTTGTCGGCGCGGCCTTGGCGCTGTGGTCGGTGGCAACCATGGCCGGCCTCTATTCGCTCGGTACCTCGCTCACCGCAGCCTCCAACAGCCTTCCGCACAGTCTGCTTCTGCCGAACGCAGCACTTGCCGATTCGCGCCGCAGCCTCGCCAATTCGTGGGCGCCGCGGCTTTCGGCGCAAAAATCACAGGCCTCGCTGCTCAGCCAATGCGACGCCGGCTGCGCGCATGCCGCCGCGAACTTCGCGCATGACGGCAAGATGGCGCGGCTGAAGCCGGCCGCGCACGCTGTGGCCCCGAGCAGTGTCGCCTCAAACATTGCGCCAAACACCAGCATCGCTCTCGCCACTTCGCGCGGCATGCGCTTCGACGGCGTGGTGGCCAAGGCAGAGCTGTCGCCGCAAAAGCTGGCTGCCGCCTTCGCCAAGGCCTCGAATGCGCCCTTCATGCTTGCCAGCCTTCCGGTCGCTGCCCGTTTCGCCGAAGTCCGGCTGCCCGATCAGCATGGCCCAGCCTCGGAACGCTTTGGGCCGGAAGTGGCTGAGATCGAACGCTCGTCGCGCCTGGCGCTGGCGCTGGCCAACAGCTTGCCGGAAGACGCTGACATGCTGGCCCCGCCGCCGGCCGTTGAAGCAATCGCCGGAGGGCAGGATCCTGAGCAGGCCGAAGTTCAGGTCGCTTCGCTGCCGCCGCAGGACGATCTGCCCGACAACATTGCGTTGCCGGGTTGGCGTCCACGCGCCGAAACCGCTCAGCCTGCAGAGCCTCGGCAAGCCAGCAAGCCCAGGGCAGCCAAGCCACAGACCGACGGGACGGCCGAGAGCCCCGCACCCCAGTCGCCGGGCAATTCGTCGCCGCGCTCGCCACGCAGTACTTCGGAGGTCGCCGCACTGCCTGGCGTGCCAGACAGCCAGAGCATCCAATCAAGCCGGATCAAGCCTGGCAAAAGGTCGAAGACACAGGCCGGTGAGATGCTGGCCTATGCCAAGCCGGACGTCCCGGCGGGCGGTGTCGGTCGCGCCTTCAAGGATCTGTTCGCCACGCCCGGAATGGGCGGCGGCGTCGCCGTCTACGATATCTCGGCCAAGACCGTCTACATGCCGGACGGCTCGCGGCTGGAGGCCCATTCGGGGCTGGGCTCGATGGTCGACCAGCCGCGCTTCGTGCACAAGAAGAATGTCGGCCCGACGCCGCCCAACACCTATGATCTGCGGCTGCGCGAATCCCGCTTCCATGGCGTCGAGGCGCTCCGTCTCACTCCCGTCAGCGGCGGCAACAAGTACGGCCGCGACGGCCTGCTCGCCCACACCTACATGCTGCGCGGCGGCCGTGCGGAGTCCAATGGCTGCGTCGTCTTCAAGGACTACGCCCGCTTCCTTGCCGCCTACAAGAAGGGCAAGATCAAGCGCCTCGTCGTCGTGCCGCGCCTGACCAAGCCGCTGACGCGGGTCGCTCAGGAAGGCCGGGGAGCGTAAGGCAGTAGGCAGTAGGGCCCAGGAGCGTCCATCGCCTGTTCCTTGTTTTTCTGCCCCTATAGCCTATTCCCCACTGCCTATTCCCTTTTGACCCCCAGGCAGACTATGAGTGACCGCTGCGGGTCGGCTTCACCACGAGGACATCATGACAATACGCGCTGTCGTTTGGGGCGAGAACATCCATGAGCGGACCAATGAGGTGGTCGCCGCCCTCTATCCCGAAGGTATGCACACGACCATCGCCAAGGCGCTGAACGCCGACGAGGCGATCTCCGCCTCGACCGCCACGCTCGAGCAGCCGGAGCACGGCCTGCCGGCCGGCCGTCTGGCCGAGACCGACGTGCTGGTCTGGTGGGGCCACAAGGACCATGGCGCCGTTGCCGACGAGATCGTCGAGCGCGTCGCCCGCCGGGTCTTTGAAGGCATGGGGCTGATCGTTCTCCATTCCGGCCATTTCTCGAAAATCTTCAAGCGGCTGATGGGCACGCCCTGCACGCTGAAATGGCGCGAGGCGGGCGAGCGCGAGCGACTCTGGGTGACCAGTCCCAGCCATCCGATCGCCGAAGGCGTCGGCGAATATTTCGAGCTCGAGAATGAAGAAATGTATGGCGAGCAGTTCGCCGTGCCCGAACCGCTGGAGACCGTCTTCATCTCCTGGTTCCAGGGCGGCGAGGTGTTCCGTTCTGGGCTGACCTATCGCCGCGGCGCCGGCAATGTCTTCTACTTCCGCCCGGGCCACGAGACCTATCCGACCTATCACGACGCCAATGTGCACAAGGTGCTGCGCAATGCGGTGAAGTGGGCGCACAATCCGCAGGGCACCAAGTCGGCGATCCTTGAGGCGCCGAACGTGCCGGTCGAGAAGGCGCTGGAGCCGATCGTCGAGCGCGGCGGCAAGCTGCACGCTTCGGGCGAGGCCGGCTTCCGCTAAAGCAAAATCCAGGAAAAAAGGCGTAGCGGTTTTCCGCATGGGTTTCCTAGACCGTATCTGCGCCATATGATTGAATCGAACCAATTCGCTCGGAGTGCAGAAAATGCGGCTTTTGATACTGGGAACCGGCTGGATGGCGCAGGAGCATGCCCGCCGCTTCGGCGGTATCGACGGCGTCGAGATCGTCGGTGCTGTCGACGTCGATGAAAAGCGCGTTGGCGAATTTGCCGACGGGTTCAAGATACCGAAGCGGTTCACATCCCTGGAAGACGCGCTGGCGTGGGGCGAGTTCGATGCGGTCGCCAACGTCACGCCGGACCGCATTCACCACCCGACCACCATGGCGTTGATCGCGGCCGGCAAGCCGGTGCTGTGCGAAAAGCCGCTGGCCGAAGACTTCGGTAAGGCAAGCGAGATGGCCAAAGCGGCTGAGGCGGCCGGCATCGTCAACATGGTCAATCTCACCTATCGCAATGTCGCTGCCTTGCAGAAGGCGCGGCAGATGGTGCTGGTCGGCGAGATCGGCACCGTCCGCCACGTCGAGTCCTCCTATCTGCAGAGCTGGCTGGTCTCGAAATTCTGGGGCGACTGGCGCACCGACCCGAAATGGCTGTGGCGGCTGTCGCGCGACCACGGCTCCAACGGCGTGCTCGGCGATGTCGGCATCCACATCCTCGATTTCGCCAGCTATGGCGCCGCACTCGACGTCGACCACGTGTTTTGCCGGCTGCGCACCTTCGACAAGGCGCCAGGCAACCGCATCGGCGAATACGACCTCGACGCCAATGACAGCTTCGCCATGACGCTGGATTTCTCCAACGGCGCCTTTGGCGTCGTTCACGCCAGCCGCTGGGCGACCGGCCACATCAACGAATTGCGCCTGCGCATCTATGGCGACAAGGGCGGCATCGAAGTCGTGCACAATCTCGAGGGTTCGGAACTGAAGGCGTGTGTCGGCGAGGATATCGAGAACGCCAAATGGCAGGTGCTCGACGCCGGCACGGTGCCGACCAATTACCAGCGCTTCGTCGATGCGGTTCGCAGCGGCGTGCAGGCCGAGCCTTCATTCCACCATGCCGCCGAACTGCAGAAGGTGCTGGATCTGGCCATGGTTTCGGAACAGAAGCGGACGGAACTGAGGGCCAGCGCCGATACGCAGTGATGTGAAGGGAGGAAGAAACAATGGTCACGCGCCGCGCGCAATGTCTCTGCGGCCAGCTTTCAGCCGTCTGTTCGGGCGAGCCGGTGCGCATCTCGGTCTGTCATTGCCTCGACTGCAAGCGCCGCACCGGCAGCGCCTTCAGCTACAATGTCCGGTTTGCGCAAGCTGATGTATCGATCGAGGGACGGGCGAAGCAGTTCACGCGCACCGGCGACGAGGGCGGCCGCGTCATCTACAATTTCTGCCCGGAGTGCGGCGCCGCCGTCCACTATCGCATCACCGGTGTGATCGCCATTCCCGTCGGCGCCTTCGCCGACCCGTCGTTCCCGCCGCCATTTCAGTCTTTTTACCACGAAAGCCGGCGCTGTGAGTGGGTCGAGATCAATGCCGAGCCGCTGGCGACGTTCGACTGAAGGCCGCTTTTTGGATACCCGGAACCGTCCGCACGCTCCGCGCCTTCAAGAGGGCATCGCCCCTGATTGCCATTGCCGGGCCGTTAGCCATCGCGCTCGGCTGCCCCATGAATAGGCATAAGTCAAGACGAATCCGGCTTGCGGCCCGATTGCTGACATGCTTACCTGACGGCATGTGTTCAATGGGGGTATATGGATGGCTAAGGAATCTTCGAATTCCGCTTCTTCAGAAAAGAAGGCGGACGTAAATCTGATAGGTAACACAGAAGGAAACGGGCTGAACTTCATGGGAGTTCAGGCCCGCGAAAACGGAACCGCCGGCGACGCCGTCGGTGTCGACAAGATCCGTGACCTGCTGTTCGGCAACCAGATGCAGGACTATGACCGCCGCTTTTCCAAGCTTGAAGAACGGGTGTTGCAGCGCTTCAAGGATGTTGAATCCGAGGCCAAGCGCAATCTCGAAATGTACGAGTCGAATGCAAAGAAGCAGATCGATTCGCTTGCAGGGCAATTGCGGAGCGAAAAAGATTCACGAGCCGATGCCGACAAGGAGATCGACCGGAATCTTCGCGAGCAAAACCAGGCTCTTGAAAAGCAGGTGCGCACGTTGTCGGATCAGTTAAGCGCGCTCGAGCGCGATGTTTCGGACCGGATAAATAGAAACGATCATTTGCTGCGTGAGGAAATCAAGCAGAAGAATGAAGGCGTTCAGATGCTGATCGAGAAGATGTTTGCCGACCTCAGCAACGTCAAGACCGACCGAAATCTTTTGGCTGGCCTGTTTGTCGAGGTTGCAAAGTGTCTCAATCAGGATCCCGTCGGGAGCAAGAGCAACTCGGACCGTAGCTGGAAAGTGAGTTGATGGGACCTTGACGTCCACCGTCGACCCATTCAACCTTCCGCAAAGAACAGCCTCGAACGATACAGAGATTGATCGCGAGGCTCTGGCTCGTCTTTTGATCGAAATTGCCCGGAACGTTGATCCGGACTACCGTGCGCAGTTCGAGGCGGTTCCAACCGCCGATCCGCGCATGGAAACGCTGCGGCAGTTGCTGGTCAGCCGCGAAATCTCCGAGCTTTCACGCGTCACGCATCTGCTCGACGAACCCGAGCAGCTTGCGGCGGCCGTGGGCGACGTTCTTCCCAGTGCTGCCGGACGAGCGCCTTACGCGCAACTCGGCGAGGCGCTTGCGCCAGCTGTCGAACGGGCTGTGCAACGGTCGATCCAGAAGAGCCCGCGCACGCTGACGGACATATTGTACCCGGTGTTTCTGCCGGCAATTCGCAAGTCGATCGGCGAAAAGATCGACCAGACCTTTCAGTCGCTGAATGAAACTCTAAGGCACATATTCACCTGGCACGGGCTCAAGTGGAGACTTGAAGCCTGGAGAACAGGGGCAAGCTTCTCGGCAGTTGTTCTGAAGCATTCCCTTGTCTACCGTGTGGAACATGCGTTTCTCATTCATCGGAATTCCGGCCTTTTGATAACGCATGTAACGGCCGACAATGCAACGAGCGAAGATCCTCAGCTCATTTCTTCGATGCTCAGTGCGATTCAGGATTTTGTAAAAGACTCATTTAACGAGAAAGAGCAGAGCGGCCTGGACACAATCCGTTTCGGCGAGCTTCGTCTCTGGTCGGAAGTTGGACCGTTTGCGACCCTGGTTTCGGTGATCCGGGGAAATCCGCCGGAGGAATTGCATGAAATCGTTCGCGATGTGTTGCTTCGCATCCATGAGGAAAGCTCACAGGCCTTAGAGCAGTTTGACGGCGACGGTTCGCAGCTGGCCAGCGTAGAGGCGCAGTTGCAGACCTGCGTCGAGCTGAAGCAGGAGGAATCAAACGACGGATTTCCGTGGCTGGTGGCGGCCGTTGCCCTGCTGCTTTTGAGTCTGGCAGGCGGTTGGTACTTTCTTTCCTGGCAATCAGCGCAGCGCTGGCAGGCTTACGTGTCGCGCTGGCAGGCTTACGTGTCGCGAGTGGAGGCCCAGCCGGGCATCATCGTTGCCGAACAGCAGGTACGCGATGGCCAGTTCTATATTGCCGGCCTGAGGGACCCGCTTGCCGTCGACCCGCAGTCGCTGTTGTCAGGCACGGGAGTCGATCCGGCCGGGGTTCATTCGCAATGGCAATTTTATCAGAGCCTTGAGCCGGAGTTCGTGCTGAAGCGGCTGACGGCGTCGCTGGCTCCGCCGGATTCAGTGCGACTTTCGATTGTCGATGGCCGCATCGTCGCCGAGGGTGAGGCTCCCGACACCTGGATCAGCCGGGCGCGCGCGGCGGCCCAGCAGCTTTCGGCAGGCGGGCCGGTCTTCGATATCTCGGGGGTTCGTGACGTAAGTCCCCAAGTGCGCGAGGCGGAGCGCTGGCACGCCTATGTGTCGCGACTGGAGACCCAGCCGGGCATCATCGTTGCAGACCAAAAGATAAGCGACGGCCAATTCTATATTGCCGGCCTGCGAGACCCGCTTGGCGCCGATCCGCAGTCGCTGTTGTCGGGAACAGAGGTCGATCCCGCCCGGGTTCATGCGCAGTGGCAGTTCTATCAGAGCCTTGAGCCGGAGTTCGTGCTGAAGCGGCTGACGGCGTCACTGTATCCGCCGGAAACAGTACGACTTTCGATCGTCGATGATCGCATCGTTGCCGAGGGTGAGGCTCCCGACACCTGGATCGATCGCGCGCGCGCGGCGGCCCGGCAGCTTTCGGCAGGCGGACCCGAATTCGACATCTCCAAGGTTCGTGACGTGAGCCCCGAAGCACGCGCGGCGGAGCACTGGCAGTATTATGTGTCGCGACTTGAGGCCCAACCGGGAATCATCGTCGCCCAACAAACGGCGAGGGGCGGACATTTCTATATTTCCGGCTTGAGAGACCCGCTTGCCGCCGACCCGCAAGCCCTGCTGTCCGGAACGGACGTTGATCCTGCCCGCGTTCATGCACAGTGGCAATTCTATCAGAGCCTTGATCCGAAGTTTGTGGTGAAGCGGCTGACGGCGGCGCTGTCCCCGCCGAAAACCGTTCAGCTCTCGATCATCCAGGGTCGCATTGTGGCCGTGGGTGAGGCTCCTGCCGGCTGGATCAACCGCGCGCGGGCCGCCGCTGAACAACTTTCGGCGGACGGAGTGGTTCTGGATGTCTCGCAGCTGCGTGAGCTGAACCTCGCAGAACTTAATCATTTGAGGCAGGCGATCCAGACGACCGATATTTTCTTCTCTTCCGGCAAGGTTGTGCCGGGACCGGAGCAGACGCCGGTTCTCGACAGGTTGGCGGATCAAATAAAGGAATTCGCCCAGAGTGCCCGCAATTCCGGCGTAACGGCGCGGTTCATGTTGACCGGGCATTCGGACACCACGGGCCGTGAGACGGCCAACGCGTCGATCAGCGCCGCCCGCGCCGAGACAGTTCGTGCGCTTCTCAACAAGCGCGGCGTTGCTCCCGAACTGCTGCTGGTTCGGGGCGCGGGCACTTTTGAGCCGGCTGTACCTGAAAACAGTCTAACCGGTAGCTCCACCAATCGCCGGGTTTCGATTACGGTAAACCTGGACTAGCGGAGCCCAACATGTTGCAAAAAAAGATCTGCATGCTGGGCGGCTTCGCCGTCGGAAAGACGAGTCTGGTCCGCAGGTTTGTGCAGAGCATCTTCTCAGAAACCTACTTGACCACCGTCGGAGTGAAAATCGACAAGAAAAGCGTCGCGCTCCCGGACAAAACCGTGGATCTGATTTTGTGGGATTTGGCCGGCGAGGACGATATCGGCTCATTCCGCGTCAGCTATGTTCGAGGTGCAACCGGGCTCGTGCTAGTCGTCGATGGAACCCGCGCTGCTACTCTTGCCGTGGCACTCACGCTGCGCGAACGGGTCGAGGCCGAATTCGGCGCCATGCCGTTCGTATTGCTGTTCAACAAGTCCGATCTGGCCGATCGGTGGGCGATATCGGATGGTGAGATCAACGAGTTGAGGCAACGTGGATGGCAAATCTATCTAACAAGTGCGCTTTCGGGCGAGCAGGTCGATGACGCCTTTCGTCAACTTGCCTTGATGGTCACCAAATAGACCATGCATGAATTGCCAAAAGAAGTCAGAAATTGGTTTTTCAATTTCTTCTTCGACGGGCACGCTGTCGCTTATCTGAAAATCGACGCTGAGCTTTGCATAGCTGCCAAGGGCGGTAATGTTGAACATTACGGGCTGTCATCGCTTCGCATCGGCAAGCCTGTTGCGGAGCAGCTTGAATTCATGGAAGGTTTGCTGCCTTGCCCGGAGCTTCCGTTTCGCATGGATATGGTTGAACTGCCCGGCGGGCGTGTCGCCGACCTCCATTTTTTTGCTGACAATGCGTTCGTGTGGCTGCTTTTTCTGGACGCCACTGCCGAACGAGACAACAGGCAGCGGCTTCAACAGAAGGCCTATGAAATGACGCTCCTGCAAGAGAGGGAGCGTCAACTCAACGAAAAATTGCAATCGACGAACGAGGCACTGAGAAAGAGCCAGGAGGGATTGGCGCGTGAATACCAGCGCGCCGAAAACCTGCTCCTCAACATTCTCCCGGCGTCGATCGCGGAGCGATTGAAAGCGCAAAAGAAAATTGCCGACAACCACGCAGAGGTGAGTGTGCTTTTTGCCGACATCGTCGGTTTTACGGAACGAGCGCGCAGCGTCGGAGCGGTGACGACGCTCGCTATTTTAAACTACTTCTTCAAGGCGGCGGATCGGCTCTCTGAGCGATACGGCTGCGAAAAGATCAAAACAATTGGCGATTGTGTGATGGTGGTCGCCGGCCTGCCCACGGCGCGATCCGATCATGCAAAGGCCCTCACGCGCTATGCGATTGAGCTGCGCAAAGCGGTCAAGCGGGAACGCTTCGCAGGAGAACCGATAAGGCTGAGAATTGGAATTCACTCAGGACCGATCGTCGCCGGCGTCATAGGCAAGAGGCGGTTCGCCTATGACCTGTGGGGTGAGACCGTTAATCTCGCCTCACGTATTCAAACGTCCGCGGAGCCCGATGAAATCCGTATTTCCGATGCAACTTACCAACTGCTTGGACCGAAATTTGCTTGCGACCCACTCGAGGAAACGGAATTGCGCGGTGCGGGTCGCGTGCGAATGTGGCGGCTCCCGAGCTGATCCGTCGCCTGCGGTGCGACCGGGGAGCGCCGATAGCGGCGCCCGAAAGCCATTGGCGTGACCTGATCTTGCGATCGCAAAGCACCCTTTGCGCTTGCCCGGAAGGCCTCTATTCTGGAGCACAGTGGCCGCTGGTGGGATAGAATGTCGGTACTGCCTTTTCTGAGAATCTACGCACCGCTAAATGCGGTGCTCGCTGCGCCTGGGCTTCTGGCGGTGGCTGCGCTCACGATGCCGAACATGTCCGGACGAAGCAGACTGGCTCTGGCTGCTGTGCTCGCTGTCATTTGGGCCGCCTATCTTCTGCAGATGGCCGAGACCCTGCTCAAGCGCTGGGCGGGAGACCTCAGGGACAGGACGCCGGCAATCGCGATCGATGTGCTCGCGGTTTTGGTTCCAGTCGCCGCATTTCTGCTCGACGGCACGCCCGACCGGAGCCTCTACTGTGCTGTCTGGCTGCTGAAGCCGCTGCGCGACTCGACCTTCTTCCCGCTGCTTGGCAGGGTTCTGGCCAACGAAGCGCGCAACCTGGTCGGCGTCACCACGGTCTTCGGCCTGGTTCTGTTCGGTGTCGCACTCGCGGCCTATGTCATCGAGCGCGACGTCCAACCGGAAAAGTTCGGCAGCATCCCCGAGACAATGTGGTGGGCGGTGGTCACGCTGTCCACTACCGGCTATGGCGACGACATTCCGCAAAGCTTCGCCGGCCGCGTCCTTGCCGGGGCTGTCATGATGTGTGGCATCGGCATCTTCGGGCTCTGGGCCGGCATTCTTGCCTCCGGCTTTTATCAAGAAGTCCGTCGCGAGGATTTCGTCCGCAATTGGCAATTGATTGCCGGCGTTCCGTTGTTTCAGAAGCTTGGCCCGGCCACGCTGGTCGAGATCGTGCGCGCGTTAAGACCCCGCACGGTGCCGGCGGGCGCCGTGATCTGCCGCAGCGGCGAGACCGGCGATCGGATGTTCTTCGTCGTGGAGGGCCGCGTCAGCGTCGCGACGCCGAACCCGGTGGAGCTTGGCCCTGGCGCCTTCTTCGGCGAGATGGCGCTGATCAGCGGCGAACCGCGTATGGCGACCGTCACTGCCGCAACTTCGGTCTCACTCCTGTCGCTGCACGCGGCGGATTTCCAGATGCTGTGCAGCAGCAGCCCGGAGATCGCGGAAATCATCCGCAGGACCGCGCTCGAGCGGCGCGGCGCGGCGCCGGTGGCTTGACCGTACAGCCGATGGTGGCCCGGCTGGAACTGGATGGTACGGCTCTATCGACCACGCGCGAAGGTTCAGGACGGCACGTGGAAGGTCCCAGAGGCGTAGCCGGAGACCTAAACGTAGCCGATCCACTCTACCGGCGGCTCGTTTTTTTGGCGCTGTGCGTCGACAGTTCCTGCCCCGCGGCCTTTCGGACGACCGGCTTTGGCTAAACTCTATTGCCTTAGAATCTTGCTTAGAAAAGCCCGGCTGCGGTCGGTCTTCGGGTCGGAGAAAAACGCCTCCGGCGTGCCGCTTTCGACGATGGCGCCCGCGTCCATGAACACCACGCGCTGCGCCACCTTGCGGGCAAAGCCCATTTCGTGCGTCACCACCATCATGGTCATGCCTTCCTCGGCCACCGCGACCATGACGTCGAGCACTTCGGAGATCATCTCGGGATCGAGCGCGGAGGTCGGCTCGTCGAACAGCATGATCTTGGGCCGCATGCCGAGGCAGCGCGCGATGGCCACACGCTGCTGCTGGCCGCCGGACAGCTGTGACGGGTAGGCGTTGACCTTGTCGGCGAGGCCGACCTTGGCCAGCAAGTCGCGCCCGGCCTGCTCGGCCTCGGCGCGGGGGATCTTGCGCACATGGATCGGCGCCAGCGTGACGTTTTCCAGCGCCGTCTTGTGCGGGTAGAGGTTGAACGACTGGAAGACGAAGCCGATCTCGGTGCGCAGCTGCGTCATGTTGGTGGCGGGGTCGCCGAGGCGCTGGCCGTCGACGACGAGGTCGCCATCTTTGATCGCTTCCAGGCCGTTGATGCAGCGGATCAGCGTCGACTTGCCCGAACCACTTGGGCCGCAGACGACGACCACTTCGCGCGGCTCGACGCTGAGCGTGATGTCCTTCAGCACATTGAGCGAGCCGAACCATTTGTTGACGCCGCGAAAGTCGATCATGCCCGTTTTGGTCAGGTTTGTCTGGGTCGGGCTTGGATTGGTCATGGCGGTCAGCCCTTTGGGTTCGATGTCACAGCTGCACCTCGCCATGCGCCGCGCCCATGCGGCGCTCCAGCCGGCGGGCGAGCATGATCAGCGGATAGCAGACGACGAAATAGCCGACGCCGACCAGGAAGAAGACCAGCAGGCCGTTGGGCACACGCTGCACCACAAGCCAGCCGACGCGGGTGAGGTCGGTCAGCCCGATCGCCGAGACGACGGAGGAATCCTTGATCAAGAGTACATATTGCCCGACCAGCGGCGGCAGCACGATGCGCATCGCCTGCGGCAGCACCACCTGGCGCATGCGTTGCCAGCGCGACAGGCCAGACGCCAGAGCTGCCTCAACCTGGCCGGTCGGCACCGAGCGGATGCCGGCGGCGACGATCTCGCAGATGAAGCACGCGGCGAGGTTGGTGAGCGCGATGATGCCGGCGGTGAAGGCATCGAGCTCGATGCCGAATTCCGGCAGGATGAAGAAGATCAGAAAGATCTGCACCAGGAACGGCGTGCCGCGGATCAGGTCGACCCAGGCCCCGATCACGCTCGAGATCAGCCGGTTGCCGCCGGTGCGCAATATGCCGAGGCCGAAGCCAAGCAGCGTGCCCAGCACCAGGCTGATCGCCGACAGGATCACGGTCATGCCAAGGCCGCGCAAGGCGAGGGGGTAGCTGCCGGCCAGGCTTTGCAGCTGTTGCCAGATCATGTGCTGCTCCTTGCCGGCTGCAGACCGAGCCACCGACTGGACAGCCCCGCCAGTCCTTTGAGGCAGTAATAGAGCAGCAGATAGAAAGCGGCGATGGTGAGAAAGCCTTCCGCCGGCATGAAGCGGTCGGACGCCAGCAACTGGCCGGCGCGCGTCAGTTCGGAAACCGAGATCAGCGACAAAAGCGCGGAATCCTTGACCAGCACGATCGCCTGGCCGAGCAGCGGCGGGATCGTCACCTTGAAGGCTTGCGGCAGGATGACCAGGCGCATGCGCTGGACATAGGTCATTCCCGAGGCAACCCCGGCCTCGACCTGGCCGCGCGGGATCGACAGGATGCCGGCGCGGATGATTTCCGCGACATAGGCGCCGCTGTTCAGCGACAAAGCGATGATGCCGACGACGAGCTCGGGCAGGACGAAGCCGAGACGCGGCAGGCCGAAATAGAGGAAGTAGAGCTGCGCCAGCAACGGCGTGGCGCGCACGGCATCGATATAGCCCTTGGCCAGCACGCGAAACAGCTGGCCGCGCTGCAGGTTCATGGCGGCGAGCACGATGCCGACGGCCAGCGCGCCCGCAAAAGACAGCGCCGACAGCCACACGGTCGTGATCAGACCCTGCCCGAACAGCGGCAGATATTCGACGATGGTGCGGAAGCTGAAATTTTCGAGCATGGCGGTGAATTGTGAATGGTGAATGGGCAGTAGTGAGTAGTGAGTGGTGAGCAGTGAAGGGCGTCCGGAATGGCCATTCACCATTCACCATTCACTACTTCCTACTCACTACTCACTACTCACTACTCCCTGCTTACCTCTGCTTAGTGATCCTTCTTCCAGGCGTCGGAATTGACCCAGTAGTCGAGGTTCTTCTGCAGGCGGCCGTCGATGCTGACCTGGTTGAGGAACAGGTTCATCCAGATCAACAGGTCCGGCTCGTCGTAGCGGGTGGCGAAGGCAAGCGGCTCCTTCGACAACAGGTCCGGCATGATGGTGAAGGTGCCGGCGGGATAGGCTGTCGATTGACCCTTGACCGCCGAGACGTCGTTGACGCCGCAATCGGCTTGGCCGTTGTTGACCGCGTCGAGCAGCAGCGGGCCGCCGCCCTTGTAGCTCTTGATGTCGGCATCCGGGAAGGCGTTCTTGGCTTCCTTTTCGCCGGTGGCGCCCAACAGCACGGCGATCTTGGTGCCCTTGGCCTTGCAGTCCTCGGTTGTCTTGAACTTGCTGTCGGCCTTCGTGAAGACGGTGCTGCCCGTATACATGTAAGGTGTGGTGAAGGCGACCTTCATGCCGCGCGCCAGCGTCGGCGTCATGTCGGCGACGAGCAGGTCGGCCTTGCCCGAAAGCAGCGCCGGGATCAGCCCGTCCCAATCATAGTCGAGGAAGGTGATCTTGACGCCCATTTCCTTGGCCATCAGTTCGGCGAGTTCGACCGAACTGCCGGTGCGTTCGCCATTGGCGCCAACCAGCGAGAAGGGCGGTCCCTGCGTCTGCACCGCGACGCGCAGTTCGCCGCGCTTGGTGATCTCGTCGAGGGTTCCGGCACTGGCAGCAGCCGTCAGGCCCGCAAGCGCAAGTCCGGCGATGAAAAGTCTGGCAATCTTCATTTGGCATTCCTCCTGTTATCGTTGTTGTTCCACTTTGTTATTCCACCCTTTTGGGTGTTTTTTGAGCGGCGGCACCGTTTGCCGGCGGCAGCTACCGTTCGAAAATCCTCAGTCCCAGGCCACCGTCTCGGCAACCTTGATGCCACGCCTCGCCAGTTCGTCGAAGAACGGCCCGTCCGGCACATGCAGCAGCGGGTTCAAAAGCCCTGGTGTGGCGATCTCGCGCCGCGCCAGCATCTGCGCCACGATGCTGGCGGGATAGCCGACGCCAAGGCTCATGCCGAACAGGCCTGATGCCAGGTCGCGTTCGATGATCAGGTCCGACGTCACCGTTTTGGCGCGGCCGCCTTCGAGACCAGAAAAGACATTGCGCATCACGCAAAGGTCCTTCTCGTCGGCGCCATATTGCAGTTGCGGGCCGAGCAGACGGCCGAGAAATTCGCGTGGGCTGGCGCCGGTGCCGGGCACCTTGTCTTCGGAGAGGAAGCCGAGTTCCTTCAGCGGCGCCCAGAACGCCGACCATCCCGGCCAGCGCAGCGTATATCGGCCCGAGCGTTGCAATCCCTTGGCGGCTGCCAGCATCTCGACATAGTGCAGAGCGTCGCCATTGGGGAAAGCTTCCAGCCGGCCGAGGCCCGCGACCTCGATCTCGTGGATGAAGGCATTGTCGTGCTGTCGGCCGGCCGGCACTTCGACGCGCTTGCCATGCTCGATCATCACGCTGTCGCGGTTCTGGCTGACCAGGACCATGTCGAAATTCCAGCTCACCTTGTAGCAGAGCGGCTTGGCCATCGCCTTCGGTTCGGGGATGCCGCCGCAATAGGATTCGATCGAAGAAATCGTAGAGAACTGCTTTGCGGCGCGCGCGTAGAGCACGAGGTCGATGCCGGGATCGAGCCCACATTCGGTCATGATCGAAACGCCGGCCTGTTCAGCCTCCGGCGCCAGATCGGCAATCGCCTTGCCGTAATTGGTAGTGACCAGCGGCGTGCGCGTTGCGATCGCGGCCTGCACCGCCTCGCGCATCAATGGCTGCGGCAACAGATCGATGGCGGCGTCGACATCCGCCAGCACGGTGGCAAGCGCCGGACCGATCGCGCCCTCGGGCATGACGAAACGCACGCGGGAAAGGTCGGTCAGCCCGGCAAGCCGGGCAGGGCCGTCAGCCGACGTATCGACGCAGACGACTTCCTCGACACCGGCGCTGGCGACGAGATCGGCGATGGCCGCCCGTCCCTGCAGGCCGAGACCGCCGAGAACAGCTATTCTCATGCCGGCTCCTTGCGTGACGGTGTTTCTTCCGACCAGCAGCCTTCGGGAAGGCTGACCCATTTGTTGCATGAAGCCATGACGACGAAGGTTTCGCTGCGCACGACTTCGCCGGGAATGCCGGCGCCCGGAATCAGCTCGCTGGTGATGCGGTAGAGGTCGGCGACATCGCCGGCGACGGTCACGTCGACGATGATGTCGAAGCGCCCGGTGACCACCGAGGCCGAGTTGACGAAAGGCAGTTCGGCAATGCGCTGCGCCAGTTCCCGGGCGCGGCCACGTCCCTGAGCGTTGATGCCGACAATGGCCGAGATCAGCTCGGGGCGTTCGGTCAGATTGAGCAGCCCGACGATCTTCAAGAGGTTGCGGTCGAGCAGATTGCGCAGCCTTGAGCGCACCGTCGGCACCGAGATCGCCATCGTCTCGGCGAGCCGGTTGATGCCGGGCTGGGCATCCTGCGACAACAGCTTTACCAGCCGTCGATCGGTTTGATCGAGATGCTCACGCAAAAGGCAAGGCTTTCATAAAGGAGAAAAATGTGGTGGAATTTCTTCCTGATATGAAAATAGCCTACGAGATATTTATAATAACAGCAAGAGGTGAGTTTGTTGCTACGCTGATCGAATGGACTGGAAGATCGCCACCGCTGCCGCAGTCAGCGCGGCATTGCCGGCCGCAACCGTGCCATCCGGCAGATGCTTCCCATCCTCCAGCCCGACGCGCGTCGACCAGTTGCGATCCGCCGCACGGCGCACGAACGGCCACACCGTCGCGTTCTCGCCATGCAGCAGGATGGCACGGCGAATGCCGGCGCGCTCCAGGACCTGTTCGATGCCGCCGGCGACCGCAAAACCCTCGTCTAGCGTCTGCTCGGAAATCTCGATCAGCACGCGCAGCACGCGCCCGCCATGGTCGAGGCCGACCAGCCGCTCGGCGTCGGCGACCGACGCCAGACCCGCCTCGATGCCGATGCCGCGCTGGCGCAGGCTCTCCATGACGATCGGAGCCGCCGCCTCGCTGAGATTGACCGAGGCATAGTCCGGCAATTCGCGCCAGCCGGCGATGGCGACCAGCGTGCTTGTATCGTCATTCTCGATCCAGGCGCCGGTGGAGACGCCGATCAGCGTACCGGGGCAGGCACGGCGCAGCGCTGCGATCGTCGGGTCCATCGCTTCCGGCGCAAGGCTCTCGCGGCGGTCCGCGCCGCGGGCATGGACATGCAGCTCAGCTGCGCCCACGGCAATCGAAGCCGCCCCGTCGCGCGCCATGGTGTCGGGGTCGAGCGGCAGGGTGGGGTGAAAATCGGCGGCGCGCGCGCCATTGATGCAGGCCTGGACGATCATGGCTCTCGCGCTCCTGTTGCGGATCGCGCGAGCCTAGCAAAGAGCAGGGTGGAGAGGAAACGGGCGCGGTGAAGACTGCTGACAGGGTGCCGCTTCTGCGGAGCTTGCGGCATCGGCCCAGGACATACCATATAGCGGGACAGGACACGCCACGGGCGATCCTTACCCCTTTGCCGGACTGCCGGCCAGAAGGATTTGCGATGGCTGAGTTGAAGGTCAGAACCCGCGTCACCGGCGCGACGGCGACGCTGCAGCCAGGCGGCTTGCCGGCTGTCACGACGCCGACCGGCGGCGCGGTCGATGTCGTCACCGGCGTGAGCGCGCCGGGCTTCAATCCGCTCGACCTGCTCTACGCCTCGCTCGCCTCCTGCATGGTGCTGAGCGCGCGCATCGCCGCCTCACGCCTCGGCGTCGCCGCCGAGCTTGGCGAAGTACGCGCCGAGGTCAGCGGCGAGAAGGCGAAGGACGAACCGTCGCGCGTCGAAAGGCTCAACATCAGGCTCGACATCTCAGGCGATCTCGACGCTGCGACCAAGCAGCGGATCGTCGAGGACGCCGAAGCGATCTGCACGGTGTCCAACACGCTGCGCGCCGCGCCGCAATTGCATACGACGCTTGGGTGAGGGTGTCGCACAATGCCTCGCTACCACCAACCAAGGACCGTCCCATGGCCATGATCCCGCCGATCGACTACGCCTCGGCATCGCAAGACATCCGCGCCGAGCACGACAGGGAACTTGGCCTGCGCGGGCGCATGACCAACATGAAGCGCATCCTGCTGCATTCACCGGCAGCCCACCGCATCTATGCCGAATGGTTCACCCTGCGCGATCTCTTGAAGCCCACGCTCGACGACCGCGCCATCTGGCTGTTGTCGCTGGCGGTCTCCGAGAGATGCCGCGCCGAGATTCCGCTCACCTTCTTCCGCCGCGCGCTGATCGACAGCGGTCTTGATCCCGAGGCGATCGAGCCCAGCGCTGAAGAAGCTTTGCTGATCGAATTCGGCAAGGCAGTCGCTGCCGATACCAACGCCGTTCCCGACGATCTCTGGGCGGCACTCAAGGCTCGCTACGACGACACACTGCTGGTCAACCTCGTCGCCTTCGCCGGCATCATGGTGGCGACCTGCTTGTTCACGAATGCGGTGCGCGTTGATCTCGACCCGGAGCTGGAGGTGTATCGCAAGCGGTGAAGCGCGTTTTCCCTTCTCCCACAGGGGGCAAAGGGGAAGATCGCGCTTCACCTCCGCAGGAATCGGGTGGTTCACGCCCGCCGTTCGCCCCACTTTGATCATATCAAAGGAGGCATCGATGACCATCCATTCGATAAGCACCAAACGCGCAGCCCATTCGGCCGAAGCGCGCGTCGCAGCGCAGGACTGGAGTGCTCTGATCGGCGAACTGAACAGCCACGGCAGCACCGTCATGCCGGCGCTGCTTTCACCCGAGGAGTGCACCGAGATCGCCGGTCTCTACCCGCATGAGGACCATTTCCGCAGCCATGTGGTGATGGCCCGCCATGGCTTCGGCAAGGGCGAGTACCGCTATTTCCGCTATCCGCTGCCGGATCTGGTCGGTGGCCTGCGCACCGCGCTCTATCCCAGGCTCGCCTGCGTCGCCAACGACTGGAACGAACGCATGGGCGCGGCACGGCGCTATCCCGATGACCACGCCGCCTTCCTCCAGCTTTGCCACGAAAGCGGCCAAACGCGGCCGACGCCGCTTCTCCTGCAATATGGCCCCGGCGACTTCAACTGTCTCCATCAGGACCTCTACGGCGATCTCGCTTTTCCCCTGCAGGTGGCGATCCTGTTGTCGCAGCCCGGCGAGGATTTCACCGGCGGCGAATTCGTCCTGACCGAACAGCGCCCGCGCATGCAAAGCCGTGCCGAAGTGGTGCCGCTGACCCGGGGCGATGCGGTGATCTTTGCTGTCCACAACCGCCCGGTGCAAGGCACGAAAGGCCATTACCGCGTCAACCTCAGGCACGGCGTCAGCCGCCTGCGCTCCGGCAGGCGGCATACAGTGGGGATCATTTTCCACGACGCGAAGTGACAATTCGTCGGACACAGCCAAAGCACCTCACTACCGCTGCTTATTGACATGGCGAGTTCGGCGGAACAGTCTCCGCTTGTGTAAGAGAGGGGAATTTATGAAACGATCCTATGAGAAGCCGACACTCGTCAGACGGGGCAAGCTCGCCTCGCTCGCCGCCCAGCAGGTGCCGTCAATAGAAGCGGAAGTGCCCGCACCGAACTGAGTACAGAAGCTGGTTCAAAAACAGCCCGTTGCGCAAAATCGCGCGGCGGGCTGTTTTGCATTCTGGAGGTGCGGACCGCAGCGGCTTTTGCGCGCGGCGTCAAATGGGCGCTTCCTCTGGCGCGGCCGATCGCGTAAGGGCCGGGGAAAATCTTCCAAGGTTCTTCCAGTCGCATGATCCGTCTTGAAAGCATCAGCAAGCAGAACGGCCGCCAGCTTGTCTTCATCGAGGCCTCGGCCTCGCTACAGAAGGGCGAGAAGGTCGGCCTTGTCGGGCCGAACGGCGCCGGCAAGACGACGCTGTTTCGCATGATCACCGGCCAGGAACAGCCCGACGAAGGCCAGGTGCAGGTCGATCGCGGCGTCACCATCGGCTATTTCAGCCAGGATGTCGGCGACATGGCCGGCCGCAGTGCTGTGGCCGAAGTGATGAACGGCGCCGGGCCGGTCAGCGACGTGGCGGCCGAAATGGCGGAACTCGAGGCGGCCATGGCCGATCCCGACCAGGCCGACCGGATGGATGAGATCATCGAGAAATATGGCGAGGCGCAGCACCGTTTCGAGGAACTCGACGGCTATGCGCTGGATGGCCGCGCCCGCGAAGTGCTCGACGGCCTCGGCTTTTCCCAGGAAATGATGGATGGCGATGTCGGCAAGCTGTCCGGCGGCTGGAAGATGCGCGTCGCGCTGGCCCGCATCCTGTTGATGCGGCCCGACGTGATGCTGCTCGACGAGCCGTCGAACCATCTCGATCTCGAAAGCCTGATCTGGCTGGAGCAGTTCCTGAAGGGTTATGAGGGCGCGCTGCTGATGACCTCGCACGACCGCGAGTTCATGAACCGCATCGTCAACAAGGTGGTCGAGATCGACGCCGGTTCGCTCACCGCCTATTCCGGCAACTACGAATTCTACCAGCAGCAGCGGGCGATCGCCGACAAGCAGCAGCAGGCGCAGTTCGAGCGCCAGCAGGCCATGCTGGCCAAGGAGATCGCTTTCATCGAGCGCTTCAAGGCGCGGGCGTCACACGCCGCCCAGGTGCAGAGCCGGGTGAAGAAGCTCGACAAGATCGATCGTGTCGAGCCGCCCAAGCGCCGTCAGATCGTGAATTTCGATTTTCAGCCGGCGCCGCGCTGCGGCGAGGATGTCGTGACGCTGAAGAACGTCCACAAGGGTTACGGCAGCCGCTCGATCTATGAAGGGCTGGACTTCCAGGTCCGCCGCCGCGAGCGCTGGTGCATCATGGGCGTCAACGGCGCCGGCAAGTCGACGCTGCTGAAGCTGGTCGCCGGCGCGTCCGACCCCGATGCCGGCACAGTTGCGCGGGGGCCGAGTGTGAAAATGGGCTATTTCGCCCAGCACGCCATGGAGGTGCTGGAGGGCGAACGCACCGTGTTCCAGACGCTGGAGGACGCGTTTCCGCAAGCCGGCCAGGCGCCGCTCAGGGCACTCGCCGGCTGCTTCGGCTTTTCCGGCGACGAGATCGAGAAGAAATGCCGGGTGCTGTCGGGCGGCGAAAAGGCGCGCCTGGTAATGGCGCTGATGCTGTTCGACCCGCCCAACCTGCTGGTGCTGGACGAGCCGACCAACCATTTGGACATCGCCACAAAGGAGATGCTGATCACGGCGCTGTCGCAATACGAAGGCACCATGCTGTTCGTCTCGCACGACCGCCATTTCCTGGCCGCACTCTCCAACCGCGTGCTGGAACTGACGCCCGAAGGCATCCACACCTATGGCGGCGGCTATACCGAATATGTGGAGAGGACCGGGCACGAGGCGCCGGGGCTGCGGACCTGACGCAGGTCCTGCGTCCGCATTTGCGTCGAGCAAAGCCAGGATTTGTCAGCTCGCCGCCAGCCATTTGCGCGACTGCGCGAAGGCCTTGAAGGCTTTGGCGTCCATCGGGTAGCCGAACAGGAAGCCTTGCAAGATGTCGCAGCCAAGCTCTTTCAGGATGCGCGCGTGCTCCATCGTCTCGACGCCCTCGGCGATCACTTCGATCCCGAGCGACTTGCCGATGTCGATGATGGACGACACAAGCTGCCGCTGTGCGGTTGAGCTGGTGATGGGGGTGACCAGTTGGCGGTCGATCTTGAGGCGACGGGGCCGCAACTTCAACAGCGAGACGATCGAGGCATGCCCGGTGCCGAAATCGTCGATCTCGACGTCGATGCCGAGCCCCTTGATGTGTTCGATGTTCCAGCTGACCAGCTCGTCGTTTTCGTCGAGGAAAATCGACTCCACCAGTTCGAACGACACGGTCCCTTCCTTGATGGGAAGCTTGCGCAAACCCTTGATCAGGTCCCTGTCTTCCAGGCGCCGTGCGGAAACGTTGACCGAGACGCGCGGGATGTTGAGGTGGCTGCGCGACCAACGCTCGAAATTATCGAGCGCCTGCTCCAGGACGGTGCGGTCGATAAGCGCCACGACATTGAGTTCTTCAGCCACCTTGATGTAGGCGTCGGGGGTCAGCATGCCGCGTTGCGGGTGATCCCAACGCGACAGCGCCTCGACGCCGACGATCTCCAGCGTCTTGGCGTCGAACTGCGGCTGATAGTAGACGATGAATTCGTTCCGCTCGAGCCCGCCCAGAATCTCGTCGGCGGTCTGCTTGGTCCGCACGATCTCGCTCTGCAGCTCTTCGTTGAAAAACTCGTAGCGGTTGCGGCCGCGGCCTTTCGCCCGGTACAGCGCCAGATCGGCATTGACAAGCAACTGCCTTGCATCGACGCCGCTATTGGCCGCAATGCCGATGCTGACGCCGAACCGGCACTGGTGACCCAGATAGTCGACCGGCTGGCGCATCGCATCGATAATGTGGTCGGCCAGCGCGGCGAGTTCCTTGTCGTCGCGTCCATGGCTCAGCACGACAAACTCGTCGCCGCCGATGCGCGCAACGAAATCGGCACTGCCGACGCTGGCCTTGATGACTTTCGAAGCATGCACCAGCAATGCATCGCCCGCTGCATGGCCGAGCGTGTCGTTGATCTGCTTGAACCGGTCAAGGTCGAGATGCAGCAACGCCGCACGGCCGTCGGCTTCGCGGTTTTCGGCAAGCATCTCGTCCAGATACCGACGGTTGGGCAGACCGGTCAGCGAATCATGCATCGCGACATGCTCGATGCGGGCTTTGGCCAGGTTCAGTTCGGCATTTTTCGATTCTGAAAGGCGACGTTCACGCACGAGATTCTCGTTGAGCAGCACGTCGCCTGTCACATCCCATTCGGCGCCGATCATTTTTGGCGTGCCGTCGATGTCCCGGAAGAAACTGGCGCGGGTGCGCACATGGCGAATGGTGCCGTCCGGCCGCAGGAGCCGATACTGCGAAGAGTAGGGGCCTTGTGTTGCAACAGCCGAATCGAAATCTGCTTTAGCCCGTTCGAAGTCGTGGGGATGGATCGCCAGCGCCCAGTCGTCATAGCTACGGGTCTTGCCGCCGCCGGGTTTGCCATAGATTTCGTTGATGCGGTCGTCCCATACGAGTTCGTTGCTGACGGTATCGTGCTCCCACACGCCTATAGCAGAGGCTTCCAACGCCAGCTCCAGCCGCCGGGACAGGCGCCTCAACTCGGCGTCACTTTTCTGCCGCTCACCGAAAAGACGTCCTGCCACGAGGATCGGCAGCACCACCAGCGCGCCGGCAAGCGCCATGAGCAGACGCAACAGCCACTCATTTTTCGGAGCGGTCGGCCAGCCGCCCTTCGGTATGGCTGAAATTTGCCAGGAGCCTGAAGGCAATTGCACCTCTGCCATCACCGGATTGCCGGACACGACATTATCGCCGCCGAAGAACAGTTCCCCGCCGCCGCCGAGCGCATCCTTGCCGATAAGCGCCACATCGATATCCAGATCAGGGTCGGTCAGTCCGCTGGCAGCGTAGAGCCGATCGACATCGATCACGGCCGAGACGATACCCCAGAAACGGTCGCCGCCACCCGCCGTCGGCACGAAGACCGGGATACGGCCGATGAAGCCACGTCCGCCTTGCGCCAGTTTGACCGGCCCGGCGAGCACCAGCGCGCGCTGGTCACGGGCGCGAAGCGCGGCCATGCGTTGCGTATCGCTCTTGCGGTAGTCCAGCCCGATGGCTTTTTCATTGCCTTCCAGCGGATACATCAGCGCGATGACGAGGTCGGGGGCGCCGGCAATATCGCGCAACTGCGATTTTTGCTCGAACAGATTACGGGCGAGTGCCGCAAATCTTTGCTGGCCCATATAAGGCTCGGTAACGATTGTCGAAACGAGACCCTGAACCAGCTGGAGATTGCCGCCTATGTTGCCTTCGAGCTTGGCGCGTATGATGTTGACCTTCGCCAGGACGTCGGCGCGCGCCAGCTGATCGGAGACCTCTCTGTTCCTCTGGTCGGCAACCAGGGCGCAGACGAGAAGCACGACAAAGGCAATCGCCGCCGGCAAGTTGGCGGAAGAAAAAACGGCCCGTTTCAACCGGCCGGAATTGAGCATTGCACCTGCCAACTCGATCCGAAGACCTTTCCAGGACAGTAGTCCTTCGGTCGACCATAGTAGCTAAAGCTTAAGTTTGAGCTTCGAGACGAATCCGAGAACAAACGGTAAGCTTTTGGCTGCCAGGGTCCAGCCGAAATCTGAATGAGTGTCCGAAAGTAGGACGCCAGGTTGCAGCGTTCTGCAACCCAGCGGCGAAGTCATATTCGCCTCAGATTGCAACAAGCCGCCTGATCTTGCCGCGCGGGCCCTTGCGGGAGGCTTACTTCCCAGCCATTTGATCGGCCAGCGCCTGCGCCTGGGCGAGCAGCGCCGGGAAAGCCGGGTCAGCCGGCAGGCGCTGCGCCATGCAGGCCCGGTAGTCGCTGTCGCCCTTGTCCCAGGCGGCGTTGGAGGACTCGAACGCTTTTTCGTCCTTCAGGTCCGATGCCTGGTAGGCCTCCTGGAATTTCTGCGCGGCGGCGTCCGCAGCAGCCCACACGGCGTCGCAGGCGGCGATCTTCGGAACGGCAGGCGCTGCCGGCGCTGCGATAATTCTCACGCTGTTGCCTTTGACGAGCGTAACGATGACTTCCTGCTCATAGATCGGCCCGACGTCCTGCGTCCAGCCGCCGAGCCGTGCGAAGGCGATGTCGGCGCCTTCGGGTTTCTTCAATGGAAAGTCGAGCGTTCCCTCGAAGGCGGCGTCGCTGTTGATCGCCTGGGTATAGAAGGCATCCAGCTTAAGCGCCTCATCGATGCCGGCGGGCAGTTTGAAACTTTCGTCGGTCTCGGCGGTTCTGGACTGGAGCCAGCGCTCCAGCAGCCCTCGCGTCGTTGCCACTAGGCTGGGGCCGTCGTCGCCCTTGGTGTATCGCAGCCCATCGAGCATGCCATAGCCGATATCGGAGTCGCTGAGGCTTTCGATATTGATTGTGCCGGTTGGCGGAAAGTCCTTGACCGCCAGCGGCCCGATAATGCCGGCAAGACGCTGCTGGAGGTCGGCCAGCGCCTTCTCGTTCTCAGCGTCGATGGTCTCGATTGCCGCGTTCGCACTGTTCAGCGCTGCGATATCAGCAATCGCATTGTCACGCGCGGCCACATAGTCGTCCTCCGGCGAGGCCGCGAAAGCCACGCTGCTCACCAGTGCAAACAGAAACGTCCAGACCCACCGCATGATATAAACCCTGCTCTACGTTCGATTCCAAGGATACATGACAACATTGGGCTGAAAAAAGACGCCGTTGGAGCTGCAGATCTCCCCACATGAGGGGGAGATGGCCGGCAGGCCAGAGGGGGTCGCCGCGCGTGAAGCGCTGACTCCTTTTGCAGCGCGAGACGACGTTAGCGCTTCACGCGCAACGACCCCCTCTGTCGCCTTCGGCGACATCTCCCCCTCGAGGGGGGAGATTGGCGCCTAATCACGCCTTGCGCTTCTCCACCTCCGCCTTCCTCAGCAGGAAGCGCTGGATCTTGCCGCTTGGGGTCTTCGGCAGTTCCGTGATGAACTCGACCTCGCGCGGGTAGGCGTGCGCCGACAGCCGTTTCTTGACGTGCTGGGCCAGCTCTTCGGCGAGCTCCGAATTGCCCTTGTAAGCCGGCGCCAGAACGACGAAGGCCTTGACGATCTCGGTGCGCTGCGGATCGGGCACGCCGACGACAGCCGCCTCGTTGACCGCCGGATGCTCGATCAACGCGCTTTCGACGTCGAACGGGCCGATGCGATAACCGGCCGAGGTGATGACATCGTCGGCGCGGCCGATGAAGGAAACCGAACCGTCCGGCTCGTACTCCACCGTGTCGCCGGTGCGGTAGTAGCCGCCCGTGGTCGCCGGCGTCTCGGCTTGGTGATAGCCGTCGAACCAGCGCAGCGGCGACTTCGCGATGTCGACGGCGAGGATGCCGGGCTGGTTGGGGCCGAGCTCGTTGCCGGCCTCGTCCAGTACCACCATGCGATATCCGGGCATGGCGAAGCCGGCCGAGCCCGCGCGCACGACATGCGAGAGCCCATGATGGTTGTTGACCATCATGCCGTTCTCGGTCTGGCCGTAATGGTCGTGAATGGGCGCGGCGAGATTTGCGTCGAACCAGCGGATGACTTCCGGGTTGAGCGGCTCGCCGGCGCTGCTCACCACGCGCAGTCTGCCTTTGACACGGGCCGCAGCTTCCGCGCCTTCCGCCATCAGCAGGCGATAGGCGGTCGGCGAGCCGGCAAGGCTGGTGACGCCGAGCCGCTCGATGATGTCGTAAGTGCTCTTGGCGTTGAAGGCGCCTTCATGGAAGGTCGTGGCGATGCCGAGCTGCAACGGGCCGGTGATGGCGTAATAGAGGCCGTAGGCCCAGCCGGGATCGGCGATATTCCAGAAGATGTCGTCGGGCAGCAAGCCGATCGCGTCACGCATATAGGCGCCGAAGGCGAGCAGGGCGCGGAGCGGCACCGGGACGCCCTTGGGCAGGCCGGTCGTTCCCGACGTCGACATCATCATGAACAAATCGTCGCCCTTGCGCATCACCGGCTGGCACTCGGGCGAGGCGGCGGCAAGCGCGGCGCGGAAATCGATGTCGCCTGCAGGTAGCACATCGCCATTGCCAAGAATGGTGGCGATTTGCGCTGATGTCTCGACCTCGTCGAGCTTGCCGCGATTGGCCGGGTTGGTCACCACGATCCTGGCGCCGCTATAGCCGAGGCGGTGCTCGATGGCTTTCGGACCGAAGGCGGTGAACAGCGGCTGGTAGACCGCGCCGATGCGCCACGTCCCGAGGATCAGCGCCACCAGTTTGGGGACGCGCGGCAGCATGCCGGCGACGACATCGCCGGCACCGACGCCGGCGGCCTTGAGCACATTGGCGGCGCGCCCGGACATGTCGGCGAGATCGTCGAAGCTGAATTCGCGAAGCTCGCCGCCGGCCGAGATCGCGCGCAGCGCCAGCCGGTCTTCTCCGGTGTAGCGGCCGCAGCATTCGACATAGGCATTGATGCCGGTTCCAGGGTTGCCATACAACCGCGCGATCTCATCTTCGATGCGAAAGCGCTGAACGGCATCCTCATAGCGCGGCATTTTGCTCATCGCGGTCCTCCCTAGGCGGCGCCCATCTCGCCTTGGAGCGCCTTATCGGTCAGATTGCCTGAAATTGCTGCGCTGGTCGATTACGGCGATAGTCGGGGAATGCGAAGGATCGCAGCGCAGCGACAATCCGCGCCGAGCCACAGCTGTTGACCGAACCATCCATCCGGCCGATAGCACCGCCAGAATTGCCCCGAGGCCCCAATGACCCCAGACTCAACTTTCGATGACGCGGCCATCGCCGACGAAGGACGCGATGCCGACACCGCCTGGCAAAACGACATCCGCGCGGGCGTGCGCCACGTCCGCGATCTCGCCTCGCTGCCGCTGTCACCCGCCGAGCACGCGGCGGCGCAGGAGGCGGCTACGCGCCACAAGGTGCGTGCCCCAAAAACCTATCTCGACCTGATCGACTGGAACGATCCCGCCGACCCGATCCGCGCCCAGGTCATTCCATCGCCGGATGAGCTGACGGAAACGGAAGGCGAGCTCGACGATCCGATCGCCGACCATGCCTTCAGTCCGGTGCCGCGACTGACGCACCGCCACGCCGACCGCGTGCTGTTGTTTGCGACCTACCAATGCGCGGTCTCTTGCCGCTTCTGCTTCCGCAAGGAGTCTCTGACCTCGATCGGCCGCGGCTACACGCGCGAGGCGCTCGAAGACGCCTTTGCCTATATCGAAGCCCATACCGAAATCCGCGAAGTGATCCTGACCGGCGGCGATCCGCTTTCGCTGCCGGACAAGGCGCTGGCCGAAATCCGCGCCCGTATCGAGGCGATCGCGCATGTGAGGCTGCTGCGTATCCACACGCGCGTGCCTGTCGTACTGCCCGCGCGCATCACGCCGGGGCTGGTTGGCGCGTTGCAGGGCCGGCTGATGGTCACAATCGTCACCCATTTCAACCATGGGCGGGAGATCACGCCGGCCACCGAATTGGCCTGCCGCGTCATGCGCCAGGCAGGCTTCGTGCTGCTCAACCAGAGTGTCCTGCTCAAGGGCGTCAACGACACGGTCGAGGTGCTGGAGGAACTCTGCCGCGAACTGATGTACCGGCTCGGCGTCAAACCCTATTACCTGCACCACGGCGACCTCGCGCGCGGCATGGCGCACAGGCGCACCACGATTGCGCAGGGACAGGCGCTGGCCGGCGCGCTGCGCGCCCGCCTGTCGGGCATCTGCAATCCGGTCTATGTGCTGGACCTGCCGGAAGGCGGCGGCAAGGTGCCGCTCGGGCCATGCCATGTCGAGGGGCGGGAAGGGCAGGATTGGCGCATCCGCGGCCAGGATGGCGAGGTGAGGGTATATCGGGACGTGGTGGTGTAGGCACGGCCCAGCGGCGACAATGACCGTCGCCGTCACATTGTCGATCGGGATGACCATCGCACCAAACTCTCGCCACTACGCGTTCGCCTGCATTCCGTATGTTGACATAAAGATATCCTTATGTGATGGTTGTCGCCTCAAGGATAAAAAATGTCGCAGAATTCTGCATCGCTGGACGCATTGTTCGGCCCCGTCGCGGCCAGACCCGATGGGTCCGAAGTGCTTGCGGCGCTCACGGCAGCGGCGCGCGAGCGCATTCTCATTCTCGACGGCGCCATGGGCACGCAGATTCAGGGTCTCGGTTTCGACGAGGAGCATTTTCGCGGCGAGGCATTCGCCGGCTGCGCCTGCCACCAGCAGGGCAACAACGACCTCTTGATCCTGACGCAGCCGAAGGCGATCGAGGAGATCCATTATCAATACGCCATCGCTGGCGCCGATATCCTCGAGACCAACACCTTCTCCTCGACCTCGATCGCCCAGGCGGATTACGGCATGGAGGATGCCGTCTACGCGCTGAACCGCGACGGCGCGCGGCTGGTGCGTCGGGCAGCGGCGAGGGCACAGCAGGAGGACGGCAAGCGGCGCTTCGTCGCCGGCGCGCTCGGGCCGACCAACCGCACCGCCTCGATGTCGCCCGACGTCAACAATCCCGGCTATCGCGCCGTGACCTTCGATGAATTGCGCCTGGCTTATGGCGAGCAGTTGCGCGGCCTGGTCGACGGTGGCGCCGACATCATTCTCATCGAGACCATCTTCGATACGCTGAACGCCAAGGCGGCGATCTTTGCCTGCAACGAGATTTTCCTCGAAAAGGGCGTGCGCCTGCCGGTGATGATTTCGGGCACCATCACCGATCTCTCCGGCCGCACGCTGTCGGGCCAGACGCCGACCGCCTTCTGGCATTCGGTGCGCCATGCCAACCCCTTCACCATCGGCCTCAACTGCGCGCTCGGCGCCAATGCGATGCGCGCGCATCTGGCCGAAATTTCAGGCGCCGCCGACACCTTCG
Source organism: Mesorhizobium sp. M0802 (assembly GCF_040320115.1). Classification (NCBI taxonomy): domain Bacteria; kingdom Pseudomonadati; phylum Pseudomonadota; class Alphaproteobacteria; order Hyphomicrobiales; family Phyllobacteriaceae; genus Mesorhizobium; species Mesorhizobium sp. M0802. The sequence continues at coordinate 127,004 of NZ_JAMYOY010000014.1, forward strand.
TCTGCGCCTATCCGAATGCCGGCCTGCCCAATGAATTCGGCCGCTATGACGAGAGCCCGGACTTCATGGCCGCGCAGATCGAGGATTTTGCGCGCGAAGGGCTGGTCAATGTCGTCGGCGGCTGCTGCGGCTCGACGCCGGAGCACATCCGGGCGATTGCCGAGGCTGTCAAGAAATATCCGCCACGCGCCATCCCCGAGATCGAGCGCAAGATGCGCCTGTCCGGGCTGGAGCCGTTCACGCTGACCGACGAGATTCCCTTCGTCAATGTCGGCGAACGCACCAACGTCACCGGCTCGGCCAAGTTCCGAAAGCTGATCACGGCGGGCGACTATGTCCCGGCGCTCGACGTGGCGCGCGACCAGGTCGCCAATGGCGCACAGATCATCGACATCAACATGGATGAAGGCCTGATCGATTCGAAAAAGGCGATGGTCGAGTACCTCAATTTGATCGCCGCCGAACCCGACATCGCCCGTGTTCCGGTGATGGTCGACTCCTCGAAATGGGAGATCATCGAGGCCGGGCTGAAATGCGTGCAGGGCAAGCCACTGGTCAACTCCATCTCGATGAAGGAAGGCGAGGAAGCCTTTCTGCATCATGCGAAGCTGGTGCGCGCCTATGGCGCGGCGGTGGTCGTCATGGCCTTCGACGAGGCCGGCCAGGCCGACACCAAGGCGCGCAAGGTGGAGATCTGCAACCGCGCCTACAAGCTGCTCACCGAACAGGCCGGTTTCCCGCCCGAAGACATCGTCTTCGACCCCAACGTCTTCGCGGTCGCCACCGGCATCGAGGAGCACGACAATTACGGCGTCGACTTCATCGAGGCCACCGGCGAGATCACCGCCACGCTGCCGCATGTGCATATCTCGGGCGGCGTCTCGAACCTGTCCTTCTCCTTCCGCGGCAACGAGCCCGTGCGCGAGGCGATGCACGCCGTGTTCCTCTACCACGCCATCCAGCGCGGCATGGATATGGGCATCGTCAATGCCGGCCAGCTCGCCGTCTACGACACGATCGAGCCGGAGCTGCGCGAAGCGTGCCAGGACGTCGTGCTCAACCGCGCGCCCCGGGCCGGCGGCACTGCCACCGAACGCATGCTGGAGATCGCCGAGCGTTTCAAGGGCACGGCCGGCAAGGACGCCAGGGAGCGCGATCTCGCCTGGCGCGACTGGACAGTCGAGCAGCGGATTTCCCATGCGCTGGTCAACGGCATCACCGAATTCATCGACGCCGACACCGAAGAGGCGCGGCTTGCGGCCGAGCGGCCTCTGCATGTCATCGAAGGCCCGCTGATGGCCGGCATGAATGTCGTCGGCGATCTGTTCGGCGCTGGAAAGATGTTTCTGCCGCAAGTGGTGAAGTCGGCGCGCGTGATGAAGCAGGCGGTGGCCGGATTGCTGCCGCACATGGAGGCCGAAAAACTGGCCAACGCCGCCAATGGCATCGACAATGGCGAGCGCCAGACGGCCGGCAAAATCCTGATGGCGACTGTAAAGGGCGATGTCCACGACATCGGCAAGAACATCGTCGGCGTCGTTCTGGCCTGCAACAATTACGAGATCATCGATCTCGGCGTCATGGTGCCGGCGGCGAAGATCCTGCAGACGGCTCGCGAGCAAAATGTCGACATCATCGGCCTGTCCGGCCTGATCACCCCGTCGCTGGACGAGATGGTGCACATGGCCGCCGAGATGGAGCGTGAAGGGTTTGACATTCCGCTGCTGATCGGCGGCGCCACGACCAGCCGCGTGCACACGGCGGTGAAGATCCACCCGCGCTATTCCAAGGGACAGACGGTCTATGTCAACGACGCCAGCCGCGCCGTCGGCGTCGTCTCGTCCTTGCTGTCGAACGAGACCAAGGGCGGCTACGTCGACACAGTGCGGGCCGAGTACAAAAAGGTCGCCGACGCGCATGCCCGCTCCGAGGCCGACAAGCAGCGGCTGCCGCTGGCAAAGGCCAGGGCCAATGCGCACAAGGTCGACTGGTCCGCCTATGAACCGCCGAAGCCGTCCTTCACCGGCGTGAAAGTGTTCGAGAACTGGGACCTGACCGAGCTCTCGCGCTACATCGACTGGACGCCGTTCTTCCAGACCTGGGAGCTGAAGGGGCGCTATCCCAAGATCCTCGATGACGAGAAGCAGGGACCGGCGGCGCGCCAGCTGTTCGAGGATGCGCAGGCGATGCTGAAAAAGATCATCGCGGAAAAATGGTTCGCGCCGCGCGCCGTCATCGGCTTCTGGCCGGCGAACGCCGTCGGCGACGACATCAGGCTGTTCACGGATGAGGCACGCTCGCAGGAGCTTGCCACTTTCTTCACGCTGCGCCAGCAGCTGACCAAGCGCGACGGCAAGGCCAATGTCGCGCTGTCGGATTTCGTCGCACCCGCCGACATCGGCAAGCCCGATTACATCGGCGGCTTCATCGTCACCGCAGGGATCGAGGAGGTGGCGATATCAGAGCGTTTCGAGCGCGCCAACGACGATTACTCCTCGATCATGGTCAAGGCGCTGGCCGACCGTTTCGCCGAAGCCTTTGCCGAGCGCATGCATGAGAAAGTGCGCAAGGAATTCTGGGGCTATGCATCAGACGAGACGCTGGCGCCCGACGAACTGGTCGGCGAGCCCTATCGCGGCATCCGCCCGGCGCCCGGCTATCCCGCGCAGCCCGATCATACCGAGAAGGCGACCTTGTTCCGGCTGCTCGACGGCGAGCGCAATGCCGGCGTCAGCCTGACCGAGAGCTATGCGATGTGGCCGGGCTCCTCGGTCTCCGGCATCTATCTCGCCCATCCCGAAAGCTATTTTTTCGGCGTCGCCAAAGTCGAGCGCGACCAGGTCGAGGACTATGCCCGCCGCAAAGCCATGCCGCTGGCCGATGTCGAGCGCTGGCTCGGCGCGATCCTCAACTATGTCCCTCAGCACTATGCCGAGGCGGCGGAATAGCGGCTGCGACGTGGCCCAATGGCTGCTCGACCGCTCCCTTGATTTTTCACCGTCGAAAAAAATCGCGCCGCACCCGGTTCTCGGCGAGCTGCCGGTTGTCGGTCGGTCAGACTTAGGTCCCTCGCGCCTGCTTTTCTGGAACAAGCCGTGATGTCCCGCATTTTATTGGCAGGGACACAAGGAGTGTCGAGTGAAAGCGATTTTGGGACTGGTCGGCGGCTTCGTGCTGACCCTTGCGGTGTTCGGCAGCGGGCTGGTTTTCGCAGCCTGGCTGCTTGCCGCCAAGCCAGCGCGGGAGGCAAGGCCGACCGTCAGCGTGGCGGAACTGTGGACCCGGAAAGCGCGGCCGGTGGACAAGACGGCGCAGGACTTCGAACGTGTGCCGCCCGAGCAGTCCGCGCCTGCCGACATCGCCGCCAAGGAGCCAGCCCAGGACCCGGCCAGGCAGCAGCCCGATCCCACCGTCACCGGCGCCATCGCGCGGACCGAACTGCCGCCGCCGCATCTCGCCTGGTGCGCCACCCGCTACCGCTCCTACGATCCCGAGGACAACAGCTACATGTCCTATAGCGGACAGCAGCGCACCTGCGTATCGCCCTATCTCGCCGCGCCGCGAGAGGCAAGCTATGTCGAGGGCGCGGGCGCCTACGCGGCCGCCGGCGGCGAACCGGACCATGTCGCCTCCTGCTTCAGCCGCTATCGCTCCTACCGTCCGGAAGACAACAGCTACCAGCCATATTCCGGCGGGCCGAGACGGCAATGCGAATAGCCAGCGCGAAGGGCGCCGCGAACGATTGCGACCGCGCGATTTCTGGGGTCGTTCGGATCGTCCTCGAAGCCCAGGGGAGGAACCACCATGGAAGACGACCGCCATCACAAGATACAGCAGCGCGCCTACCAGATCTGGGAGCGCGAAGGCACTGGCGACCCCGAGCACCACTGGCACCGGGCCGAGGCCGAAATCGACCGCGAAGCCGCTCTGCCGCTGACCGCCGACGACGCCCTGCCGCGCGAGATCGCCAGCACCGACGTCCTGACCGTCGAGGAACTCGCCGTGCGCACCGGCATATCGGGCGACGAGGCACAGGAGCTGATTGACCGGCTTGGTACGAACAGGGCGGCGGTGGAGCAGGCGGCGAGGGGGATCAAGGGGAAACGCCAGGCGAAGTCGTGACGGTATGGTCTATCGCTTCATTTCAAAGAACGAGGGCACTTGGAAGATCAAGCTGATCCGGCTGGTGTGCGGCGATTCGGTCGAGAGGCGCTACATCGACGAATGTGTCCAAGATATCGGCCAAACTGCACGATGGACGTTGAGGGACTCGTTCGCTAAGCGCGGGGCCTCCTATTCGAACTGGTGCCTAATTTATGCCCTTGGCCTTTCCAGGCGCGCTCTTTATCGCTGGCATCTTTGATACGCAAAATCTCATAAATTCGTTTTCGATTTCGCGCTTATCCGCTGTAAAGAATTCCCCGCCTTGAGAGCTAAAACGGACTTTAAACAGGTCCTTCAGTTCGTCCTCGTGGCGATGGGCGGTAGAGACATCCGGAAAGGCCTGACTATTCACGAGCTTCCAGCGGCATGTTCCATTTTCCGGGAATCCCCCATTAACCTCCTTAAGCCGCCGCTTAGGGTCGTTCGAACGTCCGACCTTTACCAAAGCCTTGCCGACATGAGATCCTGTTCGGCCGAGTAGCGCCTCGGCGCCACCTTCAAGCATCATTAGATACAGGTTGTTTTCGCCGTCCTCATGGGTTGCCGTCCGGGTGCCAAGGCTGGGAGGGAAACCGCGCGAAGGCTTGAGCAGTTCGCCCATCACCCCTTTGGCCAATTCAGCTTCGGAGATTGATGGCTCGCCGTATACGTTGACCTGAAAGACAGGATGGCTCAGCGCGCGTTCGCGCTCTTCAGGCGTCAGCAAAATTGCGCGAGTTGTTCGCTCGAATCGATTCTCATTCGCGTATGCTTCGGGTGCGATTGTGTTAATACGGACGCGGTTCCTCACCCGCCATACGCGCCGAACCTTCACGCCGAAAGTCCATCTGTCTAGGAAGCCATGTTCCTCCTTCCAATCGATAGCCGGCGGGGCAGAGCGTTCCCGATCGGAGCAGCGCTCCCCTGTGACCTCCAGAAAGCCCAAAGCCTGACGCTTCAGCGATGTATCCGTCAGATGGTCTACCGCCCCATAGATCAGGACCAGATCGCCATCCCTCATCCGTTCGAGCATGGTTTCGCGCTGAGGCTCATACGTAAAGCCAAGATAGCCTGCTTCTTCAGGGCTGAAGCCGTAAAAAGCACGAAGCCACACCTGTCGATCTTCAGGAAGTTCCGCAGCCACTTCACTCATCACCCACCCCAGCATTCACCTTGTTGGCAACGACACCTGATCGAAAATGGCAAGTTTTCATAGTGATTTATGTTTCAGGTTGCTGCTACCGCTGCAACAAGGCTCTGTACATAGTCCCGCAGTGGCGTCAGCTGCTCAGGGTTATGTTCAAGTATGTGCTTCAGCAGAAATAGAGAGTCATTCTTCTTGGCGAAAGGCGCGCGGTGCTCGGAGAGGGTTCCGCACACACTGGCGATAAGATTGGCCGCGTCGACGTGGGTAAGCCACTCCACGTTCCTTATGTCGTCACTCCATTCCGGAACAAGAAGCGGGCGCTTGACAGCCGCGGCCTTCAAAGTTGCTTCGACCGTATCTGGCGTAACGGTTGCAACAGACCCGGGATCCTTGCTTATGACAAAGGCCGCAATTGCTGCGGGGTCGATAAAGAAGCATTCCAGGTGGCGCCTAGGCAAGAAATGCAGCAAGCCGCCGGCCTTCCGCTTCATTTCCGTTTTTTCTGCATCGGTCAGCTTCTCTGTGTCGAAGCTGAAAGCAACCGACACAACCAGCGTAGCAGCGGCGGAGCTCAAGCGGCTGTAAACCTCATACACGATTGCCGGATCGCGCCTGTTCGTGTTGAAGTCACCCGTTGCCGCAACCGACGTGATAATAGTTCCGCGCGGCAGCGGTCCAACCAGCTGTTGATACAGATAAGGGAAACACAGCTCCTCCGTCGGACCTTCCACCCACACCACACGTTCGGCCGCGAACACGTCTGCCATTGAGACACCTAAGTGCTCGGCTACCTCACGAAACTTCCCAACCTCATCGAGGTTCAGTCGCTCGACTGAGGATTCGTATCCGGCGCGCTTGACGAGATGAATTGTCGTGGGGTTACTGAAGCCGATCACCTCAGGGGCGTGTGTAGAAATTATGTATTGATTATGAGCATATCGCGTCTGCAAAATTCGGAGCAGCGCCTTAACCGCTGCGGGGTGCAAAAAGCTGTTGATCTCGTCGATTATAATCACGGCCTTATCGATCGTCATTATCGCAGTGAGAAGCGCGATAACCTGAGATACGCCTGTTCCGCTTGAGTTGAGCGGAAAGCTAAGTTCAACTCGTTCCATTACCTCAGTCGGCCAGACCCGGACTTCTAATTGGTTGTTCTCTGGTCGCGTTCTGATACTGAGATTGGCGACTGTGGGGAACACTTCTCGAAGATGATCCACCAGTTGCCGAAAAATGTCGCCTCGTTCACTGTTCAAAGTATGAAGCACATTCGGCAAATTGCCCGCGTTTGATTGGAGGCGTCCTGCATAACCAAATGCCGCCTCACCGATCGTTAGGCGCTCAGCCGCAAAATAGAACATTTCGCGTTGCCATGCTGCAAAAAGCAAGTTAGGCAAAGTGTCATTTCCAGAGCTTTGTATACCAAATGTTATTTCGCCGTTTGTTGGTGTCGCGGATGCACAAGTTTGTGGTGTTCCATCGCCGTAATAAAATAAATTGTGGGATGGGTAAGAAGAATAGAATTCTGTGTTTTCATTTCTTTTTACGTCAATACGCATTTCATCAATATTGAATAGCTGTTGTAAATATGCCTCCTGATCAAGATCAGGCAGGGTTTGCAATGGAAAATATTGAGTGGATCCAGATATTAGAATCCAATCTCGTATCTCAGCCCCGCTAATTTCCAGAGTGAATTCTATCTCGGGTCGCTTTAGTCGAAATGCCTCCCATTTATCCGGTGTGCGATGTCTGTCGTCGGGAATAGAAGGCAGCAGTGCGCGAAGTAGGGCGCTTTTCCCAGAATTATTTTGCCCTATTATGATATTAATTCCATCAGTGAAGGATATATCCCCTGTGTCTTCAAACGACTGAAAGCCCTTTATTCTGATCCTAGATACTCTCATTAGAGCTATTTCCGAATTTCAGAGTGTTGTTATGATTAATTGCTGCCAGTATGGTGCCAGTTTAACGGGATGCTTCCTGAGACATTCCAACGCATAAACCGAGCATATCGATATGGGGACGCATTACCAGCTAGCAGACCCGGCTGTTAAAATGCCGTGGTCGGCGGTGTCTAAGTCTTAGGCGGCCCGCAGCATCCCTTGAGAATCGCTATCTCGGCCTCGTGGTCGCCACCCGACATGGATGCAATCGGCACGCCGATCAGGAAGACACCAAGCGCATCACCGGATGCTGACTTGTTCTGCTGGTTTGAAATGACAGCAAGGCGTTGTCTCTCGGCTGGCGTGCAGGGGCCGGAATTCGGAACGCCTGCAATCTTGTCGGGCGGCGTGGCACACCCTGCGAGGCCAGCCAGCAGCGATAGTGTCAAAAACTACGTTTCATTATTCCCCCATTAAACCCATCCCATGCCGACATTACGCGGCGCATGGCGGCGCGCAAGTATTCAACGCTCGGCAATACATGATTATTTTCAACAATCTGCGCCGACACTTGCTGCGTTGCGGTCGTTACGATTGCAGCTTGCCTTGCCGGCGGCCGGCGAATGATCGCGTCGATTCGTGCTCTTGCAAGGGTGGCAGGATGCCTGGCCCGGGCTGTCAAGAAAGGCGCCCCCTCTGCTCGCGAATACCCCCTCCCGTTAACCTTTCATTAACCATACCACGGCTAGCGTTTACCTCTCAGTAAGGAATCGCCCGCTGTGACCTTTGCCGCTCCCCTCGAGGCCAAATCCATTCGCTTTCGCGCCCGCTCCTTCGTCGCATTCACGCTGACGCCGGAGGCGCCTTTGGACGTTTGGCTGGAGAGCCTCGATCGCTGGGTCGGCAATTCGCCGGGATATTTTGCGGGGCGCCCGGTGGTGCTCGACCTGAACGTGCTCAAGCCCGATGTCGTGGCCATCGAAGCGCTGGTCGATCTGCTCGGCCAGCGCGGAATCCGCATCTATGCCATGGAACTCGATGGTGGCGCCGAGCTTGGCACGCATCTGCCGCCGGTGCTGGTCGGCGCCAAGGAGGCGACCACCGACGGGCTGCTGCAGCCGAGCCGCAAGGCGGGCAGGGCGGAGGAGGACACTGCGGTAAGCGACATGAAGGCGGCCGGTGACATCAAGGCAGAGGCCGGCGATTTGAAGGCGGGCGATTTGAAACCGGCGAGCGATGCCAAGGCACAGCCGAAAGACGCCAAAATTGCCGCACCCGACGCTGGCACGCTGATGATCCGCTCGCCGATCCGTTCAGGGCAGCTGATCTTCCATCCGCATGGCGATGTCATCGTGCTGGGCTCCGTCGCGTCCGGCTCCGAGATCGTCGCCACCGGTTCCATCCACGTCTATGGCACGCTGCGCGGCCGCGCTTCGGCAGGCGCTCAAGGGAACACGGCGGCGCGTGTCTTCTGCCGCAGGAACGAAGCCGAACTTCTCTCGGTCGATGGCTGGTATTGCACGGCCGAGGAGATGGACCCGTCAGTCCGGGGCAAGCCTGTGCAGGCATTTCTCGAAAACGGCATGCTGCGCATCGCCCCTTTCAGCTAATGCGTCTCGCCCGACAACGACATAACGAACAACAACGGAGGCTTTATTGATGGGCAAGGTAGTGGTGGTCACCTCGGGCAAGGGGGGCGTCGGCAAGACGACCTCTACCGCGGCTCTGGGGGCGGCGGTCGCCAAGACCGGCAAGAAGGTGGCGCTGGTGGATTTCGATGTTGGCCTGCGCAACCTCGATTTGATCATGGGCGCCGAACGCCGCGTGGTGTTCGACCTCGTCAACGTCATCCAGGGCTCGGCAAAGCTGTCGCAGGCGCTGATCCGCGACAAGCGGGTCGAGACGCTGTTCCTGCTGCCGGCCTCGCAGACGCGCGACAAGGATGCGCTGACCGAGGAGGGCGTCGCCGAGGTCATCGGCAAGCTGCGCTCGGTGTTCGACTACGTCTTCTGCGACAGCCCGGCCGGCATCGAGCGCGGCGCGCAGCTCGCCATGCGCTTTGCCGACGAGGCGGTCATCGTCACCAATCCGGAAGTGTCGTCGGTGCGCGATTCCGACCGCATCATCGGCCTGCTCGATTCCCGCACCTTGCGAGCCGAGGAGGGCGAGCAGATCGCCAAGCATGTGCTGGTCACGCGCTATGATGCGGGACGCGCCGCGCGGGGCGAAATGCTGTCGATCGACGATGTGCTGGAGATCCTGTCGGTGCCGCTGCTCGGCATTATCCCCGAGAGCCAGGATGTGCTGCGCGCCTCCAACCTCGGTTCGCCGGTGACGCTGTCGGAGCCGCTGAACGCCGCTGCCAAGGCTTACATCGACGCGGCCAAGCGCCTCGAGGGCGAACAGCTGCCGGTCATCGTGCCCTTCGAACGCAAGGGCTTCCTCGATCGTCTTTTGGGAAGGAGGGCGGCATGAACCTGCTCGACATCTTCAAGCGGCGCACCAGCGCGCCGGTGGCGCGCGAACGGCTGCAAGTGCTTCTCGCCTATGAGCGCCGCAACCGCAGCCAGCCCGATCTCGTCTCCATCCTGCGCGAGGAGATCATGGCGGTGATCGCCAAGCATGTGCAGATCGACCAGGATTATCTCCAGGTCTCGATGGACCGCGGCGAGACCATGTCGACGCTGGAGATCGACATCCAGATCCCCAACAAGAGCGCGGTGCCGCTGGCCATGGCGGGGTGAGGGCACTTTACCCTCCCCCTTGTGGGGGTCCGAAGGACGGGCGAGACCCGTGGCTCGCCCCGGCAAGTCGATCCGCAAAGCGGATCGGGGTGGGGGTCTGCGCGGACCTCCGCCATCTTGGGTTCCTCTCCCAGACTTCGTGAGGGAAGAGGAAATCCACATCCCCCACGGTCAGCGCTAGTACCCCCGCCCGGACCTACGGTCCGACCTCCCCACAAGGGGGAGGTAGGGGGCCAGCGCCTCTCCCCAAAAAACATTCAACCAACTAGTTGACTATCTAAAATCTCGCCTCTATATTCAACTACATGGTTGAATTAGAGGCGCCCCAGATGGACCAGGTTTTTCACGCCCTCGGCGACGCCACGCGCCGGAACATGCTTAACCACCTCGCCGGCGGCGAGCGTACGGTGAGCGAGCTGGCTCAACCCTTTGCCATGTCGCTGGCCGCCGCCTCCAAGCACATCAAGGCGCTGGAGCATGCCGGGCTGATCCGGCGCGAAGTGCGCGGGCGCACCCATGTCTGCCGCCTCGAGGCCCGCCCGCTGGCCACCGCCTATCAGTGGCTCGGCCAATACGCGCGTTTCTGGAACAGCCGCCTCGATGTCCTCGAACAGCTTTTGCGCGAGGAGGCGGGGCGCAAAACGTCGACAACGCCGTCAACGCCGGCACCGGCAAATCCAGAACCATCCAAGCCGGAATCACCCAAGCCAGACACATCCAGGCCAACATCATCCGAGGGAGACGACCGATGAACCAGATGAACAGCTTCGACGGCTACGCCCAGCTGATCCAGCCGGCCACGTTGAGGATCGAACGGCTTTTGCCCGGCACCAGGGAGCGCGTCTGGGAATATCTGACGCAGAGCGATCTGCGCCGCCAATGGCTGGCGGCCGGCGACATGCAGATGGAGGAAGGCTCTTCCTTCGATCTGGTCTGGCGCAATGACGAACTGACCGACCCGCCCGGCGACAGGCCGGCCAGCTTCAGTGGCGGCGAGCAGCGGATGCACAACCAGATCGTCGAGTGCGATCCGCCGCGCAAGCTCACCATCACCTGGAACGGCAGCGGCAATGTCACCTTCGAATTGGCGCAGCGCGGCGACGACGTTCTGCTCACCCTGGTCCACCGCCGCCTGCCGGACCGCTCGAGCCTGATGATGCATGCCGCAGGGTGGCACGTGCATCTCGACCTCCTGGTTGCCTGCGTGGCGGCCGAGAAACCCGAACCGTTCTGGGACAGCTTTAGCCGTCTCGTGGCGGACTACGACCGGCGCCTGCCGGCCTGACCTGACCTGACGCATCGCCCGGTCCAACCGGGCACCATCGATCCCTTGCGCCGGATGCCGGCGCAAGGGCCGGCGAAACACGCGCCTTCGCCAGACACCGCGGCGCGTCATCGGAAGTGAAACCAGGCAACGTGCTTGCATCCCGCAAGCCCGAAGGAGGAAGTCATGCGTAAATTGATCACCGGAATGAAGATCTCCATCGACGGCAAGATCGAAGGCCCCGAAGGCTTCGCCGACTGGGTCGACAACTGGTCGGAGGAATACGGCCTGATGCCTGAGATCGACGCCTGCCTGCTCGGCGGCGTCATGTATGCCGGTTATGAGCGCTACTGGAGCGCGATCCAACAGAACGAGCCGGACCAGCCATTGCCGATGACCGGCAGACTGGTCGACCCGGCCGAACTCGAATGGGCGCGCTTTGCCGCGAAAACCCCGCACTATGTGCTGTCGAACACCATGACGACGTCAGCCTGGGCCTCGACGCGCTTCCTGCGCCGCCTCGACGACGTCGCGGCACTGAAGCGCGAGCCCGGCAAGAACATCTACCTCATGGGCGGCGCCCGCATCACCGCCAGCCTGATCGAAGCCGGCCTGGTCGATGAAATGCGGCTGATCGTCTATCCGCTGCTCGCCGGCGACGGCAAGGCGCTGTTCGGCATGGTGCACGCCCGGCACGGACTGGAACTGCGCAAGGCCGAGGCGCTTTCGGATGGACGTGTGAGCCTGGTGTATGGGCTGGCGAGCTAGCTTCTTTTCCTCTCCCCCGATCGACGGGGGAGAGGAAATGCGTCGGCGTTCGCCTCCCACCCTTGCCCTATCAACAGCCCGCTCGTGCCACACGACAGCCAGGCCCTTTATCCCTATCTCCAGCCTGCGCTACGGCCTGCTGGTCGCGTGGGGAGGGACTGGAATTGACGTCGACGTCGATTGCCGCAGCTGAAGCGAAGGCCTTGCCGATCGGCGCGTTGCTTGGCGCCATGGTGTCGATCCAGATCGGCGCCACCTTCGCCAAGAGCCTGTTTCCGCTGATCGGCGCCAACGGCACCACGGCGCTGCGGCTGGCCTTGGGCGCGCTGATGCTGGCGGCGGTGCTGAGGCCGTGGCGGGTGCGGCCGTCGCGCGCCGTGCTGCCCTGGCTCATCGCCTATGGCGTCAACCTCGCGGCGCTGAACCTGCTGTTTTATGCAGCGCTCGCCAGAATCCCGCTCGGCGTCGCGGTGGCGCTCGAATTCTCCGGCCCGCTGCTCGTGGCGACGCTGCCGTCGCGGCGCGCCACCGACTTCGTCTGGGTGGTGCTGGCCGTTGCCGGCATATTGCTGTTGTCGCCCTTGATCCATTCTAGCAGCGCGCTTGATCCGATCGGCGTCATGCTGGCGCTGGCCGCCGGCTGCTGCTGGGCGCTCTACATCGTCTTTGCGCAAAAGGCGGGCGCCGAGCTTGGCAGCCAGACCACGGCTTACGGGCTGGTCATAGCCGCTGCCGTCGCCCTGCCGTTCGGCCTCGCCGAGGCGGGTACCGGCCTGATCGCACCCGCGATCCTGGTCAGCGCGCTGCTGGTCGGGCTGTTCTCCAGCGCCTTGCCGTTCTGGCTGGAGATGGTGGCGCTGACCCGGATGCCGGCCAGGCTCTACGGCACGCTGACTTGTCTGGAGCCGGCGCTGGGCGCGCTGGCCGGCTTCCTGTTCCTGCACGAGACCCTGAGCCCGCTGCAATGCGCGGGCATCGCCGCCGTGGTCGTCGCCGCCTTCGGCGCCGCGCTGACCACGAAGCCGCCGGTGCCATCGCCGGAATAGTTGCCTGAAATGGGTATGTGACGCCGATGCCGTGGTCCGCCGGTCCCGTGTCCGGTTGCTCAAGCGCCTGCAGCATCGATATATGGATCGATGTATGCGCAGGAGATCCAGATGAGCAGGGCCGACAGCATTGCTTGAGCCGTCCGTGATCAAGGCAATACTCCTTGTCGGGCTCGCCGCTGTCGTTGCGGCTTTGGCCTGGCGGCTGGCGCGGTCGCGTCGCAGAGCCCGGCTTCGTGAAGATCCGGCCAACGACTACGCCGTGCGCCGGGACTGGTCGGGCAACCACGGCAAGCTCAATCATTCGACCTTTGTCTATTTCGATGCCGATCGCGACGGCCGCTACGGGCTCGGCGACCGCCCGATGGCCGGCATCATGGTCAGACTGCATGATGGCGACGGCCGCTTCGTCGCCGCGGCGCGGAGCAATCGCGGCGGCTTTGCCAATTTCCTGGCGTCGACGAAACGTCGGGCCGCGCTCATCCATGTGCCGGGCAGCTACCGCTTCACCGTGTCTCTGCCGCCCGGCTGGCGCTCGAGCAGCGCCAACGAAGTACAGTCGCAGCACCTCCGGCCGCTGCCAGGCTCGCCCACCGGGCTGGTGTCGGACGCAATGCTGCAGCCGGTCGGCCTGTTTGCGATACGCCGGCTCAGCGGCCGCGTAGCGGACGGTGTTTCGACGAGCATCTCGGTGATGGCGAAAGGGCAAGAGGTGGCGGTGCATCCGCTAAGTGCTGGCGCTGGCTTCCGTCTCGATCTGCCCGATGACGCCGACGCGATCGAAATCACCGGCGGTGGCATGGAACGACGACTGGCCTTGTCGGCCTACCCGACCGAGCTCGGCCTGCTGTCGCCCGAGAACGCGGCTGTCGACAGCGCCGCGTCCTTGCAGGCCATCGGTTTCGACGATGTCACGACGCGCGGCCTGCGCAAGGTGCCGTCCGGTTATGCCGGGTTGACCTGGTTCAACCTGAACGCACTGGCGCGCGATCATACCGAAGGCAGCGAAGGCTACGTCAACGGCAATATCTCGGGAGACCATGTCTGCTATACGAGCAGCGGACACCCGGCCGAATTCTCGAGCGACAAACCGTTCGGGTTCCATTCCGTGATGCTGACGGCGGCATGGTTGAAGTCCGAAGGCGAAACCGCACTGGTCGAGAGCTGGCTTGGCGACCGGCTGATCGCCAGCGACACGATCGTCCTGTCGGCACTGGCGCCCGTCCACTATGCGCCGATGCTGGCGGCGGTGACGCGCGTACGCCTCTCCACGAGCCACTATTGGCAGCTAGTGCTCGACGATCTGGTGGTTGTGCGCTGAACGGTCCCGCCGCCTGCGGGAGATCATGCTCCGGAAACGATCAAGCCGCCCGACTCTGCCAGGAGGATCTCGATCTACCGGGGAACGAGTTTAGCCCGGAATAGGAGCAGAAGCGCCGTTCGCGGTGATCTGCGAGAGCTTGCCCTTTTTTACCAGCACTGGCTTGGAATAGGTCTTCCTCATTTTCCACTCTCCACGTCGGGCACCCAAAGCCCTGTTCCCGGCCAGACGGCACGAGGCGTCGGATAATCGGCTGCTAGACGGCGACCGGCCCGGAGCCGTTACCATTATCGGCTGTAACCTGCGAGAGCTTGCTTTTCTTGACCAGCACCAGCTTCGAATAGGTCTTCTTCATGCCGCATCTCCAGTGTCAGGCGAGGCCGCCAGATCAGGCGACAGTCCGACTCAACGACTTCACTCGATCGGGCCGGAACCCGCTCCATTGGCGAGCGCCGTAACCTGCGAAAGCTTGCCTTTTTTGACCAGAACAGGCTTCGAATAGGTTTTCTTCATAGTGAATCCTCCAAGCTTACGCGATAATGCCAGACGGATCGGCACTGTCAACCTTCGCGGCCTCGCTGTCCCATCCCGGTTTTTCTTGGCGCCGATGCGCTAACTGCAAGTCCACCTTCATCGACAAAGCGTTGTTCTTGGGCGTGCATGGCGTGGCCGGGTTGCGGTGCGAAAAATGTCCGAAACTGCGGCGGGTCTGGCCTGGTTGGTCGGCCTGCTCAAACAGAGCGGCAATGCAGCGCGGAGGGGTCCAGCCTAAACATTGGCCTTGCCGTCGCGCCGCACTCACAGTTCCTTCTCCGCCAGTTCGCGGAAGGCGTCGGGAACCGAGCGCCGGGCTTCCAGCGCCACGGCGCCATAGCCGACAGCCTCTCTGCCAAAGCGCTGGCGGATCTTGTCGATGGCGCGGTCGGCGCCAAAGCGCGCCAGGCCTTGCCTGCTGCCGGGCCGCTGCTTTTCATCGGCAAGCCCGAGCGGCAGCTCCAACTGCAGCTCGGCACTTTCTTCCAGCTGCGACACCGAGATCGCCAGCAGCGAGATGGTCTTCTCCCGAGGGTTGGCGGCCAGCACGCCGCGCACCAGCTCCCCGGCGATTTCGGCCAGCATCGCGGTTGCCGAAATCGGCTGATCGAGCGTCAGCGAGCGTGTGACAGCGTGCAGATCGGCGAAACGCACGCGCACCGTCACCGTGCGCCCGGGCCGTGATTTCGCCCTGAGCCGGCTTGCGACCCGGTCTGCCAGATGCAGCAGCACGGGTCCGAAGATACGCGCCTCGGCCGGCCGTCTGCCAAGCGCCGACTGCGCGCCGGCGGAATGCGACCGCCTGTGGGTTTCGAGCTTTCGCGGGTCGCGGTTCCATGCCAGCGACGCCAGCTTTTCGCCGGCGGCGGGCCCGAGTAACCTTCGCAGCGCCCCGCTATGCGTCTTTGCCAACTGGCCGATGGTCTCGATGCCGATCTCGGCCAGCCGCGCTCTGGTCGCCGGGCCGACGCCCCACATCAGCCCGACCGGCAGATCATGCAGGAAGGCAAGTTCGGTGTCCGGATCGACCACCACCAGGCCGTCGGGCTTGGCCACCTGCGAGGCGATCTTGGCCAGATGCTTGGTGCGCGCCACGCCGATCGAGATCGGCAGGCCGAGCTCTGCCCGGACGCGCCGACGCACCGTGGCGGCGATCTCGGCCGGCGGCCCGAACAGATGCGTGCAGCCGGCGACGTCGGCAAAGGCTTCATCGATGGAAATCCGCTCGACCAGCGGCGTGAAATCGTCGAGCACCTTGATGGCGGCGTCGCCCAGCCGCTGATAGTCGGCGAAATGGCCGCCGACGAAAATCAGTCCGGGGCAAAGCTCGCGCGCACTTCGTCCGGGCATGCCGCCGCGCACGCCGAAAACCCTGGCTTCGTAGGAGGCGGCAAGCACGACGCCGCCGCCGACGGCGATCGGCTTGCCCCTGAGCGCCGGGTCGAGCAACTGCTCGACCGAGGCGTAGAAGGCGTCGAGATCCGCATGCAGGATGGTGGGCTCCATCCCGACCGTTCCCTTTGCGGCGTTGCAGCATTAGCCGCGTCTGTTGTGAGAGGCGTTTTTGCCGAACAAATAGAGAACAAACAGGGCCTATTGTCAAGCGAAGCGGTTGTCGCCGGCCGGCCCGTTCCAGGTCGGGCTGTCGAGTGCTCCGCCTGGGCATCGGACCTGCGGAACATTGTCTCTCGCCTCGGCGTTCATATCCGCGACGGGACGCTGTTTTTGTGGAGGCCGGTATGGGCCAGTTCGAGATGATCGACCTCGTCAGCGTCATTGACGCCTGCACGAGCGATCGCGTTGCCGGGCACTGCGTGTCAATGGCCAGGGCGGTGGAGGAGTTGCGAGTGCTGACCGGTGATTTCGTATCGCCGGACGAGACGGTGGCCAACGCGCTGTCGGCAGTGGCGCTGGGGCGCGGCTGCGCGGTGGTGTTCGACGAGCGAGCGGGCGCCGACATCTTGCTGACGCCGTAGCGCGGCGGCGCCGGGTTGTGGCAGCCAGAAAAGTCGAACAGCGTGCAAAAAGCTGTGCAGGCATGGCCCCATAACCGGGGCGTGGAAAAGTTCTGCGCGTGGGTGTATTCTCCAGGTCGCAAGCGGTCGAAGACCGCATAGGGGGAGAAATGACATGCCGAGGGTTTCAGAACTCTTTTTCAAAACTGCCATCTTGTTCCTGATGTTGGGGATTGCGGCCGGCCTGCAGATGGCGATCTCGGGTGACCACGCCGCTTTTCCGGCGCACGCGCATATCAATCTGCTCGGTTGGGTGACGAGCGCCATCTTCGGCGGCTACTACGCGCTCAATCCGCAAAAGGCGGCGCGTCGCATCGCCATGATCCACTACGGGCTCTACACTCTCGGCTTGGTGATCATGCTGCCGGCGCTGTATGTGATGCTGCAGGGAAACCCGGCGCTTGAACCGATCGTCGCCGGCGGCTCGCTCATCGTCGCCGCTGCCGTTCTGGTTTTTGCTTTCGTGGTGTTTTCGCCCGAAACGGCGCGCTCGGTGTCCGGCGTGGTGCCGGCTTCTCGCTGACTGTTCGCGCAGCGATCAAGTCCGACCCGCGTTCGCGACCCGCGACGCGGGTTGGCCAGCCCGATGGACAGCCGCTGGTTTGCGGTGTCTACCGCCGCGTGGGCGCTTAACATACCCGAGTCCCACCACGTATTATTTCGTGACTATTTGGCGCCGGAACCTTCCCAGATATCGCGCGTTGCGGCGACTGTATTCGCGCTGCCTTATATATAGACAGCCTTGAGTACGTCCACAGCATGGGTTGGGGGAGGAGCAGGCCACCATGTCGAACAGAGAAATCGGAACGTCGGCCTCACTGGGCCGACGCATCGCCGATCTGAAAGCCAGGATGCGAGACGCCAGCGTTACTGAACACGAGATGCAGACCTTCCAGAAGGTCGCAGCCATCATGGGAGGTGTCGAAGGCTCCCTACGCCTCGACGCCGACGACCTGATCGCGGCGTCCTTCGTCACCGAGGCGCTCGGCGATCCCGGGTCGAATTGAAGGTCAGAGCCCGTCGGCACTCAAGTGCCGGCGGTCGATGGCCCGGTTCGCAGCGCCGCGATGCCGGAGCGTGTCTGCACCGCCCGCGGCGGGGATTTCTTGCGCACTTTGAAGATTTCAGGCGAGCGGCCTCGACGGCGCTTGAAATATTGGGCTTCGCGTTCGTGCTTCTCGGCTGCTTCTCGGCTGTCGAAGGTGCCGAGATTGTCGCCGTCCAGCCCTTGACCACAAGGGCTAAGCCAAACCGCCAAGGCGCCTTAAACGAAGGATCCGGCCAGCCGGATCCTTCGAAATATCGCGATGCTCCGGCATCGCCTTCAGCTCATCCTTGGTCCAACTGGTGACGGCGTGGACGTCCCGGGAAACCTCTCGGAAGTCCGCGGTCGCTGCCTTACACGTCGTCGAACGGGCCGCCGCGCCTCGCCAGATCGTGACCAATGGCGGCTTCCTCGGCGTCGTCGGGCAAGGCATCGTCACTGTCCTGGTAGGGGTTGTCGTCATCCTCCTCGGGCAATTCGCCTTCCTTCTCGACACCGGTGGTGTCCGGCAGGCTTTCCTCATCTGCTCCGTCGGGCAGGACCGTTGCGCCACGCAGCGCATCCCAATCCTGCCGACCCGGCGTCGGCGCTTCCACCTCGTCATTGGCGATCCTGTCGCGGGCATCGTTTTTGCTCGGTGGCGCCTCGACCTCGTCATTGGGTTTTCTGTTTCGTTCTTCCATGATTGCCTCCTCCGGGCGGCTTTGCGTGGAGAAGGTGGAACTCACTTCCGGCTGTCAGGTTCCGGCAACCACTCCATCTCCGTGGAACCAATTGCCGCCAGTCTGCTTTGCCAAGGACTAGTCTGCTTTGCCAAGGAGATGAATCCAGAGGAGCTGGACCATGAAGACTTTCCCCCTCATCCCATGCGTGCTGCTCTTGGCGCTGGCCGACCCGGCGGCTGCGCAGGACAATGGCGACCGGAACGGCCCTGCCGCGCCTTGCCAGGCGCAGCCTCAGGACGATGCTCAGAAGCCGCCGGTCGCCAATGGCGGTGGCGAATCGACCAGCACGCTCGGTCCCTGCGGCGGCGTGCTGCAGCCGCCGCCCAGTGGTGACCAGGGTATGACGCAGCCGCCGCCGGACCAGGGCAAGACGCCGGTGATCAAGCCTGGCGAGGCGCCTGCGCAGCCGCCGAAGCAATGACCTTTGCTTGAAACTTCACGGCGTGGCACGAAGGCGGTCGGTTCCGGTCTTGGCCGGGCGACGCGGTCACCGGATCAATGCCGGCGCCGGCCGCGATCGCCACCGGAATTTGGAGCCGTGCATCGTCCACGTCGAAGGTCTCCTGAGGGATTGTGCTTCAATGCGAATCTTGCGGGTGCGGGTTCTGCTGGCATGACCGAGAAGCCGATCAATTTAGTCTCCGCTTGCGGAACAAGACCGTACCGGCTGCGTTTGCCTCCAGGAGCCCGCCACCTCGATCTGCGCTGTTTTCGCCTCATGCGGGAACACGGCGGAGCTCGCCAACAACGACAGGAGACGAAGATGAAAACCATCCTTATTCCCGCCGTCGCCGGGCTCGCCATGATCGCTGGTATCGGCATTGCCGCCGCCGACGAGGTCATCGTCACGCAGCCGGCACAGCAGCAGGTGATCATCACCCCGGAACAGCGCACGGTCGTGCACCAGTACGTAAAGAAACATCCGCTTGCCTCGGTCAATCTGCTCGGCGTCGAATTGAATGTCGGCACTGCCTTGCCTGACACTGTCGAGCTGCAGGAGGTTCCCGACGTTCAGTACAGATACGCCGTCGTCGACAACCATACCGTGTTGGTCGACCCCAGCACGCGCAGGATTGTCGAGGTGGTCGAGTAACGCTCGACAACCTAACCATTCATCGGTGATACGGCCCTGTCGTTCTTCCCAAAAGGGCGGCAGGGCCGAATGACGAACATGATGAAAGGAGAATTGCCATGTTGCCGCATGTCGAGACCCCGAACTCCGCCAATGTTGCGGCGTGTTGCGACAAGTTGCTGGCCGAGCGCAACACGGCGCTGTTATCGATGAAGGAAGCCATCGCGCTCCTGCGGGAGCGCACCGGCACCGATCGTTCGGATGCCGACCTAGCGGGGCTGATCGTCAAGAAAGCGGCGCTGCTCGGCGTTGCGGTGATTTCCGACCCGCGCTGAGATGTCTCGTCACTCAAGACGCCGGCCGAATTTTCGGCTAATGTTTTCGTGGAATCTGGACCAACCGACCGGACCCAACCACGGAGGCTTAAGTGACGGACGACAAACAGGACCGCATTCGCCAGCGCGCGCACGAGATTTGGGAAAAGGCCGGCCGGCCTGAAGGCGCGCATCAGGAACACTGGGAGCAGGCCACGGCTGAAGTCGATGGCGCGGTCGCCAAGCCAAAAAAGGCGGCGAAGAAAGCTGACGCCAAGCCCGCCAAGGCAGCCGCCAAGTCAAAGGCAGCGAAGCCTGCCGCCGCAAAGTCCGGCAAAGCCAAATCGAAATAAGGCCAAGTTGAAACAAGGCCAGTCGAAATAAAGCAAGGCCGGAATTCGCTGGCCGGGCCATCCTTGGCGCCCGCCGTTCAGGCGCGCCCGAGCCTCTCAACCTGACGAATTGCGCCTGCGACGGGCAGCGCAATTCCTTGTGTTTGGCGACAGGCGCCCTCATGCCTCCCAGGCATAACTCGACAGCGCAAAGCGAATGCCGGCAGCTGTCATGGCCAGTTCGCATTCGGTGATCTGGCGCAGGTGGCGCAGATAGCGCGTCACGGTCTGTGGCAGCCAGCCGGCGCAGGCCTCGACATAGGCGCGGCTGTGAACAAGGGTGCCGGTCGACAGCCTCTCGTCCTTCTCGGCAACGACTTTCAGATATTGGCGGATGAAGCGGATGTCGTCGGCGATGTCCTGGCTGGCCATTCGCCAGGCCCCGGCGAGGCGTTCGCACTGATCGAATGACAAGGGCAACAAAGGGGGCGGCAATAAAGGCGGCGGCAACAAGGGCGGCGGCAATGACGGGGGTGACAGCAAAGGACGAGAGAGATCGGCGAAGGCAACATGGTTCGCTGTGCTCAAGGACATTCCTCTCTGCGAAAAGAGATATCGTACTTTATGTACGAACGAGCGTCAAGCCAATTTCGTACAGTTGGGACGATGACAATGAATATAGCAGCGGTCGCTTCAGCTAATCACGCATCGTGAATCCTTCAGGACTCGCACCAATTTCGCGGAGGGATTTTCCCAGGATGGTGTTGACTGTTTCCCTCGTGTCGGCGTCGAACAGGTTCAGGCCGCGCCGGATCGTCTCGCGCCAGTTTTCGCCCTTGTCCCACGCGTCCATGAAGGCGAAGGCAAGGTCGTCCTGGCGACGCGTGGCTTCGAGCGCTTGGGTCAGCAGGCGCGCTTGATGGAGATCCTTCTCCCGCTTGGCCCCAGCGCTCGGCCCGAGTCGCGAGGCGACGATCAGCTTGTGGATGGCGTAGCGCTGGGGCGAGGGGACCAGCACAGGCAAGCCCTAGCGACGCAGCAGCACAGTTCGGATGGGGTCGCGGATAAGGAAATGCAGAAACCGTAAGGGCTGCGCGGAGGCTCTGCCGTTTTCTTGTAATTACGTTTATCAGCTTGAATTTCAACGCAGTTATAAGAAATTCGTGGAAATCTCATAACGCAACGAACTGACGAGTCGCTCTGAACGCCCGGGCGCCCGGCCCGTCTGGCCCAAAACACTTTGCCGCAGTGCCTTCAACAAACGGCTTCCCCAATGTCGCGAACAATGCTTTAACCCGCTCATCCACAGGGGTGCTCCGTATGGTCGGGGCTGAGATGAGGGCGGCAAGCCTTCGGACCCTAAAGCTGATCTGGATAATACCAGCGGAGCGAGGCGGGCGATGTTTTCAGGCGCACAGATTTCCCTTTATCCCATGACCGACGATTTCGTCGGCGTCATCCTTGGCGCGCTCGGCGCGCTCGATCCGTGGCGCGACCGGCTGCGGATCGAAACCGACGACATCTCGACGCTTATGGTCGGGCCGCCCGAGGTGCTGTTTCCCGCCATGCGCGACCTGTTCGTCGCGGCGGCCAGAAGCGGCAAGCACTGCGTGCTTTCGGCAGCGGTCTCGCGCGGCTGTCCGGGCGAGCCCGACGATCCGATCTGCCGCTCCGACGAGACCGGCGGCCCCGCCATTCCGCTGGACGAGCGCAAGATCGCCGCGATCCGCGCTGTCCAGGCCACGCCGTCGACCGGCCAGCCGGTGGCGGCGCAGTTCTCGCTCTATGTGATGGGCACAGGCGACCATATGGACGAGATCTATGGCTGCATCGATTTCCTGAAACAGTCCGGCGTCTTTGAACGCTCAAAGAACTTCTGCACCAAACTGCGCGGCGATGCCGGTGCGGTGTTTGCCACGCTCAACGAGGCCTTCTGCCGCTTCGGCCCCGGCGCCGGCCACGTCACCCTCGACATCACGATTTCGGCGAACAGCCCGAGCGGGGTCTGAGCCGCGGCTCAAGCGTCGTTCCTCGAGGATGTTGCCGTGGCTGGTTTATCTGACCCATTGCGTGGAGGAGATGCCTCTGACCCCTCAGCACAAAGAGGAGGGGAGCCATTGGCGATTGGCGAAGACCGCGATGCCCACGAATCTCCCCCCTTGAGCGGGAGATGGCCGGCAGGCCAGAGCGGGTCCCACCGCGTGGAGCGCCGACGCCCTTTTTGCATCGGCAAGGCGTGGGCGCCCTATGCGAGACGACCCCCTCTGTCGCCTTCGGCGACATCTCTCCCTCGAGGGGGGAGATTAGCCGCAGCCATCGCCAAGACCATCCCTGCCGCCATCGCCTTCGCCTTGCTCCTCGCGGCCTGGGAACTCTACGCCCGCTATGGCGGCGCTGCCCCCATCATGCTGCCGCCGCCGTCGCGCGTGCTGCAGCAGGCCTGGGAGCATCGCGCCGCACTCGCCGACAACACCATGCCCACCGTCCGCGCCACATCAGCCGGCTTCGCCTGCTCGTTGGTCGCTGCCTTCGTGCTTTCGGCGCTGGTCGATTTCTTGGCCCCGCTGCGCCGCGCGCTGTTTCCGCTGCTGATCGTCAGCCAGACCTTGCCGCTGGTCGCGATCGCGCCGCTCATCGTGCTGTGGTTCGGCTTCGGGCTGATGCCAAAAATCCTGCTTGTGGCGCTCGTCACCTTCTTCCCGATGATGGTCGCGCTGGTCGAAGGTTTTGCTGCGACCAGCAAGGAGATTTCGCAGATGCTCGCCGCCATGGGGGCAGGGCGCTGGCGTATCTTCTGGCTGGCGCGCCTGCCTTCGGCGCTGCCCTATTTCTTCGCCGGGCTGCGCATCTCCGTCACCTACGCCGTGGTCGGCGCGATCTTCGCCGAATATGCGGGGGCGGCGAAGGGGCTGGGCATCTACATGCTCAATGCCAAGAACAACTTTCGGCCCGATCTGGTGCTCGCTGCCGTCGCCGTCAGCGCCGCGCTCACGCTGATCCTGTTCGGCATTGTCGTGCTCGTCCAGCGTTTCGCCATGCCTTGGGAGAATGCAGGGAGCGAAAGCCGCGACGGCAAGGTTGAAGCTGCAGAAGAGAACCGTCAATGACGCGGCTCGAACTCCGGGACATCAGGAAGAACTTCGGCGCGCTTGAGGTGCTCGCCGGCATTTCGCTTCATGTCGCGGCCGGCGAGTTCGTCTCCATCCTCGGCCCTTCCGGCGCCGGCAAGTCGACGCTGTTCCAGTTGCTGACCGGCGCGCTGAAAGGTGAGGGCGACATGCGCTTCGACGGCGCGCCATTGCAGGGCAGCCCCTTCGCCTTCATGCCGCAGCGCGACGCGCTGATGCCGTGGCGGCGCGTCATCGACAATGTGACGCTGGGGCTGGAAGTTCAGGGTCTTGGCCGCAAGGCGGCACGCGAGCACGTCGCGCCGCTGTTTGCCGAGTTCGGCCTTGCCGGCTTTGAGCGCGCCTGGCCGGCGGAACTTTCCGGCGGCATGCGCCAGCGCGCGGCGCTTTTGCGCACCGTGGTGCAGCAGCGCGACATGCTGCTGCTCGACGAGCCCTTTGGCGCGCTGGATGCACTGACCCGCGCGGGTGTGCAGCGCTGGCTGGAAGGCATGTGGCAGCGCCACCGCTGGACCGCGCTGCTGATCACCCATGACGTGCGCGAAGCCGTCTACCTCTCGGATCGAATCTATCTGATGTCGGCGCGGCCGGCCCGCATCATCGGCGAGATTGCCGTGCCGCTGCCGCGCCCGCGCACCACCGGCGGCGATGCCGCGCGCCAGGCCGCCGCGCTCGAAGCCGACATCCTCGACACGCTGCTCAATCCCGGGACTGACCGGGGCTTGTTTCCGCAGACCGCTCAAAGGAGTTTTTCATGACCGAATTCACACGCCGGCAGGCTTTGCTGCTGACGCTGGCCGCCGGATTGCCGCTGGCCTCTCGCGCTCATGCGGCTACGCAAAAAATCACCGTCGCGCTCGACTGGACGGTCAACACCAACCATGTCGGCCTGTTCGTTGCCCGCGACAAAGGGTTTTACGGCGAGGCTGGGCTCGATGTTGAGATCCTGCCCTATGGCGATACCGGCGCCGGCACGCTGGTCGCCAACCGCATCGCCGATTTCGGCATTGCCGGCGTCGGCCTGTTCACCCAGCGGGCTGCCGGCGCCGATCTCAAGGCGGTCTACGCCGTGGTCCAGCAGGAGACCGGACAGCTGGTCTTCAACGCGGACCGTAGTGAGATTAAAGGCCCGAAAAACCTTGACGGTCTGACCTATGGCGGCTTCGGCAGCGCCTGGGAAAACACGCTGATCTCGACCATCATCCGCCACGATGGCGGCAAGGGCGTTTTCGAGACGGTGACATTAGGCACCTCGGCCTATGAGGCGCTGGCCAACGGCTCGGTCGACTTCACGCTGGAGGTCTCGACCTGGGAAGGCGTCGCTGCCGAGTTGAGAGGCGTCAGGCAGCGCGGCTTCCGCTACGCCGACTACGGCGTGCCCGACGAGCACACCACCTTGATCGCCTCCAGCAATGCATATCTCCAGGCAAACCCGAAGGCCGCATCGGCCTTCGTCGAGGCAACGCGGCGCGGCTACCAATTTGCCTGCGATCACCCGCAGGAAGCCGGCGATCTGCTGATCGCTTCCAACAGGGATGCGCTGACCGACCCGGCGCTGATCCACGCTTCGCTGAAAATGCTGGTCGACGGACACTTCTTGCGCAGCCAGGACGGCGTCATCGGCACCATCGCCAGGGCCAAGATCGAGGCGATCGGAACCTACCTCTTCAGGGCCGGCATATTGCTCGATGGCGATGGCAAGGTTCTGAAGGAGAAGCCGGATTTCGGGGGGTATTTTACGAACGAGTTTTTGGGCGCGTAATCTCCCCCCTCGAGGGGGAGATGTCGCCGAAGGCGACAGAGGGGGTGGGTACGTCCTGACGCGACTTCCTATCGCGGACAGAGGACGTCAGCGCCTTACGCGCGGCGACCCCCTCTGGCCTGCCGGCCATCTCCCCTTCGAGGGGGGAGATTGCGCCTCACCGCCTTCTCCCTCACATATCGATCATCGAGCGCTTCACCCGGCCGATGATGGTGATGGCGCCTTCCAGCGCCGGCGGCGGGATGTCCATGTAGGAGGCCGGCTGGAAGGGCGGGTTCTCGTTGGGGCGGTAACGCTTGTAGGTGGCCTGGCCGGATTCGTCCGAAATGACGTAGCAGCCATTGGTCACCAGCCGCTTGTCCCTGAGGTTGACGAAGATGATCGAATCCGGTGGCGAGATCTTGTTCATCGACGGGCCGTCGACGCGCAGAGCAATCCATTGGCCCTGCTCCAGATCGGTGGTGGGGATGGTCGGATAGTCGCTGAGATTGACCACCGTATCCTGGCTGCCGAGTTCGCCGGCGCTGATCCATGAGACGATGGGCACATCGACGGTGGCCAGCGACGGCATCGGGATCTGCCGGCCCGACTCGTCAAAGCCGAAATGGCCCCCCGCAAGGCTGCCGCCGTCACCGTTGAACAAGAGCCAGCCGGGATCGACGCCGAACAGGCGGCCGTATTTCTCCGCCGCCTTGCGCGACAGCGGCCGGTTGCCGTTCTCGTGACTGATCAGCGTGTTCTTGTTGATGTCGCGCAATGCCCGCGCGGCGTCGCTCGGCGAGGCATAACCCGCCTCCGCCCGTGCCTGCTGCAATCTGTGCCTCGGTTCCTGCATCGTACAAATTGCCTGAAATTTATCGTCCAATACGTACGATTTCGCTTGCGTACGTTTCGTACATACCGTACGCTTAGCGCATGATCGAACAAACCGCAAGCGTTTCCGCAGACATCCTCAGCTTTCTCCCACCGTCCGGGCTGTCCTCCTCCCCGGTCCGGACGCAAACCGGGGCTTCTGCCCCGGATCCGGTCGAACCGTCGTCCCCCCGATCGACCGGAACGGCCGGAGCCGATCCTCTCCCGGCTCCGGCCACCTCTTCAGCCCATGGCGCCGCCGGTGCGCCAAGGGCTGTCTCCGGCGGGCAGGGTATTTCCTGCATCCGCACGGAAGATGGCACCGTCATCCTGTTCGACCGGCTGACGGGCAGGGCGGTTTCCGCCCTCACCAAAGCGGCCGCCGAAGCCGCCTTGCGGCATCTCGCCGGCTCGCTGCCGGCCGCCAGTATCGGCTGACCTCACCGACCATCCGCTCTGATTTTTTCCCGTGGGCCCTCGGGGCCGGCGCTCGGCCTTTGCGCGCGCAATCAATGGATACCGACATGACTGCCTATACCGACACCGAATTGCAGGAGATCGCCGTCTGGCTGAGGGATGGCCTGTCGGCCACAGGGATCGCCGTCCGCTTCACGGCGCTGCGCGGCAGTCCGGTCTCGCGCAATGCCATCATCGGCATCGTCCACCGCAACAGCGCGTTGAAGACCATCGGCTTCGCCAACCCCAGAGGCGGCAGGTCCGGCGGCCGACCGAGGAAGAATGCGACGGGGAAGACTGCGGCAAACGAGAATACCGCCAAGAGGAATCCGCCGGCGCAGCCAAGCAAGCTCGTAAGGGAAGTAGGAGTTTCGAAGCAGGCCGCGCCGGTCAAACCGGCCGCCAAACCGAGCCGTCAGCCATCGGCCAGGCCTCTGTTGCCAGCCCGTCCGGCGCCCTCGATCCCGGGCGAAGGACGGCTGGTGGTGGACGGCGAAATCTACCGCTTCAATGTGCCGGCGCCGCGCCCTGCCTCGCTCGGGCGTCAGCCGCATGTCGCCGCCATGCGCTTCATCGACTGCCTGTTCGACCGCTGCCGCGCGCCGCTCGACCTGACGCTGGTGGAAGACCCCGACAACGATGCTCCCGGCAGTCGGCCGGGGTTCGAGATGCTGTGCTGCGGCCTGCGCACAAGGGCGCTGAAAAGCTACTGCGAATATCATCAGACGCGTTTCCACCGACCTGTGGCGGAGGTGGTGTGAGCGGCTGGGCTCCGTTCCTCGCCTCCGGACGACCCCACCAATGTTCGAAAGCCGGCGGGACAGCGCCCCCCTCTGTCCTGCCGGACATCTCCCCCACGCGGGGGGAGATTGGCAGCTCGCCCACACTGCCTTCCAACGGCGGTGGTGATTGGCGAAAGCCGACGCGACATCCAATCTCCCCCCTCGTGGGGGAGATGCCCGGCAGGGCAGAGGGGGGCGCGAAGGAACGCCAACCTTCCGGCTCAACAACCCAATCCCACAAGGATCCCCCGATGAGCAAAAAAACCGCGCAGAAACGGCAGCCACCAAAACTCCCCATAGGCGAAGCCGAGCAGGTGCGCATCCGCCGCGAGATCGGCCATGATTTCGCGCTGAAGGACGATCGCTTCGGCCGCAAGCGGCTGAGCGTCGGCACCGAAGAGGCGCGGCGCGTCTACGAGGTCTCCAATGACGGCTACACCGCGACCGGCGGCATCGTGCGGGTGCGCAATGTCGATCCGCTGGTCGGCATCACCTCACTGACGCGCCAGCAACGCGAGGCCGGCCAACGGTTTCGCGACGATTTTGAGCGCGCCTCGCGTGACGGGCTGCGGCCGATGCCGTGGGAAGAGCGCATTGACGGCGGCCGCATCAATGGCGGCATCCCCGACCGCGTGCTCAACGCCGGCCGCGCCCACACCCACGCCGTCGCCCCCATGGCCCACTGGGAAGTGGCGGAGGTGGTTCGCAAAATCTGCCTCGAAGGCCAGTCGGTGAAGGCGCTCGCCGAACGCACCGGCGAGGGACGAGATGTGGTGGTGAAGCTGTTGAAGGTCGGGCTCGACCTTTTGGCCGTGGATTACGGGATGATGCTGATGCGGAAGCCGCGATAAGGCCGGCAGCCGCGTAGTGAAGCGGCCGGCCGGCAGATGCCGGCCGAACCGGTTTCACCCTATCGGATCACCGTTCGCAAACGCGAATTTCCTCGACGGTCCTGTGATGATGGCGCCAATGCTTGACCAACTCTATGCGGCAATGGCGATGGTGCCTGTGATACCTGTGGTACCTGAAGCCGTTATCGTAGGCATTATACTGGTAGTAGGGGCGAGGAGCGTAGCGATCGTAATAGTCGCCATAGCTGTCATTGTAGTCATCGTCATAGTAGCCGTTGCCGTTGCCGATGCCGATCACGACGCGCCCGCCGGCATTCGCCGGGGCGATCATCGCCGCCGCCGCAGTGATAGCGATAGCCGAAGCAAGCAGGAGCTTTCTCATAGCTGCCTCCTATTCAAGGTTGCGCTAATATAACTCGCTGGGCACGACCTCGTTCCATAATTTTGCAAGATGCGAACGACCCCTGCGCCGTGCATTGCGAGGAAAGCCAGCGTCACCTCCTGTCAGCATCGTCCCCCGATTTTTGAACCCTTCGCCGCCCCAGCCATTAATCCGGCATGAATCAGCAAGGGAAGGACGAGACCATGCATGTCATTCTTGGAGGTACCGGCCATGTCGGCTCGGCGGCGGCAATGGCGCTGTTGCGGCAGGGCGAGGATGTCACGGTGGTGACGCGCGACGAGTCGAAGGCCGCATGGTTGGTTGAACAGGGCGCGGAGGCCGCGGTTGCCGATGTGCTCGATGTCGAGGCACTGCGTGAAGTCTTGCGGCGCGGCAAGCGGGCGTTTCTGCTCAACCCGCCGGCCGATCCATCGACCGACACCGACGCCGAGGAGCGCAAGACGGTTGGCGCCATTGCGGCGGCGCTGGAGGGCTCCGGCCTCGAAAAGCTGGTGGCGGAATCGACCTACGGCGCGCAGGCCGGCGAGGGTGTCGGCGATCTCACCGTCCTTTACGGCCTCGAGCAGAAGCTGAAGGCCCAGGCCATTCCGGCAAGCATCAACCGCGCCGCCTATTACATGAGCAACTGGGATCAGGCCCTGGAGACGGCGCGGCGCGACGGCGTCATCACCTCCTTCTTCCCGGCGGATTTCGAGCTGCCGATGGTGGCGCCGCAGGATCTCGGCGAGGCCGCGGCGAGACGTCTGCTGGAGCCGACGGACAAGACCGGCACGCACTATATCGAGGGCCCTCGGCGCTACTCAGCCGCCGATGTCGCCGCAGCCTTCAGTGCGGCGTTGCGCAAAAACGTGCGCGTGGTCACGGTGCCGCGGGAGCGCTGGACAGAAACCTACGAAAAACTCGGCTTCTCCAAAGCGGCGGCCGAGTCCTATGCCCGCATGACCGGGGCCACGCTGGACAAGCCGATGCAGCCGGAAAACCCGGAGCGCGGCACGACCAGCCTGGAAAGCTATATTGCTGCGCTCGTCGAGGGCCGGCCGGAAGACCTGTTGAAGGGTGCCGCGTAAAGTGAAGGGTTGCTGTTGAGAAACAGGCGCTTCGACGACCTACGTGGCCCGCTATTCCTATTGCCTGACCGTTCGGCAGTTGCCCGCCGGCGGCGTGGTCTTGCAGATATCGATGGAGGTGCGCGTGTCGCCGTGACCGGTTTCGGTTATCAGATTCAGGTCCAAAAGTTCGTATGTCACGAGGTATCGTATGCTGTCGTCGGGTATTTTTTGCATGGCCGATACGATCCACGAACCTGCTTTCATCTCGGTGAAATAGCTGTCGACCTTGCGTTCATACCATTTGGGTATCGGAACGAGGACGATGGTCTTCTTGCCGTGGATTTTCTTGGCGGTCGGCAGCATGATCCGGTGAATGCCGACAAAGGCGCGGCTGTCTGCCAAGCGCCGTACGCCGCCCGCAAGAACCATCGTACAAGCTGACGAACAGACTGCGCCGACGGGGTTGGCGACGCCGAAGCGGAGGTCGCCCGGCCCGCAGGCTTTTGTGTCTGGCGCGCATTCGGAGAACTCCGTCTTGCCAACCATCGTGTCGAGCCCGCTGGCGCGGATCATATGGCCAAGCGCCATCGCCGCATCGGTCTCGCCGCCCGGGGAATTCAACGCCAAAGGCAATTTGCGGGGGCCGAGTTTTTGCCGAAGTGCTGGTCGAAGCCGCGGTGCAGGGCCTCGGCCTGATGATGAGCACCGACTGGCTGGTCGGACGCGAACTCGCCGACGGACGGCTGGTGCCGGTGCTGGCGGACTGGACGCTGGCCGACGAAGGCGCGGTCTATGTCGTCATGCCCTCGGCCAGGGGACAAGCCGCCAAGACACGCGCCTTCGCCGACTGGATCGGTAAGCGCTTCGCGCCGGAGCCGCCCTGGACGTCGAGGCCGGTCTCAAAGGCTTGATCAATGGGGCGCGCCGGGGGCTAAGACGGCATGCCGCTGTCACCAGGCCCTTTGTCCTGTATGATCTCGTTGAATGTAGCTTGGGAGGGGATCATGCAAAGTGCATTGGCGAAGTTCATCATGGCAAGTTCCGTTCTGGCCGCGCTGCAAGCCGCGCAGCCGGCTTTTGCCGCGTCATGCAACTGGAGCGCCAAGATGGAAGAAGACGAAGGCGGCAGCGTGCTGACGGCTTCGGTGTGCGGCGGACCGAAGGCCGATGCGCAATTGATGCTCGTCTGTTTCGACAAGCCGGTGCTGAGCTACGATCTGGGTGCGGCCGGCCAGCAGCTGGAGCCCGGCATCATCGCTTCCTTCACGTTCAAGGGCGGTGACAAGAGCGTGACCAAAAAGCTCGACCTCGAGGCCATGTATAATTACTTCACGGCTGAGCTGAGCAAAGACGATCCACTGCTCGGCCTGTTGCGCGGCAAGGGCGACGTCACGGTTACGGCCGACAAATATGGCGAGAACAGCTTTCCGCTGACGGGCTCGAGCGCTGCGATCGGTAAGGTGCTGGCGCAGTGCGGCAAAGGTTCGGCCGGCGAAGCGGACTGAAGCTCCCTACTTTCGACCACGCAGCTTGGTCCCGCGCCTCCGTCAGGGCAAAGCCAAGCAGGTTCTCGCCGCGCCCGGTTTGCCGTTTCGCTCATCGACGGGGGCACGAGTTTTGGAGGCGGCAATATGCGGCCTGAGTTTTCAACGCGAGCTGCGCTCTCCCTCCGGTGTCGCCACCAGCAAGGCGGCGGCGGCATTGGCCGTGGCAATCGCCGCTTCCATCGGATGGCCACGCGCAAGGCCTGCCGCGAAGGCGCCGACGAATTCGTCGCCGGCGCCATGGGTGCTGACGACTTTTACCGGAATGGCGCCCAGCGCGAAGGCCGCGCCCGTCCGGTCGCAATAGGCGACGCCTTCGCCGCCGGCGGTGACGATCGCCGAGGGGTAGGTATCGCTCAGCCGCCGCGCGGCTTCGGTTGCGCCGACGAGCGTATCGACGACCGGAACGCCGGCCAAAAATTCCGCTTCGATGGCGTTGACGATGACGATGTCTATCAGCGCGGTCAATTCGGCCGACAGTGTTCGCGCCGGTGCGGCGTTGAGCACGACGCGGCCGCCGGATGCCTTCACCGCGCGCGCGGCAGCGATGTTTGCGGCGTCGGGCACTTCGTTTTGCAGCAACAGCACTGCCGTCTGTACCACCACCTCCCTTGCTGCCACGACGTCATCATCGTCCAGCGTGAGATTGCTGCCGGAGACGATCACCGCACCATAGTCGCCATCGCTGTCGAAGATCGCCACGCTCATGCCGGAGCCTGCGCCTGCCGCCACGCGCACGAAGCGGCGATCGACGCCGGCGCGATCTAGATTGGCCAGCAGCGCCGTGCCGAAATCGTCGTCGCCGACGGCGCCGATCATCGCCGCGCGCACGCCGGCGCGTGCCGCCGAGACCGCCTGGTTGCCGCCCTTGCCGCCGCATTTCGGCTGCCAGGCACGGCCGGTCACCGTCTCGCCCTTACGCGGACGGTCGGGCGCGTCCACCATGATGTCGTAATGCAGGCTGCCGAAGACGGTGACCAGCGGAACCGTCATGTGCCGCGGTCTTTTCGTTTCGAGGTGACCGCCGACATGGTGCGGCCGAGATTGCGCTCCGCCGCCTGATAGTCGCGCTGCGCCACCGCCACGAACAAAGCGTCGAGGATGTTGAGCTGGGCGATGCGCGCCGCCGCGTTCTCGCCCATCAGCGGCGATCCCTGCGCCGTCGAGCACAGCACGATGTCGGCAATCTGCGCCAGCGGCGAGTTGTCGTAGTTGGTGATGGCCAGCGTGCGGGCGCCGCTCTTGCGGGCAAGATGGATGGCATCGATGACGGCCGACGTATTGCCGGAATGCGAGAAGCCGACGGCGATGTCGTCGGCGCCGAGCAGCGAGGCCGACATCAGCATCATGTGCGAGTCGTCATAGACAGACGCGCGGATGCCGATGCGCAGGAATTTGTGCGAGACGTCGCGGGCGATCTGGGCGGAGCCGCCGACACCATAAAAATCGCGGTTCCTGGCGCGGTAGAGCAGATCGGCGGCACGGTCGAAATCGTCCATGTCGAGGATCGCGAGCGTCTCCTCCAGCGCCTGGATCGAGGTGCGGAACACTTTCTGCACGATCTCGGCCGAGCTGTCGTCGACCGACAGTTCCTGGTGCATCTCGGCGGTCGGCAGGCGGCTATATTCATAGACGGCGGTGCGAAAGTCGCGGTAGCCGGAGAAGCCGAGTTTCTTGGCGATCTTGACCACCATCGCCTCCGACACGCCGGCCTCCTCGGCGATCTGTTTGAGCGGAATGGTCTCGTCGAAAACGCGCCGGCCGAAGGCGGTTTCCACCACCTTGGCCTCAAGCGGGGTGAGATGCGGCATCATCATGCGGATGCGCGGCCCCACGGCTTTCAGATCGAGATTGCTCAACGTCATCCACGTCCCTCGTCACGACCCAAGCATGGCTTCCTGGACGATGGCCTGCGACGTCACGGCGTCCTGGCTGTCCATGGCGGCGGACAGGCGGTTATCCTTCTCCAGCCGGTCGACAACGCGCAGCAGGCGCTTGACGGTGGCGATGTTGACTTCGCATTCGCGCACCGGATCGAGCCCGGTCATGTCGGGGAAGGTGTCGAAGTAGATGGCGCCGGCGTAGCCGTCGCGGCGGATCTGGCGCAGCAGTTCGATGGTCTGCAGCGTGTGCACCGCGCCGAGCATCAGGCCGTCGTCGCGCTTGGCATAGCCATCGTTGAGATGGACGCCGAGCAGCTTGCTGTGGCGAGCGATCAGCGCCGCGGCGAAGGCCGGCTGTTCGTCGGCATAGAGCACATGGGCGAAATCAAGCGTGACGCCGAGATTGGGTAGGCCGACCTCGCGGATCGCCAGCAAGGTGGTCGCGGCATCCGGCATCAGCGAGTAGGAGCGCGGTTCGTTCGGCTTGTACTCCAGGCTGATCTGGCAGCCGGGATCATGCGCGGCAACTTCACGAACCCCATCGATCTCGTGCTGCCAGAGCGTCGCATAGTCGGCCTGGAAGGCGTAATCGAAACCATCCTGGCCGAGCCACAGCGTCATCAAACTGGCGCCCGCGGCGCGCACCGCATCGATACCGGCCTTGGTCAGATCGATGGCTTCGCGGCGTACCGCCGGGTCCGGATTGGTGAAGGCGCCGAGCTTGAAGGCCGGATTGGAGTAGTAACGCATGGCAAAGCCATTGATGGAAAGCCCGAGACCGCCGAGCTTTCGGGCGATTTCAGCCGGCTTTTCACTGACATGATCGGGGAAATTAAGATCAAGATCGGTCAACCCGTCGACCTTGGC
Source organism: Mesorhizobium sp. M0802 (assembly GCF_040320115.1). Lineage (NCBI taxonomy): Bacteria > Pseudomonadati > Pseudomonadota > Alphaproteobacteria > Hyphomicrobiales > Phyllobacteriaceae > Mesorhizobium > Mesorhizobium sp. M0802. The sequence continues at coordinate 160,931 of NZ_JAMYOY010000014.1, forward strand.
CGCGCGAGTGGCCATCTGCAGCATGGACGGCTTGCCGGTGAGATCAGGCCATTCGGCTTGCGGCCGCGAGGCGAAGGAATTCAGGCGGGTGGCGAAGCGACTGTTTGTCATGATCGACCTTTCAGTGATTTACTTCACATAAATACGAGTATTTGTAAAGTTGTCATTTGCGAGGCGGTTTGTAGCGCGCAACATCCTGCTTGGCCGAGATCTTCGGCTGCGCCTCTGCATCCATGCCGGGAGTTTCGAGTCCCGCAACGGTGCGGATGCTGGTGCGAGCCCTTGCGCCCTGCCTGCCGATTGACCAATCTCGCCGACACTGTCATGAGCCGCGGTTGGGGGATCGCACATGCCAACGCTTTATCAACTGAAACCGGCCTTTCAGGCCAGGCTGCGGCCGCTGGCCGACCGGCTGGCCGATGCCGGCGTCACCGCCAACCAGATCACGCTTCTCGCCGCAGCACTGTCCATCGCCACCGGCCTGGTGGTCACTGCCTTTGCCTTCCATCTCCTGGTGTTCCTGTTGATGCCGGTGGTGCTGTTCGTGCGCATGGCGCTCAACGCCATTGACGGGATACTGGCCAGGGAACATGGGCAAGCATCAAAACTCGGCATGTATCTCAACGAACTCTGCGACGTCGTCTCGGACCTGGCGCTGATCCTGGCCTTTGCCACCTTGTTCCCGGCCTGGGGTGTCGTTGCCTTCGCTATTACCGCCATGCTTGTCGAGTTCGCCGGCGTGCTTGGCGTTGCCGCAGGCAGCGGGCGCAACTATGCCGGGCCGTTCGGCAAGAGCGACCGAGCCCTGGTGCTCGGCGTCATCGCCTTCCTCATCGCCTGCGGCCTATGGTTCCAAGCGATTGTGCCCTTTGTGTTTCCGGTCATGGCTACACTGTCAGTCGTAACCGCCATCAACCGGATACGCGGCGGCCTTAGAGCGGGCGGCGCATGATGCCAAAGCGTCAGGCACCCGACCGCCAGAGGGAAACCATGATCCACCAGACCATTGCAGCCGGAGCACCGGCAAGCCTCGAGCGCATCGCGCAGGAGCGCACGTTCAAGAGCCATGACGGCACCGAGATCTTCTACCGCTACTGGCCGGCCGCCGAGTCGACGCCAAAGGGTGCGATCCTTCTGTTCCATCGCGGCCACGAGCATGGCGGCCGCATGGCGCATCTGGTCGACGAACTCGCCATGCCCGACCATGCCTTCTACGCCTGGGACGCGCGCGGCAATGGCCGCTCGGCCGGCGATCGCGGCTATGCGCCATCCTTTGCCGCCCTGGTTCGTGACATCGACTGCCTGGTGCGTGAGATCGGCCGGGATGGTTTTGGCCAGCGCGACATCGCGCTGATCGCGCAGTCCTTCGGCGCCGTGCTGGCCGCTGCCTGGGTGCATGACTATGCGCCCGACATCCGCGCGCTTGTGGTGGCTTCACCGGCCTTTTCGGTCAAGCTCTACGTGCCCTTCGCCAAAGAGGGCATTGCGCTGTGGCAGAAGCTCAAGGGCCGCTTCTTCGTCAATTCCTACGTCAAGGCGAAGTTCCTGACGCATGATGCCGAGCGCATCGCTTCCTTCGACGCCGATCCGCTGATCACGCGACCGATCGCCTCCAACATCCTGGTCGAGCTTTACGACCACGCTGCCCGCATCGTCTCGGACGCGCGCGCCATCACCGTGCCGACGCAGCTCTTGATCTCCGGCAGCGATTGGGTGGTGCGGCATGGACCGCAGCACGAATTCTTCGTCAATCTCGGCAGCAGCGCCAAGGAGCGGCATGTGCTGCCCGGCTTCTTCCACGACACGCTGGGCGAGCGCGATCGCAAGCAGGCGCTGGACTTGATCCGGCCGTTCCTCGAAAAGCAATTTGCCACGCCGGAGAAAACCATCGACTTGCTTCAGGCCGACCGCGCCGGCTACACCCGCGACGAGGCCGAGAGGCTCGCCTCGCCGCTGACGCTGTTGTCGCCCAAGGGAATTTTCTGGGCGATGAGTCGCGCCTCGATCCGCATGGGCGCCTGGCTGTCTTCGGGCATGAAGATTGGCATCGCCACCGGCTTCGATTCCGGCTCGACGCTCGACTATGTCTACGAGAACGACGCGCGCGGCACCGGCTTCATCGGCCGCATGATCGACCGCACCTTCCTCGACGCGATCGGCTGGCGCGGCATCCGCCAGCGCAAGCTGCATCTGGAAGAGCTGATCGGCAACGCCGCCGCCAGCCTGAAGGCAGCCGGCCGTCCCGTCCACATGCTCGACATCGCCGCCGGTCACGGCCGCTATGTGCTCGATGCCGTCACCAAATGCACTGAACCACCAGCAAGCGTGCGGCTGCAGGATTATTCCGAGCTCAATGTCGGACTCGGCTCGAAGCTGATCGCCGAGCGGCGTCTGCCGACCAGCGTTACCTTCCATCAGGCCGACGCCTTCGATGCCGACATGCTGGCTGGGTTGACCCCGGCGCCGGACCTCGCCATCGTCTCCGGACTTTACGAATTGTTCGCCGACAATACGATGATTTCCCGCTCGCTCGGCGGGCTGGCGAGCGCCATGCAACCCGGCAGCCTGCTCGTCTACACCAACCAGCCATGGCATCCGCAACTGGAGATGATCGCGCGCAGCCTGACTTCGCATCGCGGCGGCCAGGCCTGGGTGATGCGGCGGCGCACGCAAGGCGAGATGGACCAGTTGGTGGCTGCTGCCGGTTTCGAAAAGATCGACCAGCGGATCGACCAATGGGGCATCTTCACCGTCTCGGTCGCACGGCGCGTCTGAGACCATGGCCCTGCCTGTCACTGACCCTGCCCCGGCGCGGGAACCCTATTTGGGCATCGTGCTGAGGGCAGCCCTTTGGCTGGTCCTGCTGGCGCCGTTCTTCTACGCGACCTATGGCTTTGCCAACTGGCTGGCATCGCGGCGCGACCATGTCGGCAGCATCGTCTACGCTTGGGAGCACGCCGTCCCGTTCGTCGCCTGGACGATCGTGCCCTACTGGTCGATCAATCTGTTCTATGGCCTATCGTTGCTGCTCAACACGACCAGGCGCGGTGTCGACCGGCTCGCCGGCCGTTATCTCTCGGCGCAGATCATTGCCGTCGCCTGCTTCATCGCGTTCCCGCTGACGGCGACCTTCGTGCGGCCGGAAACCAACGGCTTGCCGGGTTTCCTGTTTGCGGTTCTCGGTGGTTTCGACAAGCCGTTCAACCAGGCGCCGTCCCTGCACATCGCGCTGCTGGTGATCATTTGGGACCATTGGCGTCACGTTCTGGCACGCCACCGTCTCGGCGGCATTCTCCGCCCCGTCTGGCACGTCTGGTGTTTTCTCATCGGCGCTTCGGTGCTGACGACCTGGCAGCATCATTTCATCGACATTCCGACCGGCGCCCTGCTCGGCCTGTTTGCGCTGTGGCTGTTTCCGTCCAAGGGCGAATTGCCTTTCTGGGGTTTTCGGTTGACCGCCGACCCAAGGGCGCGGCGGCTGGCGGGTTATTACGGGCTGGGGGCGGCCCTTGCCCTGGCCGGCGCTGCCGAGGGCGCGTTGGTCTCCGCCGATTTTCTCATCCTGTTGTGGCCGGCATTGGCGCTGGCCATCGTCGCCTTCGGCTATGCTGGGGCCGGCGCCAAAGTGTTCCAGAAGGCAGCCGATGGTAGCGTCTCACTGGCCAACCGTATCCTGCTCCTGCCCTACCGGCTTGGCGCCCGGATCAATGTGTGGGTATGGGCCCGCCAACTGGCGCCGCAAGTGGAGATCACCGACGGTGTTTTCCTCGGCCGGTTTCCGAGTGCCGACGAGGCCAACCGCTTCGGCACAGTGATCGACCTTGCCGGCGAGATGGAACGGCCGCGCGGCGTGACCTGCCGCTGGATCAGCTACGCGATGCTCGACCTCGTGGCGCCGCCTCACGACAGGCTGGAGCGAGCGGTGGCGGCGATCGAGCTGGCGCGCCGGCGCGGCACCGTCCTGGTCTGCTGCGCGCTCGGCTTCCAGCGCAGTGCGGCCATTGTCGCCGACTGGCTGGTGGTGACGGGGCGCTCGTACACAGCTGCACAGGCGCGCAAGAAACTCGCCGCGTCGGGCAGGCCCGTGCACCTTCAGATCGGGCTGGATGAACCGGGGCTGGAAGAACCGACATGAGTTGGCCGGCATGAGTGGCGACAATTTTCCCGAGAAGGCGGAAATATTCGCCGCCGGGCTGATGGTGCAGGCGGTGTGGCCGATCCTGCTGGTGGTCGCGGCTGTGATGGCAGCGCCGGTCATCGGCCTGGTGGCCGGACCGCAGACGACAGCGCTGTCCGCGGCGGCCTGGCTGGTCGCGGCGGCGGGCGCCGTGGCCACGTTGGCTCTTTCGGCCTTGCTTTTGTTCGATGCGCTGCTGTTCCGGCTGATGGCAAGCCACGCCAGCGAGGCCGCCGGGGGTGCCGCGGTCGACGATGTGCTGGCGCGCATGCGCCTGAAATCCACCACTGCCGGCGGCCGCTCGCTCGACCATCGCATGGCAGGCACGCGCCGCCTGCTGACAAGGCAGCGCATGGCGCTCGCCATGTTTGCTGCGGCATCCCTTTTCGCAGCATTTGTTTGAGCCATGACAAAACTTCACCTGCGCGCCAACACCTTCACCTTGCTGCAGACGGTGACGTCGGTCGGCCTGTCGGCGGCGGCCTGGGTGGTAACCGGCGTCAGACCAATCTGGAACGGCAGCCAGCCGTCGGAGCGGCAGCGCATCTACTTCGCCAACCATGCCAGCCATGGTGATTTCATCCTGCTGTCGGCCTGTCTGAGTGAGAAGGTGCGCGCCCGGACCCATGCGATCGCGGCGGCCGAATATTGGGGCAAGTCGCGGCTGCGCCGCTTCATCGCGCAGGACATGCTGTCGTCCGTGCTCATCCACCGGCAGTGGACCGACGAAACGCAACACCCGATCTCGATCATGCTGTCGGTGCTCGACGACGGCCACTCGCTGATCCTGTTTCCCGAAGGCACTCGCAACACGACGGAGGCGGATCTGCTGCCGTTCCGCTCCGGCCTCTACAATCTGTCGATGGCGCGGCCCGATGTCGAACTCATCCCGTGCTGGATCGAGAACATGTCGCGCGTGCTGCCCAAGGGCCAGTTCCTGCCGGTGCCGCTTCTGTGCCGCGTCGTCTTTGGTCCGCCGGTGGCGATCGCGCCCGGCGAAGAACGCCGCACCTTCCTCGAGCGCGCGCGCCAGACGCTGCTGTCGCTCAACCCGCGTCCGGATCGAGACGACTGATGCCACTCACGCTTCCACCGATGCATGAAACCGTCATCCTGCTGGCCGGCCTTGTCTGCGTGCTGACCACGGCGAGCGTCATTGCCGGCATCCTGTCGTGGCGGGCGCCGAATCCGTTGCCCTCGACGCTCGTCAACTTGAACCAGCGCATCAACGCCTGGTGGGTGATGGTGCTGGCGATCACCGTCGCCTTCTTCTTCGGCCGCACCGGCATGACCATCCTGTTTGCGCTGATCTCGTTTGCCGCGCTGCGCGAGTTCGCGACGCTGACGCACAGCCGGCGCAGCGACCACTGGGTGCTGCTCGGCATGTTCGGCATCATCATTCCCTTCCAGTACTGGCTGGTGTGGACCGCCTGGTACGGGCTCTTCACCATTTTCATCCCCGTCTACTGCTTCCTCTTGATGCCGGCGATCACCGCGCTCAACGGCGACACCGAGCGCTTCCTCGAGCGGGTGTCGGCGCAGCAATGGGCGGTCATGATCTCGGTCTACTGCGTCAGCCATGTGCCGGCGCTGCTGACCCTCAACGTGCCCGGTTTCGAGGGCCGCAACCTCCTGCTCATCGCCTTCCTGATCATCACCGTGCAAGGCAGCGACGTGCTGCAATACATTTTCGGCAAGCTGTTCGGCAGGCATCTTCTGTCGCCCTCCGTCTCGCCCTCGAAGACCTGGGAAGGGCTGGTCGGCGGGCTGGTGGCATCGAGCCTGCTCGGCGCGCTGCTGTCGTTCCTGACGCCGTTCTCGCCGCTGGCGGCGGCAGGCGTCGCCTTCATCGCCTGCCTGATGGGGTTCCTCGGCGGGCTGGTGGCGTCGGCGATCAAGCGCGACCAGGGCGTCAAGGACTGGGGTCACCTGATCGAGGGTCACGGCGGCATGATGGACCGCGCCGACAGCCTGGTCTTCGCCGCACCGGTGTTCTTCCACATCGTCCGCTATTTCTGGACGTGAGCTAAGCCGTTCAATCGCGGATGGCCCGGCCTGCCTGCTGCAGCAATTCGAAGGCGCCGAAGCGCTTGTCGTGCCAGGGCACGAGGTCGCCACCGGCCGGGCGATAGATGTCGCCGATGCGCGACATGCCGGTCATCGCCGCGATCACATCGGGAAATTTTTGCGCCGCCACCGCAGCCAATATGGCTGAGCCGAGCAGCACCGGTTCGGGCGAGGTCGAACCGGCGACGGTCAGGCCTGTGGTGTCGGCCAAAAGCTGACGTACCAGCTCGCTTTGCGCCGCACCGCCACTGACGACGATAGTGTCGATGGCAATGCCTTTTTTGGCCATCGCCGCCAGGATCTGGCGAACGCCGTAGCCGATGCCCAGCAGGCCGGCGACATAGAGCGCGACCAGGCTGTCGAGGGACGTGTCCATGCCAAGCCCGGCGATCAGGGCCTTGGACTCAGGATCGGCGAAGGGCGAGCGGTTGCCGAGGAATTCCGGCACGACATGCAGTCCATCGGCTAGGTGCGCTACTGCGGACAGGTCGGCGGACTGTTTCGCCGCCTGCTGACCAAGCCAAGCGGTCAGGCCGAGACCTTCCGCCTTGGCTTTTGCGGATGCCTCAGCCGTGGCCGGATGGAAAGCGACGAGGTGGTCGATTGCAGCACCCGCCGCCGATTGCCCGCCTTCATTGAGCCAAAGCCCCGGCACCATCGAGGAAAAATACGGACCCCAGACGCCGGGCACGAAGGCCGGCTCGCTGGTGCTGGCCATGGTGCAGGCCGAAGTGCCGAACACATAGGCCGTGCGCGACTGCAAGGTGCCGACCGAGCCCTGCCCGCCAACCGTGCCGACGCCGCCGGCATGGGCATCGATCAGGCCGGCCGCAACCGGCGTTCCCGGCAGCAGGCCGAGATCGGCCGCGGCGGCCCCAGTGAGGCCTTGGGCAAGTGCCGTGCCACCCTCGACGATTTCGGTGCCGATGCGGGCAAAGCCTTCATCGGCGAGCGCGCCGAGGCCGATGGCGCGGAAATAGGCATCGTCCCAGCGCCGCTCATGACCGAGATAGGTCCATTTGCAGGTCAGCGTGCAGATCGAGCGCGCCAGGCTGCCGGTTGAGCGCCAGGTCAGATAGTCCGTCAGGTCGAAGAAATGCTCGGCCGCATCGAAGGTGGCGGGCAGGTTCTCGCGCAGCCACAGCAGCTTCGGCGTTTCCATTTCCGGCGAGATGGTGCCGCCGACATAGTCGAGCACGGCGTGCTTGCCGGCATTGATGCGCTGCGCCTGGTCGAGCGCGCGGTGATCCATCCAGACGATGATGTTGCGCTGGCTGTCGCCGGAACTGCCGGCCGGCAACGGCGCGCCATCCTGGCCGACCACGACCAGCGAACAGGTGGCGTCGAAGCCAATGCCGGCAATGTCGCGCCCGGCAAGCCCCGACTCCGTCACCGCCTCGCGCACGCTGGCGCAAACCGCGCGCCAGATGTCCTCGCTCGACTGTTCGGCGATTTCGCCGGGCTCGATGAACAGAGCGATGTCGCGCTTCGCCGAGGCAAGCATGGTGCCCTTGCTGTCGAACACCCCCGCCCTGGCACTGCCAGTGCCGACGTCGATGCCGAGGAAGTGGGACATGGGAACCTCAGAAGTTAGGCAGTAGGGAGTAGGGAGTAGGGTGTAGGCGAGATGGTCAGCAGTGAACGGTCAGTTGCAAGAGCCTCTCCCCATTTCCTACTGCCTAACGCCTACTGCCTCACAAATCATTGCTCTGCGGCAGGATAACCAGATCCCGGATAGTGACATTTCTCGGCCGCGTCAGCATGAACAGCACGGCTTCGGCGACCTCGACCGGTTGTATCAGGCCGCCCTTGGCCAGTTCATCCTCAAGCTTATCCTTCGGCCAGTCGCTGATCAGCGCTGTCACCACCGGCCCCGGCTGCACCGCGCCGACGCGCAGGCCGTGCGGGGCGACCTGCCGGCGCACCGTGTGGACGAAGGCCTGCACGGCATGCTTGGATGCCGTATAGATCGGCTCCCAGACCACCGGCACCAGTCCGGCGATCGAGGACGTGACGATGATGTCGCCGGTCTTTCGTTCGACCATATGCGGAAGCACCGCGTGTATGGAGCGGAACACCGCGTTGATGTTGAGGTTCAGCATGCGGTCCCACACATCGGGGTCGCCTTCGAGCACCGGGCCTCCGACATAGGCGCCGGCATTGGCGTGGAAGATATCGAGCTGGCCGGCCTTGTCCAGGATTTGCGGCATCATCGTCGCGACGCTGGCCGGCTTCATTAGATCGATCACCAGCGGGATCGCGTTGGGACCGAGTTCGGTGCAGACGCTTTTCAGCGCGTCGGCGGCGCGATCGACGAGCACAACGCAGACGCCGGCGGCAATCAGCGCTCTCGCGCATTCCAGGCCTATGCCCGACGCGGCGCCGGTGATCGCCGCGACTTTTCCACTCAAATCCTGAGCCATTCTTCTATCCTCGTATTCTCTGTTGGTTCAGGCTCGGCCGTGGGAAACCCGCGAGCGGCGTGCCAGGGAGTCGACGATGACCGCAATTGCCAGAACGGCGCCGGTGATCATGTAGCGAAGCGACGATGACAGATCGAGCAAGGTCAGCCCGCTGGCGATCGACTGGATGACGATGATGCCGAGCAGCGCGGAATAGGCGCTGCCACGGCCGCCAAACAGGCTGGTGCCGCCTATGACCGCCGCCGCAATGGCGTTGAGGTTGACGTCGCCGGTGCCGGCCTGCTGGCTGGCGGAGGCCAGCCGCGCTGCCGACAGCACGCCGCCGAGGGCGGCAAACATCGAGCACATGACGAAGGCGCTGAGGTAGATCGAGCGCACCTTGATGCCGGCCCGGCGCGCCGCTTCGCGGTTGCCGCCGACGGCGGTCATCGAGCGGCCCCATTGGGTGCGGATCAGCGCATAGTTCATCGCCACCACCAGGCCGACGAACAGGCCGAACATCCACGGTATGCCGCGCGCCTGGTTGAGATAGCCGACGATCAGTTCGAGCAGGATGGTCAAGGCGGCGACGCGCACGATGAGGCCGCCGACCGACGGCGCCGACAAATTGACGGCCCGGCGGCGGCTGACGGTGCGCAGGCCGGTGATCAGCATGACGATGCCGGGCAATGCCGCCAGTGCATAGGACAGCCAGTCCGGCATGACCAGCAACTGGCCGAAATTCACCAGGTTCGAGCCATAGGGCAGATTGATCGAGCCGGTGGAGCCCAGAATATACAGTTGCAGGCCGAGCACGGCGAGCAGGCCGGCGAGCGTCGAGACGAAGCTTGGCATGCCGAGCCGGTTGAACAGCAAGGCATAGAGCGCGCCGATGAAACCGCCGACGGCAATCGCGGCGAGGATGGCGAGCGCCACCGGCCAGCCCTGGTTGACCCACAGCGTGCCCACCATGGCCGAGGCAAAGCCGCTGATCGAGCCGACCGACAGGTCGATCTCGCCGACCATCAGCACGCAGACTATGCCGAGCGCGATGACGCCGACGGTCGAGCAGTCGAACAACAGATTAACGAGGTTGCTCGACGAGACGAAGACCGGATTGAGGGCAGTGAACACGCTCCAGATGATGACCAGTCCGACAATAACCGGCAGCGAGCCGAGGTCGCCGGAGCGGACGCGGTCGAAGAAGGCGCTGATGGCGCCACCAACGCCGGCCTGGTGCTTGACGCGCACGTCGCTGCGGTCGAGCGCCGTCGACGAGGAGGTGTCCTGCTTGGGCTCCGCGCTCATGGCCGCTGCTCCTGATTGTTCGCTTGTTCGGCGGCCTTGCGCCGTTCGGCGCGGCGCGACACTGCATTGTTGGCGGCGCCGGTGATGGCGCTGACCAGTTCCTGGTTCGAGGCGTCGGGTTCGAAGACGCCGTTGTTGCGGCCGAGCCTGAGCACCACGATGCGGTCGGCGACGGCGCGCACGTCCTCCATATTGTGACTGATCATCAGCACGCCGAGGCCACGCTCGCGCACCCGGTCGATGAGGTTCAGCACCTCGGCCGTCTGGGCGACGCCAAGCGCGGCGGTCGGTTCGTCGAGCAGGATGACCTTTGGGTCGAGCAGCAGCGACCGGGCGATCGCCACCGTCTGGCGCTGGCCGCCGGACAGCGAGGCGACCGCCTCGCGAACGCTTGGAATACGCGCCGACAATTCGTTGAGCAGCGTCCAGGCGCGGATCTCCATCGCCACCTCGTCCAGCCGTAGTGGGTTGATCTCCTTGCCGAGAAAGATGTTGGCGACGACGTCGAGGTTTTCGCACAGTGCGAGATCCTGGAAGACGGTGGCGATGCCGAGCGTCAGCGCGGCGCTCGGGTCGGGCATCGTCACTTGCCTGCCGCGGAAATTGATGGTGCCCGAGCTCGGCTGGTGGACGCCGGCCAGAATCTTGACCAGCGTCGACTTGCCGGCGCCATTGTCGCCGACCAGCGCCACCACCTCGCCGGCATGGACGTCGAGATCGATATCGGTGAGCGCCGAAACGGCGCCGAAATTCTTCGAGATGCCGCGCAGGCTGAGCACCAGCTCGCCTGCCGAAACCGGTCCGTCAGAGATGTCAGACATGGTGGCAAACCTTTCCGGATGGACGGTCAAGAGTGACTGCGAACTTCCGGCCGCCGCAAGGGCGGCCGGAAAGCAGGATCAGGATCCTAGGTCATCCTTTTATGCATGTCGTTATCCCAAAACCGCTGCGCACTTTTGGGGCGACCTGCATTGTCACTTTGTGATGCCGAGCTTCTTGCAGCCTTCGGCATAGCGGTCGACGCAAAGCTCTTCGGCGGTGTTGATCTTCTTGTCGATGATCTCGGCCTTGAGGTTTTCCTGCGTCACCACCGCCGGCGTGAACAGCTGCGACGGGGTGTCGTAGAGGGTCATTTCGGCCTTCGGCGTCTCGCCCGACAGAAGCTGGACGGCGACGTTGGCTGCAGCCGCCGCAACGATCTCGCTCGGCTTGGAGATGGTGTTGTACTGGTCGCCGGCGATGATCAGCTGCAGGGCGGCGATGGTCGCATCGTTGCCGGTCACCGGCGGCACCGGATCGACACCGGCGGCCTTGAAGGCGGCGATGGCGCCACCACCGGTGCCGTCATTGGCCGCAACGACGCCGACGATCTGCGTGGAGAAGCGGGTGATCTGGCCGCTTGCCCATTGCTGCGCCTTCGGCGGCGCCCATTCCGGAGTGTCGTATTCGGCAAGGATCTTGTAGCCGCTGTTGTCGAGGCTGGAATGGATGCCCTTCTTGATCAGCCCGGCGGCCGCGTCGGTCGGCGATCCGTTGATCTGCAGCAGGCCGCCGCTGGCGGGGTCGACCTTCAGCGCCTTGAGGTGTTCGACGAGCGAGTCGGCGATGGCCTTGCCGATGCCTTCATTGTTGAACGAGACGTAGAAGTCGGCAGGTGCAGTCGGGATCGGGCGATCATAGGCGATGACCTTGACGCCCTGGCTCTGCGCCAGCTTGACCAGCGAGGCGGCGGCGGTCGAGTCGACAGGGTCGAGCACGATCGCCTTGGCGCCCTGCGAGATTACCGAGTTGAACTGCTGCTGCTGGCGCGAGGCGTCGGCATCGGCGTTCTGGTAGATCACCTTGCAGCCGGGGCAGAGTTTTTTCATCTCGGCGACGAAGCCGGGATAGTCGTGCTGCTCGTAGCGCGTCGAGGCCTGGTCGGGCATCAAGAAGGCGACCGTGGCGTCGGTAACCGGGGCGGCAAAGGCAGCGGTGCCGCCAAGAAGAGACAGAGTGAGCGCAATGGCTCCCGTCGATTTCCAGGCAAATCTGGTCATTTTGATAGCTCCGTTTCAAGGAATGGTTTCATGAAGCCCTGGACACCACATGGCGCCGGGCCTTGACTGCAGTCGGCTGTTGCGAGGAACAACGGAGCACTTGATCCGTGCTGCGCATCCCCTTGATATCCCTGGATTTCGGGACAAGCGATCTCCAGCACGGGGCGCCTCCAACGCACCCCGCGTTCTTACCTCAGTAAATGTCTAGGCTCCTCCCGGTCCTCCCTGTTAGGCGGCAATCTCCGCGCTGACGTTTTCCGCCAGCAGGGCCCTGAAGCGCGAAGGCGACATGCCTTTCTGGGTCAGGAACTGGCGGTTGAAATTCGAGATGTTGTTGTAGCCGGCGGCATAGCAGATCTCGGTGATCGGCATGTCGGCCTCGCTCATCAGCAGCTGGCAGGCAAGGTTGATGCGCAGCCGGTTGACATACTGCACCAGCGCCATGCCGGTATGGCGGCGGAAGCTGCGCGAAAACGCGCTCGGGCTGCGGCCGGCGATCGCCGCCAGATCGCTTTCGCTGAACGGCTCGGTCAGGTTGGCGTTGATATAGGCAAGCGCCTTGTTGACGCCGGCCGACATGAAGCCTGAGGGATCTGGCAGATAGCTGGCGCTGGTGAGCGTCCTCACATCGGCGGCGCGGCTCAGAATTTCGATGAGCTCCATGAACAAAGCGATGCGACGCACGCCTTGCGCTTCGACCAGTTCGGCCAGCACAGGTGCGGTGAGCTTGGCGGTAGCGATGGAGAACAGCGCGCCGCGGCGGCTGAGCTCGAGAATGTTTTCACAACCGGCAAGTTCCGGCAACGCGGCGGTGGCGTCGGCGATGAACTCTTGCGAGAACTGCACGACGCGGCCGCGCAGCGGCACGCTGGCGCCTGCCGGCACGTCGCTGACCCAGTTATGCGGCAGGTTGGGTCCGGTGAGCACGAGATTGCCGGGCTCGAACTCGCCGATGAAGTCACCGACGAAATAATGGCCCGTGGTGGCGACGACGTGATGGATTTCGTATTCGGGGTGGAAGTGCCAGCGCACCGTGTGGAAGGGGTAGCCGTGGGCCCAGGCTTTGAACGACTCGCCGCGTCTGATCTGGACGACTTCCAAGTCCGGATTCATGTCAGTTCCTCCCGGCGCCGGTCCGGTCATGCGACCAGTTGCAGTGCCATCTCCCGCAGGCCGCGTTTGCCGCTCTCTGCAGTGATCGAAGCTTAGGCGGCAATTCATGCAGCCGCCACCACGGTGTGTCCACCTCACTGATACTTTTTTGACGTTTTTGTGGTCAAGGCGATACGTTTGCGAGTACGCGGGAGAGATCAGGCCCCGCTTGCGAGACGGTGACGACGCAAACGATGTCGCCGGCGGCGAGAGCTGGTCGCTCGATTTCGGCTCCGTCACAGTGATAATATGCAAAGGGAGCGGATCGGCATGACAAGGACGTTCACCTACTCCGGCAGCCCTGCGCATATTGTCTTCGGCAATGGCGCGTCGTCCGAGGTGGGCACCTGGATCGAAAAACTCGGCTGCAATCGCGCGCTGGTGCTGTCGACGCCGCATCGGGCTGCCGACGGCGAGGCGCTTGCCAAATCCCTCGGCGCGCTGGCGGCCGGCACCTTTTCGGGCGCCGCCATGCACACGCCGGTCGAGATAACCCAAACGGCAATGGCCAAGGCGACCGAGGTCAAGGCTGACTGCGTTGTCGCGCTTGGCGGCGGCTCTACCACCGGTCTCGGCAAGGCGATCGCCTGGCGCACCGACCTGCCGCAGATCGTCATCCCGACCACCTATGCCGGCTCGGAGGTGACGCCGATCCTCGGTCAGACCGAGAACGGCGAAAAAACCACAATGCGTGACGCAAGGATCCTGCCGGAAGTGGTGATCTACGATCCAGAGCTGACCGTCGGCCTGCCGATAGCGATGAGCGTCGCGTCAGGACTCAACGCCGTGGCGCACGCGGCCGAAGCGCTTTACGCGCAGGATCGCCATCCGATTTCCACCCTGATGGCGAAAGAAGGATTGCGCGCCATGGCGGCGGCGCTGCCGGTGTTGACCAAGGAGCCTGGAAATATCGATGCACGCGGCGATGCGCTTTACGGCGCCTGGCTGTGCGGTACGGTGCTCGGCGCCGTCGGCATGGCGCTGCATCACAAGATCTGTCACACGCTGGGCGGCTCTTTCGACATGCCGCATGCCGAGACGCATGCGGTGATGTTGCCGCACACGATCGGCTTCAACGCCGCCGCGGTGCCCGACTTGTTGAAGCCGGTCGCCGACTTGTTTGGCGGCAGCGCCGGTAGCGGTCTCCACGATTTCGCCAAGGCGGTCGGCGCGCCCCTTACATTGAAAGAACTCGGCCTCAAGCAGGCCGATCTCGACCGCGCCGCCGAGATTGCGACCAGGAACCCATACTCGAATCCGCGGCCTTTCGACCGCGCCGCAATCCGCGCCCTGTTGCAGCACGCGTGGGAGGGAAGGCGTCCGCAAAACTGACGGCAACAAGCAGGAATTTACCCGCCGCGAATTCATCAGGATACCGCCACGAGTGGCTCCGCCTGATCGGCGCAGGCCGCTCACGCATTTGTGCGCGTGAAAAACTGCGCGGCTCGAAAAGCCCATTGACATCAGCCGTATTTTCGACGCAAACGTTATATTGTTACTGTTATACAGTTACACAGCCCGCCTCTCCGGCGACATACCTTTCAGACTGCAAGGAGACCACGGATGCGTCGCATTCCCTTTCTCGCCGCGCTGCTCGTCGCGGTGCCGCTTTTGACCGGCACGGCTGCCCGCGCCGAAGACAAGCTGACCATCGTGGCGGCCGAGAATTTCTATGGCGACCTTGCCCGCCAGATCGGCGGCAGCAACGTCGCCGTCACCAGCATCCTGGCCAATCCCGATGACGATCCGCATCTGTTCGAGACCAGCCCGTCGACGGCGCGCACCATCGCCGACGCCAAGATCGTCATCTACAACGGCGCCGACTACGATCCGTGGATGGACAAGCTGCTGTCGGCCTCGACAGCCAAGGATCGCACGACCATCGTCGCCGCCGACCTGATCGGCAAGAAGTCGGGCGACAACCCGCATCTGTGGTACGACCCGGCGACGCTGCCGGCCATCGCCAAGGCGCTGAGCGCCGATCTTGCCAAACGCGATCCGGCCAATGCAGCGCATTACGAGGCCAATCTCAAGGCATTCCAGACCTCGCTCGAGGCCATTGACAAGGAAATCGCCGAGGTCAAGAACACCTATGCCGGCACCGAGGTGACGGCTACCGAGCCGGTCTTCGGCTACATGGCGGAAGCGCTCGGCCTGAAAATGCTGAACTACGATTTCCAGGTGGCTTTGATGAACGATGCGGAGCCGAGCGCCACGCAGGTGGCGGCGTTCGAAAACAGCCTGAAGGACGGCTCGGCCAAGATCCTGTTCTACAATTCGCAGGTGACCGACGAGGCAACGACAAGGCTGCTCGACATCGCCAGGCAGAATAAGGTCACTGTCATCGGCGTCACCGAGACGGAACCGGCGGGCCAGACGATCCAGACCTGGTTCGGCGGCCAGATCGACGCGGTTCAGAAGGCGCTCGCCGCCCGCACACAATGAACGTGACTGCGAATGAATGTGACTAAATGAACGCAATCGAATTCGACAAGGTCACGCTGACCTATGGGGGACGCCGGGTTTTATCCGACGTCTCCTTTTCTCTACCGCAAGGCGCCTTTGTCGGCCTGCTCGGCGCCAATGGCGCCGGCAAGACGACGATGCTGCGCGCCATTCTCGGCCTGATCAAACCGGCCGGCGGCGCCATTTCGGTGTTTGGCAAATCGCCGACGCGCGGCAACGCCGACATCGGCTATATGCCGCAGGCGCGGCGCGCGCTTGGCGATGTCGGCGTCAGCGGCCTCGACTTCGTGCTGAGTGCCGCCGGCGGGCATCGCTGGGGCTGGCCCGTCGCATCGGCTGCCGAGAAGGAGGCGGCGTGGAAGGCTCTTGAAGAGGTAGGCGCCGGCGACCTTGCGCGGCGGCCGCTGGGCGAGCTTTCCGGTGGCGAGCGCCAGCGCATCCTGATCGCGCAATCCTTGATCGGCAATCCGCAACTGCTTTTGCTCGACGAGCCGCTGATCAGTCTTGACGCGGGCCATCAGCGCGCGATCATCGACCTGGTGCATCAGATCGGCGAACGGCTCGGCATTGCCGTGCTGTTCTGCTCGCACGAGATCAACCCGCTGCTGCGCGCCGTCGACCGCGTGCTCTATCTCGGCAACCGCAAGGCGGCGATCGGCTCCGTCGACGAGGTCATCAGCGGGCCGGTGCTGTCGAAACTCTACGGCACGCATATCAATGTGGTGCGGGTTGCCGGCCGCATCTTCGTCATGGCCGACGATGTCGAACTGGAGAGCGGGGCGCATGTCCACGATCTTTGACTATGAATTCATGCGCAACGCCTTTTATGCCTGCACCATCGTCGGCATCGTTTCGGGCGCGGTCGGCTATTTCCTCGTGCTCCGGGGCCAGACCTTCGCCGGTCATGCGCTCTCCCATGTCGGCTTTCCCGGCGCCACGGGCGCCGGCCTGATCGGGCTGTCGCCGTTTCTCGGCCTCACGGTGTTTACCGTCGCCGCCGGCATCGGCATCGGCCTGCTTGGCGAGCGCGCGCATCGCGACGTCGCCATCGGCATCGTCTTGACGCTGTCGCTCGGCCTGGGCTTGCTGTTTCTGCATTTCTACACCGCCTTCGCCTCGCAGGCGACCAACGTGCTGTTCGGCAATGTGCTGGGCATCAGCCTGCGCACCGTCATCGTGCTTGCGGTGCTGGCGGTGGCGATCCTTGTCGCGCTTTTGCTGATCGCGCGGCCGCTGCTGTTCGCCAGCCTGCAGCCGGAACTCGCCGAAGCGCGCGGCGTGCCGCTCACTCTTGTCTCGACCCTGTTCATGGTGCTGGTCGCCGTCGCCACGTCCGAGGCGGTGCAGATCGTCGGCGTGCTGCTCGTCTTCGCGCTGATGGTGGCGCCTGCAGCCACCGCGCTCAGGCTTACCAGCGGCGTCGGAGCCGGCGTGCTGACGTCCATCGCGCTTGCCGTGATCATCGCCTGGATCAGCCTGACGCTCGCCTTCCTGACCGACTGGCCGACGAGCTTCTGGATCACGGCGCTGGGCGCGGCGGCCTATGTCGTCAGCGGCATGGTCCGGCGCCCGTCGGTCCGAGAGACTCAGGCGGCCGACGCCAGTCCCTGAGGCTTGCCTCCAGTAGGTCGATCAGGCGGGCTGCAAAATTGACGTCAGGGAAATACACCCAAAAAAAGTCAGGTCTACAACCGGGCTCCTGAAACGTTTTCAGCCGCGAAAGGCAATCGATTCAAGCGCCTAGATCGCGACCTCTGGCGTGCCAAAGGTCCGCTCCGGAGCGGCCGGAAAACCCGGAAAACCGCCATTTCAAGCGCATTTTGCAGCGGCGAATGACTTGCGCGAGGCCGGCTGGAAAGCTGGCCGGGAGGCGCAAAAGCGACCTCCCGCGGCCATCGCGGGCGGCGTTGACAGACCGCGGCGCTGCATGCGTATAGCAAGCCATGGGTCACGCCATGGCCGTGGCGGTTGAGACGGGGCTGGGGGGTTTCCTAACAACAGCATTGACGGCCCGGCGCCGGACGGGCGGCATGCACTCTCGAAGTGCGCCGCTCGCTCTTGGCTGACGCGCCGGCGACCCGGCAGCAGTCCTGGCCTGCGTTATCTCGACCAGGCTCCGCAGAACGCCATCGTCTCAGCTTTTCGATCCGCATCGGTTCGAAGCGAACGAGGTGACGCCCTCTTAACCGATATTCGCTTCGCTACGTCCCCCTCCCCCTGCTGGGCGCTGTTCACCATCGGTTTCGTCACCGGCGCCGAGGCCACGGTCGACCTGCTGCCGATCATCATCAAGGCACTGAAGGTGGTCGGCAACAACACCGGGTCGGTATCTGACCTTCGCGCCGCCGTCCGCGCCATCGCCGCCGCCCGCATCGACCCGGTCGTCGACAAGGTGTTCAGCCAGGAGCAGGCGGCCGAAGCCTACGCGCACATGGCGGCAGGCGGGCAGCATTTCGGCAAGCTTGCGTTCAAGCTCGACTGGTAACCGAGGCGCGCGAGCTGCCAATCTCCCCCCTTGAGGGGGAGATGCCCGGCAGGGCAGAGGGGGTCGGTCCGACCGGGCTCGACCTACTGCGGCGGAAGGAGGTTGGCGCTCTACGAGAGGCGACCCCCTCTGTCGCCTTCGGCGACATCTCCCCCTCAAGGGCATAGGCGCTAAGATAGCTTTGGCATGGACTGAAACTTGCGCTTTCGTGGTGGTTCGCGCCAGCGATATCGCAAGGCATGG